>NZ_JBQXYF010000004.1:0-372678 GCF_052645355.1 Halomonas sp. V046
GGGGGGGTGAGAGAGCGTCGAGACGCCAGTACCACCCCGCTGCACTCGCCCCCCGCTGCACTCGACCCCCGCTGCACTCGCCCCCCGCTGCACTCGACCCCCGCTGCGCTCGACCCCCGCTGTACTCGACCTCGACAGGGCCGCGCCTCGACTGGCGCGGCCCTGTGCTTGAGCGGACGATGAGCGCCCTCGGAGCGTACCGGGGCCTGCGAGCCGCGACGGTGCAGGCCTTCCGGCGGCGCGCACCGGGTGGCGATCAGGAGCCCGTTTGGGGGTCGTCGCCTTCGGTCGCTTGCTCGCGATCGGCGTCAGGGGTTGCCGCGTCGTCGTCCTGCTCGCCTGGGGCGGTACGCTCGGCGTCGGAGGCCAGGGCGGCCTCGTCGCCTGCGCTCGCCTCGTCTGGCGTCTCGGTGGGCTCTGCCGTGCTGCCTTCTTCCTCATCAGGCGCCTCGGACGAACCGGGCGTGGTGCCATCACCGGCGCCGGTAAACAGCGGCGTCGCGTCTTCCATGCTCTCGAAAGGAGCGATCAACCGCTGGCCTTCGGCACCGGCGCTCGCGTCGCTTTCGACGTAAGCATCGCCGTCGAAGCGAACCACGACGTCTTCCCGAGCCGTATCGTCGCCACGGCGGGTGACGAGCAGGTCCTGCCAGCCGTTGTGGGATTCGCTGCCGAGATGAATCGGCGGCTCGGTGGTGGCGAGGGCGCTGATGACCCGATAGGTGTCATCCTGGGCCTGCAGGACCAGGGTATCGCAGCCACCGGTGCCGCAGACCATCGGTCCGACCACGTGGACGATGGCCTCGTCGCTGGCGTCGTCGTTGAGGTCCGCCCAGCCAAGCAGGTAGCGCACTTCGCCGAGTTGCGGATCGAAGTTGGTGCGCAGCGCGTCTTCCAGTGCCTTGGTGCGCTCATCTGACGCCTGGGCGGGAGCGTCTTCTGTGGGCTCTTCGGTGGAATCCTCCGCTCGGTTCTCGGCATCGGCGTCCGCATCAGGTTCCTCCGCGGGCTCGGCCTTCGCGTCGGGGTCGGTGGCGACGGCGGCGTCCACCTGGGCTGGCTGGCCGCTGTCCTCGGCGCTCTGGGACTGGGACTGGCCGCTATTGGCGGCGGCTTCCTGGCTGTCGTCGTCGCCGTCGGAGCAAGCGCTGAGACTGGTACCGAGCCACAGGGCGGCGGTCAGGGCGAGCATGGGCTTGGCGTTCATCAAAACTCCTTTGGGTAGGCGGCGCTGTGTGTCTTGCATCTTGCGTCTTGCCGCCGCTTTAAGGTCGGCGGCGGTGCTGAATCCGGGGGCCATGGCGAGTCCGCTGCTGCCCCCCGCCGCGGGGTTCCGTTGGCAGGGTGTGCCGACACCACGGAGCGGGAGGGCAGTGGACCGGGCTGGCTTATTTTAGCATGCCCTAAATCACGCCTTGGCCCTTGTTCGTCCCGGTAACGCCGCGCCTGGGCATGGCAATCGCCGGGTCTTGCCGGGTCGCGCGCGAGGTAGCGACTGGTTGATGGTGGTCAGGCCAGTCTGTTCAAGCCCCGTTCGTGCAACCCCAGGCCCGGTTAGGTCCGGGGCGGCCCGGCGCCGTCACTCAAGCCCAGGGCCCAGAGAATGAAGGCGTCCTGGCGAGCGCCGTCGCGCCAGGCCTTGAAGCGCCCGGACGCACCGCCATGACCCGATTCCATGTCCGTGCGCAACAGCACTGGGCGATTGGACAGTGAGGGCGTCTCGGCGTTCGCCTGCGCCAACCGTGCGTAGAGTTTGGCCGGCTCCCAGTAGGGCACACGGGTGTCGTGCCAGCTGCCCTGCAGGAACACCGTCGGCCAGTCGCGGGCGGCGAGATTGTCCAGCGGCGAGTAGTCACGGATCCGCCGCGCATCACGAGGATCCTCGGGGTTGCCCCATTCGGTGTATTCGGCGGTGGTCAGCGGTAGATCCGGGTTCTCCATGGTGCGCAACACATCGACGAAGGGCACGTCGAGCACCGCGGCACAGAAGGCCGTCGGAGCCAGGTTGAGACTGGCGCCGACCAGCAGGCCGCCGGCACTCGCCCCGTAGGCGACGATGCGCTCCGCGTCTGCCAGTCCCTGGTCGACCAGGGTGTCTCGTGCGGCGAGGAAGTCGTGGAAGCTGTTGGGCTTGTGTTCGAGCTTGCCGGCCAGGTACCAGGGCTCGCCGCGCTCGCCACCACCACGGACGTGGGCCACGGCGAAGGCGACTCCGCGGGCCAGCAGTTCCAGGCGCGCCGCCGAGAACCATGGATCCAGTGCCTCGCCGTAGGCGCCGTAACCATAGAGCAGCGTCGGCAGTGCCTGGCCGACCAGGTCGGCGCGGCGCACGACCGAGACCGGCACCCGCTCGCCATCGTGGGCGATAGCCCAGAGGCGGTCGCAGGCCAGGTCAGCGGGGCCAAGGTCGCCATGCAGCGGGGCCTGCTTGAGCAGCTTGCGGTCACCGCTGTCGAGGTCTAGCGACCACCAGCTGGCCGGTGTGGTGAAGGATTCTTCGCGCAGGCGCAGCACCCGAGCGTCGAAGTGCGGTGTGTCGCCAAGGCCGACGGAGAGCGGCCCCGCGGACGTGGGCAGCGTGTCGTCGGTGATGATGTCGCCCGCGGCATCGAACTCCACCCGGCGCAGCGAGACCTGGGCTTCCCCATGATCGCGCTCGCCGACGACGAGGCCCCAGGCATAGGCGTCAACGCCCTCCAGGGTGACCTCTTCGCGATGCGGGACCAATGTCTTGCGCTGCCCCTCGCCACCGAGGCCGCCTTCGGCGACGACGTCGAGCTGGAAGTGAACGGCATCCTGGTTATGCAGGATGTAGAAGTGCCCCGGACGATGATCGAGGGCGTATTCCACGCCGGCGCTGCGCGGCTGAAAGCAGCGTGGCGGGGTGGCGGGGCGATCGGCGGGAACCAGATGGCTCTCGCTGGTGTCCTTGGAGGCGGACTCGATCAGCAGCCACTGGCGTGAGCGGGTCTTGCCGAGACCGATCCAGAACTCGGGATCGGCTTCGCGCCAGACCAGCACGGGGTCTCCGGCACGGCAGCCACCGTCGGGCGCGAGGCTCAGCGGCAGGCGCCAGGCGCTGTCCGGGCGTTGGGTGGCGTCATAGCGGGTGAACAGCAGCGTGGTGCCGTCTTCTGCCCAGCACAATTCGGCACCAAGCTGGTCGAGCAGCGCCAGCGGCTCTCCGTCGGGGAGCCGCTTCAGGTGCAGGGTGTAGGTCTCATCGCCCTGGGTGTCTTCGGTCCAGGCCAGCCACTGCTCGTCGGGCGAGAGGGCCATGTCGCCGAGCTCGAGGAAGGCCTGGGCACGAGCCCTGGCCTCCAGGTCGAGAAAGCACTCGCTGGCCTCGGCGGCGTCGTTGGGGTGGCGCCACCACTGTGGATAGTCGGCGTCGGCGGCGGTTTCGCTCCACACGGTGAAATGGTCAAGACGCGTCGCCAGGCCCTTGACCGCGAGCTCTCGGCGGGCCAGATGCCCTTGATAGAGTGCCTCGGCCAAAGGCTCCAGCGGGGAGAACCAGGCATCCGAAGAGGCGTTGGCCGCGTGGAGAAACTCCTGGACCCGGCCGTCGTCGCGATCCTCGAGCCAATGCCACTCGGGATCCTCTGGGCGGCGGAAGTCCGACGGGGTCGACAGGCCTGGCTGATGGCGCTGCGTGCTTTGGGCGTGATTTGGCGGCTGTGCTTTCATGGTGCGAGATGTACCATACTCTGGAAAATTATCGTCATGTGCGTCTCTGGATGCACCATCAAGTGAGGAACCGATGCTGATCTCGGATTCAATGTCATTGCTGTGGACAGTCTACGGCGTATTGTCGCTGGTGGTACTGGTGACTGGCTACCTTGGGCTGGCCTTTTTGCCCCGTCTCCCTCGTTTGGTGCTGACCTGGGCGGTGGCCGGATTGATGTGGATGCCTTCGGCGTTCGAATTGCCGCTGGTGGAGGAGGGCCAGGTCTACCACGGGCAAGCGCCCGCGGTGTTGGTGGCTGGGGTGGCCCTGCTCGACGGCAGCACCGGCGTGCTGGTGCCGGCGGCTACCCTGGCGGCTCTCGGCGCCGGTCTCGGCGCAGGCTTTGGGCTGCTGCTGTGGTGGCTCGGCCATCGCCGCCGTGTGCGCAAGGCCGAGGAGGCTCGTCGCGAGGCTCGTCGTGAGGACGAACAGGCACCCAAGCCCCGGAATGGCGATAAACGCCGCGAACCGGTGCTCGGCTAAGGAGCCCCCATGGGCGATGATCAGGCGACAAGACGGCGGTGGCGGCGGAGGGGAGCGAGACTGGGGCTGCGGGTAGGCCTGGCCGTGTTGCTGCTTCTGTCGCTGCCCGCTGTCCAGGCGCAACAGTCGGCGCAGCCCGCTGCGTCTGGCAGTGCCGGCTCCGGCGTTGACGGCACCTTCAGCGAGAACCCCGACGTTCGGGTCGTGGTCGATGTCTCCGGTAGCATGAAGGCCAACGATCCCAATCGCCTGGCGGGTAGCGCGCTCGACATGCTGGTGGCCCTGTTGCCACAAGGGGTCAATGCCGGTATCTGGACCTTCGGCGAGAGCGTCGATAACCCGCTGCCGTTGGCGTCGGTGGACGCCCGCTGGCGCGAACAGGCGCTGGCCCTGCCGCCGGCGCTTGAGGACTACCAGCAGTATACCGATATCGAGGCGGCGCTGAGGCAGGCCGTCGCCGCCAACGCCGATGGCTGGCGCCATCTGGTCTTGGTGACCGATGGCGTGGTGGACCTGTCGCCATCGCGCGGTGACAAGCCGGCGATCGATGTGGCGTCCCGTGAGCGCCTGCTGGACGCCATGGTCCCGGACCTGGCCAATCAGGGCGTAGCCATTCATGCCATCGCCTTCTCCGAAGACGCCGACGTAGCGCTGGTCGAGAGCCTGGCACAGCAGACCGGCGGCCTGGCTGCGGTGGTCGAATCGCCAGAGGCGCTGCTGGGGGCCTTCCTCGACATCGTCGAGCGCATCTTCCCCGCCGACCAGGTGCCGTTGGACGACGGCGCTTTCTCCATCGACGACAGCGTCGACGGCTTCTCGGCGTTGGTCTTCCATGAACCCGACCAGGGGGAAGTGACCCTGATTGCCCCGGATGGCACGCGCTATAGCGCCGAGACGGCGCCCCCCGAGGTCAGTTGGCGTCATGAGCCGCGCTTTGACTTGATTCGCGTGCCCGACCCCGCCTCGGGTGAGTGGCGTATCGAGGGGCCGGTCGGGTCCAACAGCCGCATCACCGTCTCCGGCGCCCGGCGTCTGGACACCGGGGCGCTGCCCACGACGCTGTATACCGGCTTCGAGGTGCCGCTGGAGGCCTGGATCACCAGCGAGGGCGACGAGTCATCGCCGGCCCCGGCCCTGCCTGAGCGGCTCAGCATCACGGCCACCCTCGATGGGGACGAGCTATCGACCCCCGTTACCACCACCTTGAGCGCCGACGGAGAGCGTTTTCGTGGCCGGTTGCCGGCGCCGGCGGCCACCGGAAACGCGCGCCTGGTCATCGATGCCCAGGGCGAGGGGTTCCATCGCCAGCGGGTTCAGGCCGTCAATATCCTGCCCTCCATCGGCACGGCGTTGAGCGACGATGGCAACCGGGTTCTGCTGGCCGCCGAGCATCCGCGGCTGAATCAGGAAAACACTCGCCTCGAGGCCGACCTCCTGGGTCAGGCGGTGAGCGTCGACGCCACCGGTCGCCAGCGCTGGGAGGTCGTGATCCCGGCACTGGACAAGGAGGTCCGCCAGCCCCTGGAAATCAGCGCCGTGGCGACCCTGGATGGCGTCGAGCAGCGCTTCTCGCTGCCCACCGTATGGCTCAATGCCGATGGCAGCGTGGGCATCGATCGCGCCGCCGCGGGGCCGACCCTGACCGGCGAGCGATTCGGTGAGGCCGACGCTGGCGACGAGGTCGAGACCGATACCGGTGACGCGCTGGCCGATCGCTTCGTGGCGTTGGTCAACGAAGGGCCCGAAAAGGTCATCGAGTGGTGGCAGGCGGGGCGTCCGGGGCTCTCCGAGGCCACCGCGGCGGCTAAGCGCGACCCGCGGGTGTGGCTGGCGATAGGCGCGGTGCTGATGCTGCTCGTGGTGGTGATGGTGTGGCGTCGCCGGCGTGGTGCGTCCGAGGTACGGGAGGAACCGCATGTGTGAGCTTTTAGGCATGAGCGCCAATGTGCCTACCGATATCTGCTTCAGCTTCACCGGCTTCCTGCACCGTGGCGGCGGCACCGGTCCGCATCGCGATGGCTGGGGGATCGCCTTCTATGAAGAAGGCGGTTACCGCGACTTTCGTGATCCACACCCGTCGGTCAACTCGCGTATCGCACGCTTGATCTGCGAGTACCCGATCAAGTCGCATATCGTCATCAGCCACATCCGTCAGGCCAATGTCGGCGGCGTTCGACTGGCCAATACCCACCCCTTCACTCGAGAAATGTGGGGGCAGCCCTGGTGCTATGCCCACAACGGTCAGCTCGAGGGCTGGGAGGCCTTGCCACTGTCGACCTATCGCCCGGTCGGGACTACCGACAGTGAGCATGCCTTCTGCTGGTTGCTCGGCGAGCTGCGTCGCCACTATCCCGAGCCCCCGGCGGACCGTCAGGCGATGTGGCAGACCCTGCATGAGCTGTGTGAGCGTTTGCGCGGGCTTGGCGTCTTCAACCTGCTGCTGGCCGATGGCGAGTATCTGTATACCTATTGCTCAACCAAGCTCGCCCATATCACTCGCTGCGCGCCCTTCGGCGAAGCCAACCTGTCTGACGCCGAGATGGTGGTCAACTTCGTCGAGCATACGACGCCGAACGACGTGGTCTCGGTGTTGGCCACGGCGCCACTCACCGACAACGAACGTTGGGTGAAGATGGTGCCCGGGGAGCTTCTGGTGTGGCGTGACGGTGCCATCGAGGCCCGTTTTCTGGCCGCCGACGAGTAGCGCCCTGGCAGTGGTGTGGTCGGGGTCCAGCGCTTGGGAGTGTGCGGTTTGAAACGAAAGTTTAAATCACGCGTATTACAGTCTTGGCGCGGCTAGGCTATGGTAGCCAGGGACAATAACGAGGGTGGCCTGAGGTCGCCGCAGATGACGGAGAACGCCCATGAGTGCGCACGCCAGCGAGAATCGGATCCAGGGACCGCCCTTGGAGGGCTTGGATGATTACCACTCGGTGATGGACATCTTTCGCTCCTCGGTGGAGCGTTTCGCGTCGAACATCGCTTTCTCGTGCATGGGGCAATCGCTGACGTATGCCGACCTGGATCGCCTTTCCGGCGACTTCGCGGCCTGGCTTCAGCATGAGACCTCCCTGGAACCCGGCGATCGCATCGCCATTCAGCTACCTAACCTGTTGCAGTACCCGGTGGCGGTCTTCGGCGCCATCCGCGCCGGGCTGGTAGTGGTCAATACCAATCCGCTCTACACCGAGCGGGAGATGACCCACCAGTTCAAGGACTCCGGGGCCAAGGCGGTGCTGATCCTGGCCAACATGGCCGACAAGCTCGAGCGGATTCTCGACAAGACCGATATCGAGCATGTGCTGGTCACTCAGATCGGCGACTTGCACGGCTTCCCCAAGCGTCCGTTGATCAACTTCGTCGTCAAGTACGTCAAGAAGATGGTGCCCCGCTACTCGCTGCCTCGGGCGGTGGCGTTTCGCGCGGCCCTCGCCAAGGGCGGCGGGCTGTCCCACCAGGATGTCGATGGCAAGCCCGACGACCTGGCCGTGCTGCAGTACACCGGGGGCACCACCGGCCTTGCCAAGGGCACGATGCTGACCCATCGCAACCTGGTTGCCAACATGCTGCAGGCCAAGAGGGCGATTGGCGCGGGCTTGGACGAGGGCCGCGAGGTCGTGATCGCGCCGCTGCCGGTCTATCACATCTATACCTTCACGGTGAATTGCCTGTTCATGCTCGACGTCGGCAATCACTCGGTGTTGATCACCAATCCACGCGATCTGGACGCCTTCGTCAAGGAGCTCAAGGCGACGCCGTTCTCCGGCTTCGTCGGCCTCAATACGTTGTTCAATGCGCTGTGCAATCGTGAGGATTTCCGCGATCTGGACTTTTCTCGCCTGCACTTGACCATCTCCGGAGGCATGGCGCTGACCCGGGCGGTCGCCAATCGCTGGGAGGAAGTGACCGGGTGCCCGGTGGCCGAGGGTTATGGCCTGACCGAGACGTCCCCTATCGTCAGTTTCAATCCGGTCGATGCGATTCAGCTTGGCACCATCGGTCGTCCCGTCGCCGGCACCGAGCTCAAGGTGACCGACGCCGACGGCTCCGAGGCGCCGGTCGGTGAGCCTGGCGAGCTGTGCGTCAGCGGCCCCCAGGTGATGAAGGGTTACTGGAACAAGGACGACGAGACGGCCAAGGTGATCGATGCCGATGGCTTCTTCCACACCGGAGACATCGCCGTGATTCAGGACGATGGCTACGTGCGCATCGTCGATCGCAAGAAGGACATGATCCTGGTGTCGGGCTTCAACGTGTATCCCAACGAGATCGAGGATGTGGTCGCGACCCATCCTGATGTCACCGAGTCCTGTGCGGTCGGCGTTGCCGATGAGGCCAGTGGCGAGGTGATCAAGCTGTTCGTGGTGTCCAAGGATCCGGAGTTGACGGCGGAGGCGCTGCGTACCTGGTGCAAGAAGGAGTTGACGGCCTACAAGGTGCCGAAAGTGATCGAGTTCCGGGATGAGTTGCCGAAGACGAACGTGGGCAAGGTGTTGCGTCGCCAGTTGCGCGACGAATCGGCACAGGCGTCGACGGCCAAGGCCCAGGACTGACGGGCGGGCGCTGGGCTATCGCTGCGTGACGGGGCTATCGTGACTGGGCTTGGGCCGAGGCGTTAGTGCCTGGACATCCCGGCGTCCGGTGCGGGCATTGCCGGGGCCGGTGCCAATTGGCCGAGACCCGCCGCCGAGCGTTACAATGGACGATCCGTATCGTGACGATGCGGATCGTCATCGTTTATGCGCGCGCCACTTTCGGCGGGCGCGGCATTCCCCTTCTGGAGCCCCAGTTTCCGACGTGAGCACCGATACCTCTCCGACTTCGATCCCGACACGCCCAGACGACCTTGCGACCCTGCGCGAGCTCGATGCACAGCTCGATCGGGTCATGCTGCGCGATCGTCCTACCCTGGCCAAGCGCGTGGCGGGGCTCGTCCGGCGCGCCCGGGACGGCAAGCCGGTGGACCGGGGGCTGAAAGAGCTACAGGGCCAGGTACACCGGTCTTTCGACCTCGCCGAGCGTCGGCGCGGCTCTCGCGTCCATCTGGAGTACCCCGAGGCGCTGCCGGTGGCGGCTCGGCGCGACGACATCCTGAAGGCACTGGAGTCCCACCAGGTGGTGGTCGTGGCCGGCGAGACCGGCTCGGGCAAGACGACCCAGCTACCCAAGCTGTGCCTGGAGATGGGGCTCGGACGGCGCGGCCTGATCGGCCACACGCAACCACGGCGCCTGGCCGCGCGATCCGTGGCCTCGCGCCTGGCCGAAGAGATGCAGGTCAGCCTCGGTGAGCAGGTCGGGTATCAGGTGCGTTTCAGCGACCAGACCAACGATACCACCCTGGTCAAGCTGATGACGGACGGCATCCTGCTGGCCGAGACGCGCCACGATCCGGACTTGCGACGCTACGATACCCTGATCATCGACGAGGCCCATGAGCGCAGCCTGAACATCGATTTTCTGCTCGGTTATCTCAAGCGCCTGCTCGATCGTCGCGACGACCTTAAGGTCATCATCACCTCGGCGACCATCGACGTCGAACGTTTCAGTCAGCACTTTGCCTTGGCGGGCAGTGACGGTGAGCGTCGTCCCGCGCCGGTGGTGGAAGTGTCCGGGCGTACCTATCCGGTCGACGTGCGCTACCGCCCGCTGATGCGTGAAGCCGAGGACGAAGACGACCGCACGCTGTCCGAGGGCATTCTCCATGCGGTGGAGGAGATCGAGTCCATCGAGCGCGAGAAGCGCTGGTTCCATGGTCCGCGGGATATTCTGGTGTTCCTGCCCGGTGAGCGTGAGATTCGCGAAACCGCGGATGTTCTACGCCGCGCCGATTTGAAAAGCACCGAAATTCTGCCGCTATACGCGCGTCTCTCCAACGCCGAGCAGAATCGCGTCTTCGCCTCCCACAGTGGCCGTCGCATCGTGTTGTCGACCAACGTCGCCGAGACCTCGCTGACGGTGCCGGGTATCCGCTACGTCATCGATCCCGGCTTGGTGCGCATCAGCCGCTACAGCTACCGGGCCAAGATCCAGCGCCTGCCGGTCGAGGCGATCAGCCAGGCCAGTGCCAATCAACGCAAGGGCCGCTGCGGTCGTGTCGCCGAGGGGGTGTGCATTCGTCTGTATGATGAAGACGATTACCTCTCGCGCCCCGAGTTCACCGACCCCGAGATCCGCCGCACCAACCTGGCTTCGGTGATCCTGTCGATGCTGTCGTTGAAGCTTGGCGACATCGAAGCCTTCCCCTTCGTCGACCCACCCGATTCGCGTTTCGTCACCGATGGCTTTCGGCTGTTGTACGAGCTTGGCGCCGTCGATGACGCCAGCCGCATCACGGCATCGGGCCGTCGCCTGGCACGAATGCCGATCGATCCCAGGCTCGCTCGCATGGTGCTGGCGGGCGAAGAGTTCGGCGCCCTGCGCGAGGTATTGATCGTCGTCTCGGCGCTGGCCGTACAGGACCCCAGGGACCGGCCCGCGGATAAACGCGAGGCGGCCGATCAGGCCCATCGCCGCTGGCAGGACCCGGACTCCGATTTCGTTGCGCTCTTGAACCTGTGGCATGGCTTCGAGGCCGCCCGAGACGAACTTTCCGGCAACCGCATTCGGCGCTGGTGTCGCGACCACTACTTGAACTATGTGCGCCTGCGCGAATGGCACGATACCTTCCGCCAGCTGCGCCAGGTGTTGCGCGACATGGATATCGAGGTGCCACCGCCGGCGCCCCGCGAGGAGGGTGCCGAGCCTTCTGCCTTCGGCGCAACGCTTTCTGCCTCCGGCGCAACGACTGGCGGGCAGCAGGGCAAGCACGAAGGTGATGCCGATCGCGAGGCCCGGCGCAAGAGCACGGCGCTACTGCATCAGGCCCTGTTGACGGGGCTGTTGTCGCATCTCGGTACTCTGACCGAGAATCGCGAGTACCTCGGCGCGCGCAATCGCAAGTTCATGGTGCACCCCGCCTCGGGGCTTTCCAAGAAATCCCCCAAGTGGCTGATGGCGGTGGAGCTTGTCGAGACGTCACGGCTGTTTGCGCGTACGGCGGCTCGCATCGACCCGCAATGGATCGAGCCGCTGGCCGGTCACCTGGTCAAGCGAGCCTATAGCGAGCCGCATTGGGAAATGAAGCGGGCCCAGGTGGTGGCCTTCGAGCAGGTCACGCTGTTTGGCTTGCCCATCGTGACGCGGCGCAAGGTCCACTATGGCCCGATCGCGCCACAGGAGTCGCGGGAGCTGTTTATCCGTCGGGCCTTGGTCGAAGGCGAGTTTCGCACCCGGGGGGAGTTCTTCGCCCACAACCGCGCCCTGGTGGACGAGGTCGTCGACCTGGAGGATCGCGCCCGGCGGCGCGATATCCTGGTCGACGAGGAGGCATTGTTCGATTTCTATGACGCCCGGGTGCCGGACGGCATCATCAACGGCAAGGGGTTCGAGGCCTGGCGGCGCAAGGCCGAGCAGGACGACCCGACGTTGCTTCAATTCGACCGCCAGGCGTTGCTGGCGCGTGGTACCGAGGACGTCACCGGGAACCAGTATCCGGACGAACTCCACCTCGGCGGCGTGCGTTTTCCGCTGGCTTACCATTTTGCCCCCGGTGCCGACGACGACGGCGTGACCATGACGGTGCCGGCGGCGATGCTGCCGCAGCTTTCCGCCGCGCGGCTGGAGTGGCTGGTGCCGGGGCTGTTGCGTGACAAGTGCATTGCGCTGCTGAAGTCGCTGCCGAAGCCCATTCGACGCCAGGTGGTGCCGATCCCGGACTGGGTCGATGCCGCTCTCGATGCGCTGGTGCCGGGGGAAGGCGGTCTGACCGAGGCCCTCGGTGAGTTCCTGCGCATCAAGACCGGGGTGCGTCTGCATCCGGATGATTGGCGCCTGGACCAGCTCGAGCCGCATTTGATCATGAACCTCAAGGTGGTCGACCATGACGGCAAGGTGCTGGGGCAGGGGCGCGATCCCCGGGAGCTCGAGCGGCGCTTTGAAGCCGCCGCCGGAGAAGGGGCTCGGGCACTGGCCCGCTCGGTAGAGCAGGCCGACAGCGTCGAG
Organism: Halomonas sp. V046; assembly: GCF_052645355.1. NCBI lineage: Bacteria > Pseudomonadati > Pseudomonadota > Gammaproteobacteria > Oceanospirillales > Halomonadaceae > Halomonas > Halomonas sp. V046. The sequence goes on from NZ_JBQXYF010000004.1 coordinate 12,254, forward strand.
GACTTCCCGCGGGAGGCCCTGGCCGAGTCCCGGGTCACCACCCAGGCGGGCATTCGCGTCGAAGCGTATCCGGCGCTGGTTGCAGACGGCGGCGCCTTGCGCCTCGAGCTGTTCGATCATCCTGACAAGGCACGCGAGGGGCATCGTGGCGGTGTGGTGAAGGCCGCCATGGTGCGTCTGCCGGATCAGGTCAAGGCCATCGAACGGTTAAAGGGGCTGTCGACCTGTGCACTTCTGTTCGCCAAGGTAGGCAGCAAGCGGTCGCTGACCGATGATGTGGTCAAGGCGGTGTTCACGCAGGTGGTGGCGGTGGATCCCTTGCCGCGCTCGAGTGACGCCCTGAGCGAGCGGCTCGAGGCGGTGGCCGGTGAGCTGCTGCCCCACGCCGAGGCGTTGACGGACGTTCTCAAGCGAGCACTCGAAGGGCATCTGGCGGTGACCAAGGCGTTGAAGGGCAATCTCAGCCTGTCCCTGGCCTTGGTATACAGTGATCTCAAGGCCCAGATGCAGCGCCTGGTCCACCCGGGCTTCGTCACCGAGGCAGGCCAGTGGCTACAGGCCTATCCGCGCTATATGGAGGCCGCGTTGGTGCGCCTGGAGAAGGCCCCGCGAGAGCGTATGCGCGATCAGATGCACATGCAGACGGTGCAGCACCTGGAAGCACGGCTGGCCGCTCGGCGCGAGGCCGAACGCCGCGGCGGGGTGGAAGATCCCGCCCTGGTCGAGTTCGGTTGGTGGATCGAGGAACTGCGGGTGTCGCTGTTTGCGCAGCAGTTGGGTACGGCAATGCCGGTCTCGGAGAAGCGACTGGAGAAGCGCTGGGCCGAATTGACCGGGCGGGGGTAGGCGACACGTCGTAGAATAAGCAGCATCTATCGTCCCGGGCGATCATCGCCAGGACCCGGCGCCCCCCGAGGGCGTGACGAGCGGAGCAGCAGCCGGCGTGGCGAGTGGCCACAGCGGTTGAATCTGACGCTGTAACAGGGCGCCTTGACACGGCGCCGGAATGAGAGGTTGGGGCACCTGGTTGCGTCGCCTAGAGGAGAACAGCATGACAGTGGTGATCACCGGCAGTGGCCTGTACACCCCCCCGAATGCCATCGATAACGACACCTTGGTGGCTTCCTACAACGCCTTCGTCGATGCCGAGAATACTCGCAACAGCGAGGCGATCGAGGCCGGTGAGCTGGCGCCGCTGGCCCATTCGAGCAGCGAGTTTATCGTCAAGGCCTCGGGGATTGAGAGTCGTTACGTGCTTGATGCCGAAGGCATTCTCGATATCGAACGCATGCGCCCCCGTCTGGACGAGCGGGACAATGAGGCCCCCGGTATTCAGTGCGAGATGGGCCTGGTAGCGGCTCGCGAGGCGCTCGAGCATGCTGGCGTCGAGGCGGCGGGTATCGATCTTGTCATCGTCGCCTGTTCCAACCTCGAACGACCGTATCCGGCGGTGGCGGTGGAACTTCAGCAGCGGCTCGGCGCCGGCGGCTACGCCTTCGACATGAACGTTGCCTGCAGTTCGGCGACCTTCGCCATCGAAACCGCCGCCAATGCTATCCGGGCAGGCTCTGCCCGACGAGCGCTGGTGGTCAATCCCGAGATATGTTCGGCGCACCTCAATTTCCGAGATCGTGATAGTCACTTCATCTTCGGTGACGCCTGTACCGCTTTGGTGCTGGAAGCCGATGACGTGGCGGTGAGCGAGACGCGCTTTGAAGTGCTGGGAACGCGCCTCGTGACCCAGTTTTCCAACGCCATTCGCAACAACTCGGGCTTTCTCAATCGGGTCACCGACGCCGACCCGCAGGCCCTGGACAAACTGTTCGTCCAGGAGGGGCGGCGGGTGTTCAAGGAGGTTTGTCCGATGGTCGCGCAGTTGATTCGTGACCACTTGGATAGCCTGGACCTCGCCCCTTCGGCCGTGGCTCGGCTGTGGCTACACCAGGCCAATCGCCACATGAACGACCTGATCGCTCGGCGAGTGCTTGGCCAGGATCCTGCTCCAGATCAAGCCCCGATCATCCTGGATCGTTACGCGAATACCAGCTCGGCGGGCTCTATCATCGCCTTCCACCTGCACCACCAGGATATGCCCGCCAAGGCGGTGGGGGTGGTGTGTTCGTTTGGTGCGGGATACAGTGCCGGCTGCGTGGTGGTGCGTCGCTGTTGAGGGCCGAACGCTTGGGTACCCACAAAACGATCGTGACAAGGAAAGGCAAGGGAGGCAGTCGAACGATGAATCCACAAGGGTTGATCAGTGCTCGCAAGGGGCTCTGGGGCGGTGCAGTGGCCCTGGCGGTGGTGGTGGGACTCGGCGGCTGTGCCAGTAGCTCAGTCGCCACAGAGCCGAACCCGGCGGATCCCTGGGAGGGATTCAACCGCCGCGTGTTCGCCTTCAATGATGTGCTGGATCGATACGCGTTGAAGCCGGCGGCCCAGGGCTACCGTTACGTCACGCCGGATCCGTTGGAGAAGGGCGTCAGCAACTTCTTCGATAACCTCGGCGAGATTCGTACCGCGTTCAACAGTCTGCTGCAGGGCAAGCCGGGCAACGCCGGTCTCGCCTCGACGCGCTTTTTGATGAACACGACCTTCGGTCTCGGCGGTCTGCTGGACCCGGCTACCCATGCCGGCTTCCTCGCCGACAGGGAAGACTTCGGTCAGACCCTCGCGGTGTGGGGCGTGGGCGAGGGGCCCTTCGTGGTGCTGCCGCTGCTCGGACCGAGCACCGTGCGCGACACCGCCGGCTTGCCGGTAGACTGGTACACCTATCCGCTGACGTATGTCGAAGACGACACGGTCCGCTATTCCCTGCGTGGCCTGGAGATTCTCGACGCCAGGGCGAGCCTGCTCGATCAGGAAGATCTGATCCGCGGCGATCGCTATAGCTTCATTCGTGACGCCTGGATACAACGCCGTCGCTTCGAGGTGAATGACGGGGATGCTGGGGAAGATACCTTCATCAATGACGACTTCGACTTCGACGAAGACGCCTTCGAGGAGTGACAAAACGCCATGACGCCATGCATCCTGCCAAGCCACTGATCGGCGTCATCGATTCGCCGGGAGAGCATCGCGATGCTCTGGTAGACGCGATAGCCCGTGACGGTCTGGCGGTGTTTGCCGTCGAGCAGGTCGAGGAATTGCCCGAAGGTATCGCCTTGGTGGTGGCTCACTCCCGGGCGGTCCCGGGCGCTGCCTGGGCGGCCCTGGCGGAGCGCTGGCCGACCCTGGTGGTGAGTGCGGATCGCCGCGATGAGGATCTCCTCAAGGCCGTGGACGTGGGGCTGGTCGATTACGTGGTCGATCCGTTGCGCCACGCCCACTTGTTGCGCCGGATGATTCGCCGGGTCGTCGAGGTGAACCGCCTGGCCGCCGAACGCGAGGCGGACCGCCAGCGCCTGGCCGAGCTTAACGAAAGCCTCGAGACCCACCTGGCCATGCTGCGCCTCGACCAGCAGGCCGGTGGTCAGATTCAGCGTCGCCTGTTACCCGAGCGCCCCCAGGACTTCAACGGGATACGTTGCGACTACTGGTTGGCGCCGTCGCTGTACCTGTCCGGTGATTTTCTCGATATCCAGGCCTATAGCGATCGCTATACCCTGTTCTACTTTGCCGATGTATCCGGCCATGGCGCATCGTCGGCTTTCGTGACGGTGCTGCTGAAGTATCTGTCCAATCGTTGGCAGAGCGAGTGGGATGGCCGGTCGCCCGAGCAACTGGCGCCGCGCTGGCTGGCCCAATTGAATCGGGAGTTGCTCGATACCGGGATCGGCAAGCACGCCACCTTGTTCGTTGGGGTCATTGACCATCGGCGCCGCTATCTGCACTATTCGCTCGGCGCTCAGCTGCCCATGCCGATGTTGAAGACGGCACAGGGGGTGAGCGTACTCGCTGGTGAGGGGATGCCGGTGGGCCTCTTTCCCGAGGTCAGCTACCCGCAGCTAGGCTGCGCCTTGCCGGATGAGTTTTCGCTATGGCTGTGCTCCGACGGCATTCTGGAATGCTTGCCGGGTGAGACGCTAGAGGCTCGACTCGACGAATTGACCCGCCGGGTCGAGAGCAGTGAGACCCTGGACGATATGCGCCAGAGCCTGGCCTTGGGCATTTTGCCAAGCGATGAAGAGGCGCTTGCCGACCCCACCACGGGGCGCGATGAGCTGCCCGACGACCTGACGATCATGATGGTGAGCGGATTTCGCGATGAGAATGCATGAGGGCCGCTTGAAGGCGGCGTTCGACTCCGGCGTGTTCGTCCTCAAGTTATGTGGGGACGTGCGCCTGACACTGTGCGCGACCCTGGACCAGCAGGCCCAGCAACTGGCCGATACGCCGGGCCTGAAGGCGGTGATTATCGATCTGCGCGAGGCCAGCAACGTCGACTCCACCGCGCTGGGGTTTCTGGCCAAGGTGGCCATGGCACTGAAGGGGCGCCTCGAGCAGTTGCCGACCATCGTGGCCGATAACGCCGATGTCAAACGCATGCTCGAGGTGATGGGGTTCGGTCAGTTCTTCACTCTGGTGGATCAGCCCATTGCCGAGCCCAAGGCCCTGACCGCCTTGCCCGAGTTGCCCGCCGACGAGGAAGGCATGCGTGAGCGGATCCTCGAAGCCCATCGCATTCTGATGCGCATGAACGATCATAATCGCGAGCAGTTTCAACCCTTGGTGGAAATGCTCGAGGCTCAGCAGGCCGGCAACCGGAAGAACGGTGGTTGACCGGCCTGCGCAGCCCTAACAGCGACGCGCGCCACGGCGCCGGCCCAGTGCAAAGGCGCCGGCCCGGTGCAAAGGCGCCGGCCCGGTACAAAGGCGCCGGGTAGCACGAGCGCCGGTAGTGAAAACAGCCGGCCAGCGACACCAGCCAAGCACACCAGCCAGCCCCACCAAGGTTCGATCGCTGGCGCCAGCGCCTCTCCGGCGTATGGCCCTCGCCGCGCATTAACTTGACGCCGTCTCGGTCGATGAACCGGGGCGGGGCAAATGATCGGCCGGTCGCCGCCTGCCAGGGTCATGATGTCGTCGCTATTGCGACGACGCGTCCCCGTGTCGGCGACGCTACGGGCCTTCTCGGGTCGCGGCGATCTGGCTCAGCCTGAGCCCAGGCTGCTGAAGCCGTGGGGCGGTCTAAAAAGCCGATGAAGGATACAGGGCGCAGGCGGCCCCTTCGCCGCGATGGAACCGTCTCTCACTGGTGTCGGCGACGACGCTGATCATCCTCGTTCCCGGTGCCAGCGAGTCGCTAGCCTCGGGAGAACCCCTTCTCGGTGGGCCGTCGCTCCTTCTCACGAGGTTCGGCGGCTCGCCACCGGTCGCCTCCTGCGCCGGGTCAATTGCGGTATCATTAGCTTTCTATTCGTTTTCTCACGGAGTGCCTGTGACCCTGAATGCCCGGCGCGTCGCCTTGTTGGTGGCGGCCAACACGGCCCTGGCGCCTTTTGCCATCGACGCCTACTTGCCCGCGATGCCGGCCCTTGCCGAGACAGTTGGCGCCAGTGTGCACCGCACCGAACTGTCGTTGAGTGTGTTTCTGGTCGGCTTCGCGGTCGGTCAGTTGCTCTGTGGCCCACTGTCCGATCGGGTTGGGCGTAAGCCGGTGCTGTTGACTGGCCAGATCGTATTCCTCCTGGCGAGCCTCGCCATTATTGCCGTGGACTCGCTGTCGGAGCTGCTGGTGTGGCGCTTCGTCCAGGCCCTGGGGGGCGGTGCTTGCGTGGTCAACTCCGCGGCCATCGTGCGTGACTGCTTCAGTGGGCGAGAGGCGGCCAAGGTGATGTCGACCATGGCCATGATTCTGATGCTGGCGCCCCTGGCCGCTCCGATGGTCGGCAGCGTGCTGCTGTATGTCGCCGACTGGTGGCTGATCTTCGTCTTCCTGGCTGTCTACGCGGCCTTTCTGATGTGGTTGTTGAGTGTCTACCTGCCCGAAACACGGCCGAAGGACTCCCCGGTGGCGTCGCCGCGCCAGGTCTTGCGCAACTACGCCAGCGTGTTCGCCGATCGGCATGCCATGGGCTATATCCTGGCGGTGGCGATGTCGTTTGCCGGGATCTTCGCCTTCGTGACATCGTCACCGTTTCTGTACATGCAGCACTATGGTCTGTCGCCGGCGGTCTACCCGTTTGTGTTCGGTGCCAACGTGGTGGTGATGGCCTCATCCAATCGGATCAATATCCGCCTGCTGAGAAAACGCACTCCCCAGCAGAATCTGCGTCTGGGGCTCGCCATCCAGTTGGTTGCCGCGGTTGGGCTGGTGGTGCTGGTGGCCACAGGGCTCGACTCGCTTTATAGCGTGGTGCCACTGATCATGATGTTCCTGGGGGTGGTCGGCCTGATTTCGCCCAACGCCATCTCCGCGTTGCTCGAACGCTTCGGTCACATGAGTGCTACCGCCACGGCGCTGTTGGGCAGCATTCAATTCAGTTGTGCGGCGCTGTCGGGGGCGCTGGTCACCGGCTTCGAGATCGATTCGGCCTGGCCCATGGTGATCGCCATGTTGACCGTGGCGGTGCTTGGCAATGTGGGGTTGCGGTTGCTGGCCCGCGACGAGCCCGAAGCACCAGGCGAGCCGGAAGCGCGAGGCGAGCATGGGTGAGGCGCTAGTGGATGGTTGGCAGACATGGTGGGCCTGGAGCGAGCTGAGTCCGCTTACCTGGCTGGGGGTGGGGCTGGTCCTGGCCCTCGGTGCCTTCGTTCAGCGCACTACCGGCTTCGGCATGGCGGTGGTCGGCGCGCCCCTGATCTTGATGCTGGCGCCTTCCCTGGTGCCGGTGGTGTTGGTGGTTTACGGTTTTCTGGTCTCGTGCCTGGTGGTCCGTCGTTATCATCGCGAGGTGGCCATGGCCGATATCTCCATGGCGCTGATCGGCAAGGTGCCCGGTACCCTGGTCGGGGTCTGGTTGCTGCTGGTCGCCCCAATGGCCACCCTCGAGGTCCTGATCGCCTCGATCGTCCTGTTCGCCGTCGTGGTGACGCTGTTTCGCCTGCGTCTGCCGGTGAGTGCGTCGAGCCTGTTCGGCGCCGGATTCCTGTCGGGTGTCTTCGGTGCCGTGGCCGCCATCGGGGGGCCGCCCATCGTGCTGTTGATGCATGGTATGCCCATGGAGCGGCTGCGCGGCAATCTGGCGGCCTTCTTCCTGATTTCCTCGTTGATGACCCTGGCGAGCCTCGCCGTTGTCGGCAAGGTGTCCTGGTGGCTGCTCGGCGTTAGCCTCAGCTTTCTGCCGTTGGTGGTGATGGGCCATGCCCTCGGTGCGCTCCTCGCGCCGCGGCTACCGCGTCGGCTATTGCAGGGGGTGTCGTTGACGCTCTGCGCCATGGCGGCGCTGGGCCTGTTGCTTGGCTGATGGGCTGATGGACTGCGCGGGTGGGGACTGGCCTTGACCGGAAAGCGTCTGTTCGTCGCCTGACCTGGCGAGGCCGAACGAAGGCAAGCGGCCACCGCGGGCTCGTGCTGCCTGAACGCTGGCGGGCAGGCCACAGCGGGCCGCTTCACAGCGCGGCCCAGGGCCGTGCTCGAGAGGGGACGCGAGAGGTAGGCGTCGCTGTCATGAAGTTGTCATTTTCGTGCGTCATTGTGTGTTTCGCGAAGGTTGACCACTTCATGACCAGGAGACTTCTCCATGAATCGTATTCTCAAGACCACCGCCATTGCTGCAGCCGTTATGGGCGTGGTGGGTGTTGCCCAGGCCCGCGATCAGGTGCGCATCGTCGGCTCCAGCACCGTGTACCCGTTCGCCAGTTATGTGGCCGAGGAGTTCGGTGCCACCACCGACTATCCGACCCCGGTGATCGAGTCGACCGGTTCCGGTGGTGGCCTGAAACTGTTCTGTTCCGGCGTCGGCGATGATACTCCTGACATCACCAACGCTTCTCGTCGCATGAAGCCTTCCGAATTCGAGACCTGTGAAGCCAACGGGGTGACCGATATCACCGAAGCCTTCATCGGTTATGACGGCATCGCCTTTGCCCAGTCGTCCGCCAACGAGGCGATGGACGTGACTCGTGAACAACTGTTCATGGCGCTGGCGGCCAAGGTGCCGGTCGATGGCGAACTGGTCGACAACCCCTACACCAAGTGGAGCGACATCGACGCTTCGCTGCCGGATCGCGAGATTGCCGTGTACGGTCCGCCTACCACGTCCGGTACCCGTGATGCCTTCGCCGAGCTGGTCATGGAAGCGGCCTCCGAGGACATGGACGCCTATGGCGGTGAGGGCTACACCGATATCCGTGCCGATGGCGCCTTCATCGATGCCGGCGAAAACGACAACCTGATCGTTCAACGCCTGGCCGAGAACACCGCAGCCTTCGGCATCTTCGGCTACTCCTTCCTCGAAGAGAACGGCGATAGCCTGATCGGCTCCAACGTCGACGGCGTGGCGCCGACGCCCGATGCCATCGGCAGCGGTGAATATCCCGTCTCACGCTCGTTGTTCTTCTACGTCAAGAACCAGCATGCCGATGACGTTCCGGCCATGACCGCTTATGCCAACACCTTCATGAGCGAGCAGATGATCGGCGACATCGGCTACCTGAAGGGCATCGGCCTGATTCCGGCACCGCAAGACAAGCGCGCCGACGCCCGCAGCGCTGTCGAAGATCACGTTGCTCTCGAGCTTGGCGACCTGAACTAACCGCCACTGGCCCGTCACGCCGGCCGGCATTCGTGAAGAGTGTCGGCCGGTACACGTTCAAGAGGAAGGCGGCGCATTTGCCTCGACCGTCACTAACCCCTCTGGCACATCGATCTTCGAGAGACGCCCATGCAGACCCCTCAACTCCTGGCAATGTTTTGCGGCACGTTGCTGCTGCTTGGTCTGATCGCCTATTTCCTGGGACGCTCCAAGGCGGCGCGAGTGCGCGCCTCGGGCACGTCCATGTACGCGCAGCCGGATCAGTACGCCTGGTTCGCGGTAATGTCCACCGCCGGACCAGCCCTCGCGGTAAGCGCCGTGGGTGCCTTTGTCATGCTGCTGCTGGGGGCCGAGATTCCTCCGCTGTACCTGCTCGCAGGCAGCCTGGTCGTCGCCTGTGCCGGACTCGCCTTTGCCATGGCGCGGGTCCGCCCCGAGTTCCATGCCCGTCAGGCCATCGAGCGGGTGATCCGCTTCATCCTGGCCGGCGCCGCGATGATCTCCATCTTCACGACCCTGGGCATTCTGCTGTCCATCGTCTTCGAGGCGGTGCGTTTCTTCCAGATGCAGAGCTTCTGGGACTTCATCACCGGGACCACCTGGAACCCCGGGGCCAGCTTTCTGGCCGCCGCCGGTCGTGCCGATGAGGGCACAAGTGCTGCCCAGTTCGGTTCGGTGCCGCTGTTTGCCGGCACCTTCATGATCACCTTCATCGCGATGCTGGTGGCGATCCCCATCGGCTTGCTGGCGGCGATCTACATGGCGGAGTACGCCCCGGCGAAGGTGCGGACCGTGGCCAAGCCCGTGCTCGAGGTGCTGGCCGGCATCCCCACCGTGGTGTATGGCTTCTTCGCCGCCATCACCGTGGCACCGATCATCGTCAGCGTTGCCGGGTTCTTCGGTTTCGAGGCCTCGTTCAACAACGCCCTCGCTCCCGGCATTGTCATGGGCATCATGATCATCCCGTTCATCTCCTCGCTGTCCGATGACGTCATCAACTCGGTGCCGGACAGCATGCGCCAGGGGTCGTTGGCCCTGGGCCTGACCAAGGGCGAAATGATTCGCGACATCGTCGTGCCGGCGGCCATGCCGGGCATCATTTCTGCCTCGCTGCTGGCCGTGTCGCGAGCGCTTGGCGAGACCATGATCGTGGTCATGGCCGCCGGCATGCGTCCTAACCTGACGGCCAACCCGCTGGAAGACATGACCACCGTTACGGTGCGTATTGTCGCCTCGCTGACCGGTGATCAGGAGTTTGCCAGCGCCGAGACCCTGTCCGCCTTCGCCCTTGGCCTTGTGCTGTTCGTGGTGACCCTGGCGCTGAACCTGGTGTCGGTGATGATGATTCGTCGCTTCCGCGAGAAGTATCGCGTCAACAACCTGTAAGCCGGAGCTACCTCCATGAAACAATCTTTCGATGACATCAGCGCTCAGCTCCGCGCTCGCCACCGCAAGTCGGCGCGGCTCAAGTGGACCTCGATGGGCGCCCTTGGCCTTGCCGCGCTGTTTTTGGTGCTGTTCTTTGCCGACATGTTGATCAAGGGCACCCCGGCCTTTCAGCAGGCTCAGATCGAGGTCGAGGTCAGCTACACCGAGCAAGCTAGCCAACTCCCCCTGGCCGCGGTCAATGAAGACGTGCGTCAGTTGGTCAGCCGCGGCTATCTGCGCCTGATTCCTGGCCGAATGCGTGATAACCCGGACCTGCTCGGCGCCACGTCGATGGAGTGGGTCCTGGCCGATGGCCAGGTCGATCAGTACTTGAAGGGTCATCACTCCAAGCTCAACGATCGGCAGAAGGCCGTCGTCGACCGGCTCGAGCAGGAGGGCAGGGCGGAGCTGCGTTTCAATACCCGTTTCTTCACCAGCGGCGATTCCAAGATGCCGGAGCTTGCCGGTATCGCCTCGGCGGCGATGGGCACGGTCCTGACGCTGATGGTGACCCTGGCGGTGGCCTTTCCGATCGGGGTGATGACGGCGGTCTACCTGGAAGAGTTCGCGCCGGACAACCGCTTTACGCAGCTGATCGAGATCAACATCAACAACCTGGCGGCGATCCCCTCGATCCTGTTCGGCCTGCTCGGGCTCGCCATCTTCATCAATTTCTTCGGCGTGCCGCGTTCGACGCCGATAGTCGGGGGCCTGACCCTGGCCTTGATGACGCTGCCGGTCATCATCATTTCGACGCGCACCGCGCTACGAAGCGTGCCGGACTCCATTCGCCATGCCGCCTTTGGCGTCGGTTGTTCGCGCTGGCAGATGGTGCGGGACCACGTTCTGCCGATCGCCATGCCCGGCATCATGACCGGCTCGATCATCGGTCTGGCCCAGGCCATGGGCGAAACCGCCCCATTGATCATCATCGGCATGGTGGCCTTTATCCCGGACGTTTCGACCTCGATTTCCGATGCTGCCACGGTGCTTCCGGCGCAGATCTTCACCTGGGCCGGCGAGCCCGATCGAGCCTTCATCGAGAAGACCTCCGGCGGCATCCTGGTGCTGCTGGCGGTGTTGATCAGCCTGAATGCCTCGGCCGTGGTGCTGCGCAAAAGATTCGAGCGGCGCTGGTAAGCCCGCCCCCAGACAGGATACGTTGCCATGAATATCAAAGTTGCACAGCGTGGAGAGAGCGTGATGAAGCAGGATCAGCCCGGTCAGCCGGTCAGGCGCAATGACGATGCTAATCACGAGCTCAGCATCCGCGTGCGCGATCTGGACCTGTGGTACGGGGACTTTCACGCGCTGAAGTCCATCGACATGGACCTGTATGAGAACAACGTCACCGCGTTGATCGGCCCGTCGGGGTGCGGCAAGTCGACCTTCCTGCGCTGTCTGAATCGGATGAACGATCTGATCCCAAGTGTCCGGCTCAAGGGGCTGGTCGAGATGGACGGTCGCGATGTCAACGAGGCCAAGATGGATGAGGTGGCGCTGCGCCGGCGGGTCGGGATGGTGTTTCAGAAGCCCAATCCCTTTCCCAAGTCGATCTACGACAACATCGTCTATGCGCCGAGGATGCATGACCTGGTCAGTCGCAAGGCGGACCAGGACGAGTTGGTCGAGCGCGCCCTGCGTGACGCGGGGCTGTGGGAAGAGGTCAAGGACAAGCTGCACCAGCCGGGGACCTCACTCTCCGGTGGTCAGCAGCAGCGCCTGTGCATCGCAAGGGCCATCGCGATACAACCGGATGTCATTCTGATGGATGAACCGACCTCGGCGCTGGACCCGATCTCGACCGCGACCATCGAAGACCTGATGGACAAGCTCAAGCAGCAGTTCACCATCATCACGGTGACCCACAACATGCAGCAGGCCGCGCGGGTGGCGGATTACACGGCATTCTTCCACCTTGGCGAAGTGATCGAATACAACGATACCAAGACCATGTTCTCGAACCCGCATACCAAGAAGGCGGAAGACTATATTACCGGCCGTTACGGTTAGTGGGGCGAGGCCGTGGGCGATGCGCTGCCCGTGGCGATGAGCTTCGCGCCGGTCGTTTCTGGCGCGATGTCGCAATAGCACAAGCACGCAGGGAGGCCATTGGGCCTCCCTGCGTGCTTGTGCGCCTTGGCGCGCCGCCTGTGTCGGGGCTCCATCACCGGGGGGTGGCCGAGCTCGATGCGCTGAACGCGGCGGTGTCGGTCACGCCGCGCATGGCCCATAGGCCCAGCACCGGCCCCGGGAGCAGCAGCCATAGCACCGAGAGCCCGGCATCGGCCCAGAGAGCGCTGCCGAGCCAGATGCCGGGCAGGGTCAAGGCGAAGCCGATGGCGTTCATTACCGCGAGCGTTGCGCCAATGCGCTCACGGGGGGCGCTGTCGGCGGCCAGCGACGAGAACTGAGCGGAGTCGGCGATCACGCTGAAGCCCCACACCAGCAGCAGCGCCAACAGCAGCCATGGTGGCAATCCGCCGAGCAGCGGATAGACCAGACACAGGCCGCCGGAGGTCGCCAGGGCCCAGATGGCCAGGCGCCGGCTGCCGAAGCGCCGGCTCAGGCGTCCCGCCAGTATCGCGCCCAGCGCCCCAACGGCGATGACGGCAAAGGACAGCCACGGCACCCAGGCCGGTGCTGCCTGAAGGCGCGTGACCTCCCGTGCCACCAGAAACGGCACCAGCAACCAGAAAGCGTAGAGCTCCCAGCAGTGACCGAAGTAGCCGCCGGCGATGCCACGAAAGCGCTTGAGGCCGAAGGCCGCAAGGCCTTCGCCGAGGCGCACGCGCTTCGACGATGCGGGCAGGTGGGGGCCATCGCCGAGCCCGCGGACGGCGAAGCCTCCGGCAACGGCGAGCAGCGACGATAGGCCGAGGGTCCACGCCCAGGGCAGGCCCAGCGTCGCCCCGCGCAGTAGATGCGGCATGGCGGTACCCAGCGTCAGCATGCCGACCAGCCAGGCCAGGGCGGCCCCGGTGTTGTTCGGGGTCCAGCCGATGACGAGTTTCATGCCGAGGGGATAGATGCCGGCCAGGCTGACACCGGTCAGGAAACGCAGCACGAGCGCCATCACGGGGTGATCGGCGTACTCGATGAAGGCGAGATTGAGGCCGGCGCCGATGAGGCTTGCCGCGAAGAATAGCCGGCTGGCGCGGTAGCGGTCGGCGAGCCCGGTGGTCGCGATGGTCAGGGTGCCGACGATGAAGCCTAGCTGGACGGCCAGGGTCAGTTGGCCAAGCGCCGCTTCGGCGAGGCCGAGGTCCTGGTGGAGGCTTGCGGCAACGCCGTTGATGCTGAACCACAGCGAGGTGCCGCACCACTGAGCAAGGACGATCAGAGGCAGGGCAAGCTGTCGCCGGGATAGGCGGTGTCGATCGGTCATCGTCGCCGAGCTCCTTGGGTCCTGGGGCAGGCGTGAGGACGCCTGCCGGCATGAGTCAGGTTCCAACGTATCACGAGCCGGCGGGCAGGCACCGAGTCAGCCTGGCCCTGTGGGCGCCACGAACCTGGCCACAGGGCCAGGGCGAGTGACCTTGCCGATGAGCGCCGACGATCACAGTGCGCGCCTGATCAGTCGATCAACTCCACCGCCACCGCGGTCGCTTCGCCGCCGCCGATGCACAGGCTGGCGATACCACGCTTGCCGCCCGTCGTGCGCAGGGCATGAATCAGGGTGGCGATGATGCGTGAGCCGGTGGAGCCGATGGGGTGGCCCTGGGCACAGGCACCGCCGAAGACGTTGACCTTGTCGTGGGGCAGCCCGAGGTCGTCCATGGCCATCAGCGTGACCACCGCGAAGGCCTCGTTGACCTCGAACAGGTCCACGTCGGACACCGTCCAGCCGAGCTTGGCGAGCAGCTTCTCGATGGCGCCGACCGGGGCGATGGTGAATTCGCTGGGATGGCGGGAGTGGGTGCTGTGGCCGACCATGCGCGCCAGCGGCTTGGCGCCGAGGCGCTCGGCGGCGGACCGGGAGGCCAGAATCAGCGCCGAGCCACCGTCGGAGATGGAGCTGGCATTGGCCGCGGTGATGGTGCCATCGCGGGAAAAGGCCGGACGCAGGCCGCGAATCTTGTCGAGTTTGGCCTGAAAGGGCTGCTCGTCGTGCTCGACGAGGGTCTCGCCCTGTCGAGTGGTGACGGTGACCGGCGCCATCTCGGCCTGGAGGTATCCGGCCTCGGTCGCGGTCATGGCACGTTCGAGAGAGGCGATAGCGAAGTCATCCATGCGCTCGCGACTGTAGCCGCGATCGTCGGCCACGCTCTGGGCGAAGCCACCCATCAGCTTGCCGGTCTCGGCGTCCTCGAGGCCGTCGAGGAACATGTGGTCCTTGATCTCGCCGTGGCCCAGGCGGTACCCGCTGCGGGCCTTGGTCAGGATGTGGGGGGCATTGGACATGGATTCCATGCCACCGGCGAGCATGACCTCGGCGCTGCCGGCGCGGATCAGGTCGTGGGCCAGCATGGTGGCCTTCATTCCCGAGCCGCACAGCTTGTTGACGGTGGTAGCGCCGATGGCGTCGGGAATGCCGGCCTGGCGCATGGCCTGACGGGCGGGGCCTTGCTTGACACCCGCCGGCAGTACACAGCCCATGATGCCCTCGTCGATGGCATCCGGGGCGATGGCGGCGCGCTCGATGGCGGCACGGATCGCGGCGGCGGCGAGCTCCGGAGCGGTCAGGCTGGACAATGCGCCGAGCATGCCCCCCATGGGGGTGCGGGCGGCGGCGAGAAAGACGATATCGTGGGACTGGCTCATGGTGTGCTCTCCGACATTGAGGGCGGGCGCGGCGGTGCCGGTGCTGTGGACCTGGGCAGCGCGGGCGCCTCGGGATGATGGCGTGTGGCGTGGCGGTGCACCGACGGATCGGGTGTCGATGGTCGTGTGCGACGCGGCCTGGCGCTCGTGGCGATGCCGGCCATCGTCGCGCCTGCTGTTGCGCCTGGTGTCATGGTTCATGGCGCCGATGAACCCAAGTGTGGATCAGGCGATGGAATCGTGCTTCCTCGCTGGGCTCGCGCCATGTTCGCTGGCGGATTCGCTGCTGAATTCAACAGCGAGGGCGCGAGGGTACCGGGCGCTGCGCTGCGGCACGGCGGGGGCCCACGGGACCGACGCCTGGGCTCGCTTCACCGTGCTCCATGCGCTTTCGCTGCCGCTTCCTGGGTCTTGCCTTGCGTTGACCCCCGCGCCCGGCTGTGCTTTTCTCAAGGCAACCAAGCAAGCGCTAGTGTGACTACCGATGAATGTAATGAATGACTCGCCGCGTCGCAAGGAACTCACTCGTCTGGCCGCTCAGTTGTTCGTCCAGGAGGGCTTCGATCGCACCACGGTGCGCATGCTGGCTCAGGAAATGGGCATCAAGTCGGGCAGCCTGTTTCACCACTTCCGCGACAAGCAGGAAATCCTCGCGGCGGTCATTGAAGAGGGGACGCAGAATGCCTTGACCCTGGCCCGTCAGGCGCTCAGGCAGTGCGAGGATGACCCCCTGTCGCGTCTGCATGCGATCGCCCGGGCGCATCTGGAAACCCTGCTGACCGACCGTAATGCCCATGTGGTGGCGCTCTACGAATGGCGTCGCCTGGATAGCGCCGCCCGGGACCACCTGATCCACCTGCGTGATGCCTATGAGGCGCTGTGGAAGGAGGTGATCGAGGAGGCTCACGGCGTCGGCCTGGTCAAGGGCGACCTGGCGCTGGTGTCGCGCTTCGTGCTCGGATCGCTCAACTGGACCGTGCGGTGGTACGACCCCGAGGGACCGTTGACGCCACAGCACCTGGCCGATGAACTGGTGGCAATGATTACCCATCGGGAGAGCTGAGTACCCGCGGGGACGAATGGGCGTCGCTCACTCTCACCGCTTTCGCGTGGGTCAAGGGCACCGGCAGCGGCCGTGTCGGTAGCCGGCTAGGCCCGCTTGGCTCGGTGTCCTGGCGCCTTCGCCCGATCGGCTTTCCTCCTTGCTCCTTGCTTCATCCCGCGACGAGGGACGGCGTGTGGCGGTTCTCGGCGGGGGATGCTAGACCATGGTCTAGCGTGGTTCGGGGTTGCCTGGGAAGACCTAACCCACTAGCTTCTTACCGAGCGCTTGGTAGGTTGACGCTTACGTAAACGGAATAACGTAGAAGGGTGATCAAACCCCGATTCCGCGCTGAGCATTGCGTCGACGCGCCTGCCAAGGTCCTTGGGTCCTCCCAACAAGCACAATGCACGAGGCCAGATCATGAGCAACCACGCCACGCCATCCGAGTACGCCGATTTTTTCGCCCGCTACAGCGTTCAGGACGTGATCGATCGTCTCGACGATCATCGTGACGGCAAGTTCAATGCCTACGAGGCCTGCTGCGGTCGTCATGTCCGGGAAGGGCGCGGCGAGGTGTTGGCGCTGGTGCACGAGGGCGTCGACGGCGAGGTCAACCGGCTAAGCTATGCCGAACTCGATGAGCGCAGTGCGCGTCTCGCCGCCTGGATGGCGGCGCGTGGGCTCGGCGAAGGCGACCGCATTGCCTGCATGCTGCCGCGCTCTCCTGAACTTCTCGTGGCCGTGCTCGCCGCTTGGCGTCTGGGGGCTGTCTATCAGCCGTTGTTCACCGCGTTCGGCCCGGACGCGGTGGATTATCGCCTGGGGCGCGCGGCGACCCGTCTGGTGATCACCGATGGCGACAATCGCGCCAAGTTCGATGGCCTCGACAGCTGCCCCGAGGTGCTGGCCGTGGGCGGACCGGACGCCGAGCATGGCGCCGATCTCGACTGGCAGCAGGCGCTCGCCAGCGCGCCGATGACGACACCTTCGCCCCGCTTGTCCGGCGATGCCCCGTTCTTGCAGATGTTCACTTCCGGCACCGTGGGCAAGCCCAAGGGGGTGGCGGTGCCGCTGTCCGCGATGGTCGCCTTCGCCACTTACATGGAGTTGGCGGTGGATCTGCGTCGCGACGATCGTTTCTGGAACATGGCGGATCCGGGTTGGGCTTATGGCCTCTACTACGCCATCGCCGGACCTCTGTTGCTGGGGGCGACGACACACTTCTGCGAGGCCGGTTTCAGCGCCGAAGGCGCCTTGGCCTTCATGCAGCGGCACACCATCACCAATTTTGCCGCGGCACCCACGGCCTATCGACTGATGAAGGCCTCGGGGCTGTTCGACGATGCTCACCAGAGGTTGTCGCTGCGCGCGGCCAGTTCCGCCGGTGAGCCTCTCAACACCGAAGTCGTTGGCTGGGTTGAGGCGTCTCTCGGCTGTCCGGTCATGGACCACTATGGACAGACCGAGACCGGCATGACCTGCAACAATCATCATGCCCTCAACCACCCCAAGCACGTGGGCGGCATGGGTGTGCCGATGCCGGGCCACCGGCTGGCGATTCTGGATGCGGAGTACAACGAACTGCCTCCCGGCGAGCCGGGCGTGCTGGCGGTGGATATCGCCAAGTCCCCGGCGTTCTTCTTCCCCGGCTACACCTGGAAGGAGAAGGATCCGTTCGTCGATGGCTACTACTTGACCGGGGATGTGGTGATCCGCAACGACGACGGCACCTTCCAGTTTGCCGGTCGCGATGACGACATCATCACCACCGCCGGCTACCGGGTCGGTCCCACCGACGTCGAGAACTCGGTGATGACCCATCCCGCCGTGGCGGAGTCGGCGGCGGTGGGCCAGCCGGATGAGATTCGCGGTGAGATCATCAAGTCCTACGTCGTCCTGCGCGACGGCTACGAGGCCAGCGATGCGCTGGCCGATGAGATTCGTCAACGGGTGCGTGAGCGCCTGTCTACTCATGCCTTCCCGCGGATCATCGAGTTCGTCGACGCGCTGCCAAAGACGCCGAGTGGCAAGATCCAGCGTTTCAAGCTGCGCGCAGACGCCGCCGAGAAGGCCTGATTCATGGGCGAGGCTTGCCTCGCCGTTGCCCCGAGGCGGTACGCACCGCCCGGGGCCCTGTTGCTGTGGAGACAACCGATGGAACTCGAGGACAACACCTTTCTGATCACCGGTGCCGCTTCCGGTCTGGGAGCCGCCAGCGCCGAGCGCCTGGTCGCCGCCGGAGCCCGGGTGGTGCTGTGTGATCTCAGCGAGGCGGTGGATCGTCATGCCCAGACGCTGGGCGAGGCCGCCCTGGCCGTGCGCGGGGACGTGACCTCGGCCGACCAGATGGCCGCCGTCATCGACGCCGCCGTGGCGCATGGCGGCGAGCGTGGGCTGGCCGGCGTCATTCATTGCGCCGGGGTGGTCAGCGTGGGCAAAGTGCTCGATCGCGAGGGAAATCCCGCCGATCTCGAGGCCTATGCCCGGACCGTCCAGATCAACCTGGTCGGCACCTTCAACGTACTGCGCCTGGCCGCGGCTGCCATGGCCAAGAACGCGCCGGGGCCGGATGGAGAGCGCGGCGTCATCATCAATACCGCCTCGGTGGCGGCTTTCGATGGCCAGGTCGGCCAGTGCGCCTACAGTGCCTCCAAGGCGGGTGTGGTAGGGATGAGCCTGCCCGCCGCCAGGGAGCTGTCGCGTCACGGTGTGCGGGTCATGGCGATCGCCCCTGGCGTGTTCGAGACGCCGATGATGAGCGGCATCCCCGACAAGGCCGTCGAAGCGCTGTCCCAGGCGGTGCCCTTTCCAAAGCGCCTCGGCAAGCCCGACGAGTTCGCTCGCCTGGCCGAACAGATCATCGGCAATACCATGCTCAACGGCGAAGTCATTCGTCTGGACGGCGGGATCCGCATGCAGTAACCCCGCGTTACGTGTGCCGGCGTCGGTCGGGAAGGGCGGGCTCGGCGTCGGTCGGCGAAGGCATCGGGTCAGGCGCCTTCCTGGGGCGGCGTCTCTTCGTGGGGCGGCGTCTCTTCGTGGGGCGGCGTCTCTTCTTGGGGCGGCGTCTCTTCGTGGGGCGGCGTCTCTTCTTGGGGCGGCGTCTCTTCTTGGGACGGCGTCTCTTCTTGGGGCGGCGTCTCTTCGTGGGGCGGCGTCTCCTTGGGGCTGCGTCTCTTCTTGGGGCGGCGTCTCTTCTTGGCGCGGCGTCTCTTCTTGGGGCAACGCCATGCGGGGCCGCCGCACTCGACCATGGTCGATGTCGGTCGATAAATTAAAACGAACGCTTGACTCGACACTCCCGAGGAGGCTAATTTCAAACGATTGTTTGAAAGCGGGCGCGAAAGCGACACCGGCTCGCCCAGCCCTCGACCGATGGCCCCAGAATCCAGGAGTGCACCATGCCCGACTACCAGGCCCCCCTGCGCGATCTGCGCTTCGTGATGGATGAATTGCTCGACTACCCGGCGCACTATGCTGACCTGCCGTGTGCCGAGGATGCGTCTCCCGACGTCATCGCGGCCATCCTGGAGGAGGGCGGACGGTTCGCTCGCGAGGTGCTGCTGCCGATCAACCAGAGCGGGGATCGTGAGGGCTGTCGCCTCGAAGGCGGCGACGTCAAGGCGCCCAAGGGATTTCGGGAGGCTTACCGGCAGTACGTGGAGGGCGGCTGGCCGAGCCTGGCGGCAGAAGCGCAGCACGGCGGGCAGGGCCTGCCGCACTCTCTGGCCATGGTGCTCTCCGAGATGATCTGCTCCACCAACCTGGCCTGGGGCATGTATCCGGGGCTCTCCCACGGGGCGGTCGAGGCCCTGCGCCACCATGGGACGCCGGAGCAGCAAGCGGCGTACCTGACCAAGCTGGTCGAGGGTGTCTGGACCGGCACCATGTGCCTGACCGAACCGCATTGCGGCACCGATCTGGGCCTGATCAAGACCCGCGCCGAGCCTAATCACGACGGGTCCTACTCGGTCACCGGCACCAAGATTTTCATCTCGGCGGGGGAACACGACCTGGCCGAGAACATCGTTCATCTGGTGCTGGCGAAACTCCCGGATGCCCCCGAGGGGTCCAAGGGCATCTCGCTGTTCGTGGTGCCCAAGCACCTGC
Source organism: Halomonas sp. V046 (assembly GCF_052645355.1). Taxonomy (NCBI): domain Bacteria; kingdom Pseudomonadati; phylum Pseudomonadota; class Gammaproteobacteria; order Oceanospirillales; family Halomonadaceae; genus Halomonas; species Halomonas sp. V046. The sequence continues at coordinate 32,237 of NZ_JBQXYF010000004.1, forward strand.
CGGACGCCGAGGGTAACCCGGGCGATCGCAATGGCGTGGTCTGTGGGTCGCTGGAACACAAGATGGGCATCCATGGCAATGCCACCTGCGTCATGAACTTCGATGGCGCCACGGGCTTCCTGGTGGGGGCGCCCAACAAGGGGCTGGCGTGCATGTTCACGATGATGAACTCGGCCCGTATCGGGGTTGGCATTCAGGGCCTGGGGCTCGCCGAGGCCAGCTTCCAGAATGCCCTGGCCTATGCCCGTGATCGCCTGCAGATGCGGGCGCTGTCCGGCCCCAAGGCGCCCGACAAGGCCGCCGATCCGATCATCGTGCACCCGGACGTGCGGCGTATGCTGTTGACCCAGAAGGCCTTCGCCGAGGGTGGCCGGATGCTGGTGCTGTACACCGCCCAGATGGTCGACGTGGTGGAAGGGGCCCAGCCGGGCCCGGAACTCGAGCGCGCCGATGCGTTGCTGGGGCTTCTGACCCCCATCGTCAAGGCCTTCCTCACCGAGACCGGCTTCGAGGCTACCAACGAGGGCATTCAGGTCTTCGGGGGCCATGGGTTCATCCAGGAATGGGGCATGGAGCAGATGCTTCGGGATGCCCGCATCACACGCCTTTACGAGGGGACCACCGGCATTCAGGCCCTCGACCTGCTGGGGCGTAAGGTGCTGATGAGCCAGGGCGAGAGCCTGAAGCTATTCACCAAGGAAATTCACAAGTTTTGCCAGGCCGAGGCCAACAACGCCGGACTCAAGGCCTTTGTCGAGCCTCTGGCCAAGCTCAATGCCGAGTGGGGCGAGCTGACCATGGGCGTGGGCATGAAGGCGATGCAGGATCGTGAGGAAGTCGGCGCGGCAAGCGTCGATTACCTGATGTATGCGGGCTATGTGACGCTGGCCTATCTGTTTGCCAGGGCCGTCAAGACGGCCCAGGAGGCGCTGGATGGCGGCACCAGCGAGGCGGCATTCTACGACGCCAAGATCCACACGGCGCGTTTCTACTTCGAGCGTCTGTTGCCGCGTACCCGTGCCCATGCCGCGATGATCCAGGCGGGTGCCGGACCGCTCATGGCCCTCGAGGCGGGGGACTTTGGTCTGGGCTTCGAGATCTAACCGAGCTCTCTCTCGATCAGGTGACTGATCAGTGGATTGGCGGCGGGCCTTGCCCGCCGCATTTTTTTTGTCCCGTGTCTGGCCGTCGACTGGACGGCTGTGTGACGCGGTCGTCGCCACGGCGGAGTCGTGGAATCGGGCGTCAGGAAGCGTTGGTCTTGGGTTGCCTCGGCGTTGGCGATGCGGGGGACGAAAGCCCTCAAAGGGGTTAGCCGCTGCGGCACTTTCGTGTCATTCTTGTGCCAGATTCGGCATGTGGTGGATCTCACATGCGTCATGGGATTGCTAAGCCAAACATCGGAAGTCGTCTATGAGCCGCCTGTGGGGCTTGCGTGGCAAGTCTCTGATCATCCCCGTCATGGCCTTTCTGCTGGCATTGATTCCGGCACTGTTTATCGGTAGCAAGGCGATCGACAGTCTGCGGGCCCATTTCGTCGAGGGCTATGCCGAGCAGCATGCGTTGCTGCACATGCAGCGAGTGTCGGCGCCGATCTCGCGCGAGCTCGCCCTGGTGCAGCGCTTCGCCGACCTGGAGGCGACACGCCGGTGGTTTCTCGCCCCGCAAGGCGCGGACAACCGTGAGCGCTTCTTCGAGGAAGCCGAGGGCTTTCGTCGTCAGTTCGATGGCGACGATTATTACGTCGTGCGCGACGATAGCCAAGAGATGTTCTACGACGACGGCCAGGCGGCATCGCGCCGGGAACCACGCCATCAGCTGTCACCGGACGCTCCCCAGGATGCCTGGTACTACCGCAACATCGCCAGTGAGCGGCCCTACAGTGTCAGGGCCGCCAAGAGTCAGGTATTGGGTCTCACCCGGGTGTGGGTCAGCGTTCGTGTCGAAGATCAGGGCCGCGTGCTGGGCATGCTGGGCGCGGGGTTGAATTTCGACGCGCTGCTGCGTGACGCCGTGGCGTCGACGGATAGCGAAATGGTGTCCTATGTGGTGGGCCCGAGCGGTGAGTTGCTGGGGACGGCACGCGACGGCGAAATGCGCAGTGCCGACCTCGACGATCCCGCGGCGATGGCGGCCACGCGGCTGGCGGCGCTGGCCCGGCCCGGTGAAGATCGCGAGGCCTTCGCGACGATGATGGCGAGCGCGAAAAACCGACCGGGCGTCGTCCAGACCCGGCTCCTCGAGTGGGAGGGAGAGTCGCGCCAGGTGACCGTCGGCTACCTGCCTCAGATCCACTGGTGGCTGGTGTCCACCCTGGATCATCGCTCGGCGGTGCTGTTTCATTCCCAGGATCTGTGGCTGCTGGCGGCGGCCCTGTTGATTGGTCTTCTGGTGCTGTTGGTCGCGGTCAGCTTCACGCTGAATCGCTGGATCGTGCGGCCGTTGACCCAGCTCAGTCGCTCCGCCCGGGAGCTGTCGCGGGGCAAGTTCGATGCACCGCTGGCGACGTCGCGGCGTGACGAGATCGGTGAACTGTCCCGCAATTTTGCCTATATGGCTCGTCGAGTCCGCACCCATACCGAGGAGCTGGAGTCGCGTATCCTTGAGCGTACCGCGGCGCTGGAGGCCAGCAATACCGAGATGCAACGGGCTCGGCGCCAGATCGAGGATTCGCTGACCTACGCAAGCGTACTGCAACGCGCCATTCTGCCGGAGGCCGAACTCAAGGCACAGCCGCGTCTGCACTATGGCGTATTGTGGTTGCCCCGGGATCAGGTCGGTGGCGATATCTTCCTCTTTCGGGGTGACGAACGCGGCTATCTGCTGGGCGTGATCGATTGCGCCGGGCACGGCATTCCCGGTGCCCTGATGACCATGTTGGCGCGGGCGATCTTCGACAATGCGGTCAATCGCGTGGGTAGCGATGACCCTGCCGGGGTCCTCAATGAGATCGATCGCCGAGTGCGCCGGGTGCTGCTCCATGAAGGGGCGTCCAGTGCCATTACGCCACACATGGATGCCGGCCTCGTCTGGGTCGAGCATGGCGCCGATGCGCTGGTCTATGCCGGCGCCAAGCTCGCCCTCTACGCCACCGATGGCGAGACACTCGAACGACTCCCGGGCGGCCGGCGAGCGTTGGCCTTCAAGCGCCCCGAGGCATACGTCAACCAGCATCTGAGTCTGCGTGATGGCTGGACCTACACCTTGAGCAGCGATGGGTTCCTGGATCAGGCCGGTGGCGTCACGGGCTACGGTTTCGGCGAGCGCTCCTTCGAGGCGATGCTCAAGCGTCACGCTGCCCTTGCCCCCGATGCTCAGGTCGACGCCTTTGCGGCGGAGCTTATGGCCTATCAGGGCGGCAAGCCTCAGCGAGACGATATTACGCTGTTGTGCTTTCGTCCCGATGGCCCGCACCAGGTTCGCGCTGACGATGACGGCGTGCATTCCCATTCAGGCCTCCAAGAGGATACGTCATGGACCTCCTGACCTTGCGTGAGCAGTACTTGCAGCAAAAGATCATGCTGAGCTTCAACGGGCCCATCTCCCATAGCCTGATCGAGGAGATCGGCCAGGCGATCCGCAACTACCTCAATAGTCAGGCGGCCACCCAGTCGGCGACCATGGATGTCTTTTCGACCTACATCGAGTTGACCCAGAACATCAGCCGATACGCGGCCGCCAAGGGCTATAGCGAAGAGCAGGCGACGGCGACGGTGGCGGTGGCGCGGGACGAGGAAGGCCACTATCTGGTGTCGGCGGGGAATCTGGTCGAGACCGACGATGGGCGCTCAGTGCTGGAGAGGGTGGAAGGCCTCGCCGGGATGGATGCCGGCGAGCTCAAGCGGGCCTACAAGCAGCAGCTGAGAAAGCCGCGTGAACACCCCTCTGACGGTGCAGGACTCGGGCTGATCGACATGTCGCGCAGGTCTCGGCGTCCGCTCAAGGCGAAACTGGAGCCCCTCTCGCCGGGGCAGAGTTTCTTATGCCTTACCGCTACTATCTAATCGGATGTACAACCTCATGATCGATGATCTCTCCATTGAAGGGAGTCAATCCACTCCCCATATTCGTACCGACTGGCAGTCTGGTCTGCTGGAAATGCGTGGCGATTCGTATCCCGAGAACACCCACGAGCTGTACTCGCGAGTGATTGCCTGGCTCGAGGCGTATCTCTCCGACGCCTCGGCGCCATTGACCGTGGAGCTGGAACTGGTCTATCTCAATACCAGCTCGGTCAAGGCGGTGATGGATGTGTTCGACCTGTTGGAAGAGGCGCATCTGGATGGGCGCGAATGCGTCGTCAATTGGCGCTATGACGCGCGCAACGAGCGCATTGCCGAGCTCGCCGAGGAGTTCAAGGAAGACTGCAGCTTTCCCTTTCATATCGTGCCAGGAGGCGGTATCACGGCATGACCGAACGCGAACGCGCTCTGCTGGACCGCATCGAGGCGTTACTGGCCAGCGATGAGCACCATGACAACGCCCTGCGTGGGCCGCTGGACGACTTGTACCACTGCCATCTCGAGCAGAACGAGCGCCTCAAGCGGCTGGCATCGATCGCCGATGGCTTCCAGCGCGGTGTGAGAGAGGACCTGGGCACGTCACAGCGTCGCCTCGAACGGCAGCTGCGGCGTCAGATCAAGTTGTCGCGTATCGCCGATGGCTATCAGGAACTGCTGCTGGAACGTAATCAGACGTTGAGCAGCGAGGCGACGCGCGACCCCCTGACCCAGATCGCCAACCGCCGCGGCCTGCACGACGAATTGCGGCGGCTGGTGGCGGCTGCCATTCGCCACCAGCGTCCCTTTACCCTGGCGATGCTGGATATTGATCACTTCAAGCGCTTCAACGATACGATGGGGCATGAGGTCGGCGATCAGGCACTGGTGGCCGTCGCCAATGGGTTGGGCCAGACGCTGCGGCTCGGCGACCTGCTAGGGCGCTGGGGAGGCGAGGAGTTTTTGATCGCATTGCCCGGCGCGCCCATCGGGGCGGCGACACCGCTGTTCGACCGCCTGCGTGAGCGTCTACTGGAACTGGAGTTCACCAAGGGTGGCCAGACGCTGGCCTTGACGGTGAGCATCGGTGCCACGGAACATCGTGATCAGGAGAGCTACGAAACCACGCTACGGCGAGCGGATGCGGCCTTGTACGAGGCCAAACGCGAGGGGCGTGATCGCTGGAAGGTCGCCGACTAGCGGGGCAACCTTGGCGATAGCTGCTACGCCGCTGTGGCATGGGCATGGGCATGGGCATGGGCATGGGCATGGGTGTAGGCACGGGCACGGGCACAGGTGTGGGCGTGTAGAGAGCGATCGGAGACCGTTGGTTCGGGCGCTGCTGGCGAGCCTTGAGCGATCATCGCGGCGCCGTTGCGACGGTCGAAGCGGCACGCCACACCACACGCCGTCTGACGCCATCCATCGGGTGTTGATACAGGAGTGGCGGGTGAATCTTCCTATTGCGCAGACCCTGCATATGGAGACCCTGGCAACTGTTCACGTGTCCGGTCTCTGGCACGCGGTGGACAGCAGCCGGGAGTCCCTTCGACGCTGGTTGCCCTGGGTCGATGGCACGCGTTCGCTGGCCGACTCCGCAGCCTTCGTCACGGCGGTCACGGCCGAGCAGCGCCTCGGTGTTGCCTGGCATTTCGCCGTTGTGGCCGACGCCGAAGTGATTGGTGTATGTGCCTTGAACCGTATCGTCTCGGCCCACCGTTGGGCATCCGTCGGCTATTGGCTGCATCACGCGCATACCGGGCGGGGCACGATGATCGCTTGTGTCCGTCGCCTGGTGGCCTTCGCGTTCGACGACCTGGCGATGCATCGGCTGGAGATCCGTTGTGCCGAGCACAATTGGGCGAGCCGGGCCATCCCCGAGCGCTTGGGCTTCGTCAGCGAAGGCCTGCTGCGCGACGGTGAGTGGGTCAACGGCAGCGCCGTGTCTCAGGTGGTCTACAGCCAGCTCACCACGGACGCCTCAAGGGGGTGATATCGACCACATGGCTCCTTTCCCGGGCCTGGGACCCTAGGCCCAGCGCTCCTCGGCGGTGAACGCCACGGTAAACCAACGTCGCTGAGGCGGCACACTCAGGCCGGATGCGATTTCCTCACGAATCTCGTCGAGTTCGATCATGCCCCGGCCGGTGGCGAAATCCGGCGAGGTGACGATATGAATCTCGATGAAGGTCCCGCGCCCACTCTTGGCGACGTGGCTGTAGTAGCGTTCGATACCATCGCGGGTGAGCAGGCCATCCATCACCGCACGGACCTCGCGGTCGATGGCGCTGGGGGCGATCAAGAACACCTCCTTCATGGCCCGGCGAATGATGCCGATCGGTATCGGCAGGAAGCCGAGGGTCAGTATGGCCAATAGCGCCGAATCGACGTATGGCGTCCAGTGGGCCAGGGCGGTTCCCTCGAGCCCCAGGGCGATGGCGAAGGCGCCTAGCAGGGCGGCGGTGATGAGGGCAGCCATCAACCAGTTCTTCTGATCGATGCGCAGAAACTCGGAGTCGGCGTGGCGATTGATGCGACTCAGATAGACCGCCATGGTGGCGCACAGCAGCGTCACCAACAGGGCGTAGAGGGTTGCCGGGCCAAAGTCCAGCGCGTGACCACCGGCCATCAGGCCGCGTACGGCATTGAGGAAGGCGTAAACACACAGCAGCAGCAGGATGGCCCCGTTCAGCGCTGCCACCATGGGCTCGAAGTGCCAGAAGCCGTGCTGGAAGCGACGCGTCGCTTCACGCTCGGCCAGTCGCGATACGATCAGGGCCAGTCCCGACATGGCGGCATCGATGGTCGAGAACATGCCATCGAACAGAATCGACTGGGATCCTGTCACCAGGCCGAAGCCGACCCCGAGTCCGGCGACGATCAGGGTGGCGACGATAGAGATCTTCAAGGCACGTTGTTCGAGCAGAGGTTGCATGGGAGCACCGACTGGGGAGAGCGTCGATCATACGTGTTCGGCTGGGCACAGTGCCATGGGGCCACGATCAAAAAGCCGAAGCCTGATGGCCGCCTCCCACCTCCCGCCTCCCGCCTCCCACCTCCCGGTGACAGCCGCCACCGCCGAGGGCGCGACCCCCGAGGTGGAGGCATGTCACACTGAGCCATCGAGAGCGAGCCCGCTGGCGAGTCGGACCGATCGTCGCCTTCGCGGGTGGCCAGTCGCCGTGACAATGACAGGAAGCGTGACATGAGCAACGGCCCCTATTGGCAGGGTGGATGTGACTGCGAAAGCGTTGAGCTGCTGGCGGTCGGTACGCCGCTGGGCGCGGATGGCCGGCTCGGCTGTCTGTGGTGGTGCGAGGACGACGTCCAGGTGGCCTTTGGCCTCGGGGCGTTGGTGGTGGAAGCGGATTACCAGGGCCCAGGCCAGGCGTGGCGCTGCCGCAGCTGCGCCAGGCGCATCTGGGTCGCGCTGGACGATATTGTGGAAACCCCGCAGGCGCTGTGGCCGGAGGTGCTCGGTGACGAAGGCGACAGCGGCGATAGCGCTTCCCTGCGCGAACGCTTCGGCCATGGCTGTTTGGCGCCTTGAGCTCGCCTTCGTCGCTCGGCCGGGCGGTGGTGGTACTGCTTCACCGCACTTGCAACGTGTGCTCGCTTTGTCTGTGTCTGTGCCTGTGGGCGAGCAGGCCTGGCCATCGGGTGGTCGGCCTAGGTCCAGCGCCTTAGCCGTCGAACTCAGGATCGAGCCTTGGATAGCCCAGTGCCTGGCGCAGCATGTCGTGATGCAGTGCCACCCAGTGAGGGTCGATCGGCCCCCAGTCATCGATTCGATAGTGGCCGATATTGTGTCGTTGGCCGGGTTCGGCGTGGAATCGGCAACGAATATCCAGCTCCTCGAGTGCCGCCAGGGTGTCCTGGGCGGTGCGTCGTGGCATGCCGGTGGCGGCGGTGATCGCTGGCACGCTGGCGATGCCTTCGGCGACGAGATGCGCGACGTAGAGACGACGATAGAAACTGGTACGCGTCTTGCTCAAAGGGGGGTGGTTTGAGGTGGTCATGCAGGCCTTCTGTCCTTGGGTGGGGCGTGGGCGTCGAGTGACGGGTGGCCAGCCGTGGTGACGGTGCAATGGTGACGGTGCAATGGTGGCGGTTCATATAGTGGCGGTTTAATGGTGAGGGCCGGGCATGGGCTTGACGTAGGTCAGGGGCCGACAGAGCCCGGGTCCTTATAGTGACAGCCATCGCAAGGGATGGCTCGTTGAAAGCCATATCTGCGTCCAATCAACAGTGAATGCTTCTCATAGCGACTACTGTTCTTGTCTTGATTGCTCGTCGGTGCCGGCCAGCGGCTTGCCTCGAACGCCGGCGCCGTACCTCGTAAGGAACCCCCCGTGAACCGACTGACCTGGGCCTGTGTGCCGCTTGCGTTGATGACGTCGTCTGCCTTTGCACTGGAGTATCCGATCGGCGAGCCAGTGCTTGAGCACGGCATGGAGATCGCGGCGGTGTATCTCCAACCGGTCACCATGGAGCCCGCGTCGATGGTGGCGGCGATTGATGCCGACATTCATCTCGAGGCGGATATCCACGCCTTGGAGGATAACCCCAACGGCTTTTCCCCCGGTGCCTGGGTGCCATTCTTGACCATCGATTATCGCCTCGAGAAAGACGACGGCTCTGAGCCCATCGAGGGCCGCCTGATGCCCATGATTGCCAGCGACGGGACCCACTACGGGGCCAATGTCGCGCTCCAGGGCATGGGCCGCTATCACCTCAGTTATCGCCTTCAGGCGCCCCAGTTGATGCGCCACATCGACAAGGAAACCGGGGTCGCTCCCTGGTACGAGCCGTTTAGCGTCGAGTACGACTTCGTCTATGCCGGTGTTGGCAAGAAGGGTGGTTACTGAGGCCCCCGTAGACGCATGGCAGTGGGGTCCCACCCGGTGCGGGGCCGGCACGCCGAGAATCCCATCCATCAACGCCCGGGAGACCGAGATGTTGCTGCTCTGTCGTACCGCTGACCGTCCTGGCCTTGCCGGGCGGCATCTGCTGCCGTTGGCGGCGCTATCGCTGATGAGCCTGTTTGCTGTCGTCCCTCAGGCGGCGGCTGGCGACTTGCCGTCCTATACCTTGACCCTGCGTGATGGCCGGCTCGTGCCTCCTGAGCTGCGAGTGCGCGCAGGCGAAAGGTTTAAAATCGTGCTTCATAACGAGGGTGCGACGCCGGTGGAATTCGAGAGTCGCCGCCTGCGCCAGGAAAAGGTAATGGGTCCCGGGGTCAGTTCGTTCGTGGTCGTCCACCCGTTGGCCCCAGGACGCTACGATATCTTCGATGAGTTCCACCTGCCCGAGGCCCAGGGCGTGATCATCGCTCTGGACCCGACACAGGCCAGCGGCGGCCCACGCGGCGAGGACGCCGTCGAAGAGGCTGAGCAAGGCCTTACCGAAGGAGGCGCGGGCCATGAATGAGCAGGCGTTCTTCATCGTCTGGCGGGAAAGTGTCGAGGCCGTTCTGGTCGTCGGCATCGTCTACGCCTGGCTGGTACGCAGCCAGCGCCGCGACGCCCTCGGCTGGCTATGGCTCGGTGTGCTCGGTGGGGTCGGCGTGGCTGGCCTGCTGGGGCTTGGCATGATGGGGGTCGGCCACTGGTTTCAGGGCAACGCCCAGACGCTGTTTCAGGCCGTCATGGCGCTGGTGGCGGCGGCGCTGATCGTGCACATGGTGATGTGGATGCGCGGTAGCGGTGGCGCCATGACAGCCAGGTTGCACGATGGCCTGAGTCAGCGCATGTCTCGATCGGAGTGCTGGGGGGTCGCGGTTCTGGTCGGTATTGCCGTGGCTCGGGAGGGGGCCGAGACGCTGGTGTTTCTGTATGGCGTCGGGACAGCCGCCTCGCAGCAGGGGACCCTTGCTACCTTCATGCTGTATGCCGGCGCGGGGCTGCTGGCCGGGCTCGTCAGCTTCGCGCTGCTGCAATGTGGGGCTCGCTTCGGTACCTGGCGAGGATTTTTCCGCCTCACCGAGGTGATGCTGCTGTGTCTGGCGTCGTCATTGTGGGTGTCCGCGGTCGAGCGCCTGATTACCCTCGGCCTGCTGCCGACCGGTCCGGATCCGCTGTGGGATACCAGCGCCTGGCTCGATGATGGCATCGGTGTCGGCGGGCTACTGGCAAGCTTCGCCGGGTATCGCGCCTGGCCGTGCCTGACCGTCGTTATTGCCTTCGCGCTGTACGTTGCGCTGATCGTCTGGCTCCTGGCCAGAGGGGCAAGCGCGCGGCCCAGACTCACCGAGGCCGAGGCGACGTCGTCGTGACGCCGCCAGCCGCGCGCTGGGCGGCTCTCGGTCAGGTCCTCCGGCGGCGTCGCCGCGCCATCATCGTGGCTCAGTGGCTGGTGGTCGGGTTCTATGCCGTGCTGTTATTGGTACCGCCGCTGCTACCGTTGCCGGATGCCCAGTCGCGCATCTTCAATCACCTGACGGTGTTCGCCGAATTCGTCTTCTGGGGCATCTGGTGGCCCTTCGTGCTGCTCAGCATGGTGGTGGCGGGGCGCTGGTGGTGCGGTGTGCTTTGCCCGGAAGGTGCCTTGACCGAGGCTGCCAGTCGGGTCGGTCTGGGGCGCAGCATTCCCCGCTGGATGCGCTGGGGCGGCTGGCCGTTCGTCGGCTTCACGCTGACCACGGTGTACGGTCAAATGGTCAGCGTTTACCAATATCCCCAGGCCGCCGCCCTGGTGCTGGGAGGATCCACCGTCGCCGCGGTCCTGGTGGGGCTCGTCTACGGCAAGGGCAAAAGGGTCTGGTGCCGACACCTGTGTCCGGTCAGCGGCGTGTTCGCGCTGCTGGCCAAGCTGTCGCCCTTGAGCTATCGCACCGACCAGGTCCAGTGGGAGGCCTACAATCGTGCCCGGCGCGACGGCAAGCAGGATCGGATGCCGCCGCCCGACTGCGCGCCCTTGATCGCGCTCAAGCAGTTGGACAGTGCCAGTGACTGCCATATGTGCTCGCGCTGCAGTGGCTATAAAGGGGCCATTGCCTTGACCTCGCGGCCCCTCGGTAGCGAAGTCGTCACACCGCCGGTCGCCCGTCCCCCCAACGTGTGGGAATTTGTGTTGATCGTCTACGGACTGCTCGGCGTGGCGGTGGGTGCCTTTCACTGGTCGGCGAGCCCCTGGTTCGTCACCGCCAAGCAGAGCCTGGCGGTATGGCTTTTCGATCATGGTGGCGGCTGGTGGGTCGAGACCACGACGCCGTGGTGGCTGCTGACCCATTACGATGCGAACAATGACGTCTTCACCCTGCTCGATGGCGCCTGCCTGGTGGGCTATATCGCGCTCACGGCGGCGCTGCTCGGTAGCCTGGTGGCGGGCGCTCTGGCCGTGGCCAACCGGGTGCTGGGGCGTTGGCAGTGGCGGCGCCTGTACCATCTGTCCTATAGCCTGATTCCATTGGCCGGTGTCGGCGTCTTCCTGGGCTTGTCGATGACCACGCTTGCGCTGTTGAAGGCCGAGGGCCTGCCGCTGTGGTGGCGCGCGGAGGCCAGGGTGGTGTTGATGGGACTGGCCGCCGCCTGGAGTGCCCATCTGGCGTGGCAGGTGACCGGGCGTTATGCCTCGGGACTGCGCCGGGGACTCGCCTGGCTCGCGACGGTGCTGTGCCAGGCACCGGTGCTCGGCGCCTGGTGGCTGCTGTTCTGGGGCTGGTGATGCTACCAGCCCCTGGCCTCGCGCCGAGGCCAGGGTATCGACTCAGCGCGTGAGGAAGGGCGCCTTCATGGCATCGATGATCTGGCGCATTTCATCGTCGCGGGTGATGTAGGCCGGCATGGTATAGAGCCAGCGACCGAAGGAGCGTAGCCAGACGCCGCGCTGGCGGGCCATGGCGGCGGCATCTTTCAAGGCGCTGGCGTCATGGACCTCGATCACGCCGGTGGCCCCGAGGGTGCGAACATCGGCCACCGCGGGGTGGCTACGCAGCGCCTCGTCGCCGGCGAGTTCCTCGACGAGGATCGCGTTGAGCCGGGCGATGCGGTCGAGATAGTTGTCTTCCTCGAAGACCCGGAGGCTCTCTAGTGCCACGCGACAGGCCAGGGGGTTGCCCATGAAGGTGGGGCCGTGCATGAAGGCGTGCAGGTCGCTGTCGCCGATGAAGGCGTCATGCACGCGGTCGGTGGCGAGGGTCGCCGCATGGCCGAGATAGCCTCCGGTGAGTCCCTTGGACAGCACCATGATGTCGGGGCAGACGCCGGCATGATCCGCGGCGAACAGGCGCCCGGTGCGGCCAAAGCCGGTCGCCACCTCGTCGAACACCAGCAGTACGTCGAATTCATCGCACAGCGCCCGGGCGCCGCTCACGTAGCGTGGCGACGTCATGTTGAGTCCCCCCGCTGCCTGCAAGAGGGGCTCCATGAGCAGCGCGGCGATCTCGTGATGATGCGCCTCGAGCACGCGGCGCAGGGCCATGAGGTCGGCGTCGACTTCCTCGAGAGTGGCATCGTAAGGCGCTGTCGGGGCCGGGGCAAAGTGGTGCTGTGGCAGGTAGCCGGCAAACAGCGAGTGCATGCCTTCCTCGGGGTCACACACCGCCATGCAGCCGGCGGTATCGCCATGGTAGGCCTTCATCAGTGACAGCATGCGGTGCTTCTCGGGCCGTCCCTGCAGGTGGTGGTACTGCACCGCCATCTTCATCGCGACTTCCATGCCGACCGAGCCGCTGTCGGAATAGAAGACATGCTCGAGGCCCGCAGGGGTAATGCGCACCAGTTCCCTGGCCAGTTGGTCGGCAGCGTCGTGGGTCAGACCGCCAAGCATGACGTGGCACAGGCTATCGGCCTGTTGCTGGATCGCCCTGACCAGACGCGGGTGTCCGTAGCCGTGGATCATGCACCACCAGGAGCAGGTCGCATCGAGCAGTCGCTCGCCGCTATCGAGCTGAAAGTGCGCGCCTTGACCGCCGACGACCCGGGGTGCGGGTGTCTGGGTCTTGAGGTGGGCGTAGGGGTGCCAGACGGGGGAGGACATCGCGACTCCGTAGCGTGGTGGCCGACCCGCAGGGAGGGGGTGGCACTGGTAAACTTAAATTCACCGATTAAGTTTACCAGTGCTGCGACCGAACGTCAGCGCTCGGCGTTCACCGCCGCGAGGAAACGCTCGAACAGGAAGCCCTCCTCGTCCTTCAGGGAGCGCCCAAGGCAATCGATGAACTCACGCTTGGGGTAAGTGAAGACCCGCGGAGCCTTGTAGGCGTCCAGATCGATGGCGACGATCTGTCCGTCCTTGACAAGAAAGTTGTTGGTATGTAGGCCGCGGCAGTGAATGCGGTCATGGTAGAGCGCGATGAGGATGTCCAGATAGCGCTGTTGCAGGCCCGGATCGTCAAGGATCAGGCGTTTTAGCGCCATGCCATGGATGTTGGCGGTGACCAGGCGATAGCGCTGGCTCTCGACGATTCTCGGCGTGGCGATGCCGAGACGCGCCAGGCGCGCGGCCACATAGCGAAAGTTGTGGCCGGGGTAGCGGCGAATGCCGAGCCGATAGCGCCAGCGATCCGAGGGCTTGGGGGAAAACGTCTTGATGAACACGTCCTGTTCCGGGTCGAAGTGGACCTCGGTGTACTTGCCGGTCTGAATCAGTTGCATGGGCGCAGTCTTGGTCGTGAAGGCGTGGGTGGTCGGGTGCCGACGTCGGCGGGTGCGGGCTGGTTGACAAGCATCATGGTAGTGAGGCGATCGCCGCGGCCGATCTGGGGCAGACGGGGCCGATCAGACGTCTTCATCGAAGCGGGCGTCGAACAGCGCCTCGACGGCGTCGAGGGTGGCATCGGCATCGTCACCTTCGGCTTCCACCACCAGCTCGGTGCCGCAGGGAGCGGCGAGAATCAGTAGCGACATGATATTGGCGGCGTCACCCTTGAGCGTGCCGTGATGAACCGTGACTCGGGCAGCGAAGGGTTGGCAGCACTGTACGAGGCGAGTGGCGGCCCTGGCGTGAAGGCCGCGTTTGTTGGTCAGGGTCAACAGGCGCCGCGGCACGATCAGGCTCCCGGGGTCTCGACGGCGGCGCCAAGGCGTCGCTGCTGGCCGAGTTCCCGATGGCGCAGCCGCACCCGCGGGTGGCTCTCGGCCAGGGCGTGGCCCAGGCGTTCGGCGAGATATACCGAGCGATGCTGGCCGCCGGTACAGCCGATGGCCACGGTGAGATAGCTGCGCTGGCTGGCTTGGTACTCGGGCAGCCACTTTTCCACCCAGGCCAGGATGTCGGTGTACATCTCGTCGACCACGCTATAGCTTTCGAGGAACGCGATGATCGACGCATCGCTGCCGGTGGAATCACGCAGGGTGGGATCCCAGTACGGATTGGGCAGGCAGCGGGCATCGAAGACGATATCGGCATCGGGGGGGACGCCGCGCTTGAAGCCGAAGGATTCGACCGTCAGGGTCATCTCGGCGGCGCTGTGTCCGGCGACCTGATCGGCGATTCGGCCGCGCAGCTCGTGGACCGACAATCGCGTGGTGTCGATCAGCAGGTCGGCGAGGTCGCGGATGCCGGTGAGTGCCTGCTCTTCGGAGTCGATGGCCTCGGCCAGGGTCAATTGCGTGTTGCGCGTCAAGGGGTGCCGACGCCGGGTATGGGAATAGCGTTCGAGGAGCACGCGGGCATCGCTGGTCAAATAGACGACCTGGCAGTCGATGGCGCTGCGCTTAAGATCGGCCAGCAGACCCGGAAAGCGCTTGAGCGCCTCCGGCAGGTTGCGGGCGTCGATACTGACGGCGATGCGGCGCGAATGGCCGTTTTCCAACTCCTCGACCAGTGCGCCCAGTAGCATCGCCGGGAGGTTGTCGATGGCGTAGAAGCCGAGATCCTCAAGGGCCTGCAGGGCAATCGACTTGCCCGAGCCGGAACGGCCGCTGATGATCACGAGCTGCATGGCATCTTTCTCCTGGTCGAAGCGGGCCCGGTCGGGCGCCGCGACGCGGCCTGCTCAGCCGCTGACGTCGTTGTCGGGGGCGTGGTGATGGATGGCTTGCTGCAAGCGCTCGTGCAGTTCGCGTTGGGAACTGGCGTGACGCAAGCGCTGGCGAGTCTCGGCATCGTTCATCACGCCGGCGACCTGACCGAGCAACGCAAGGTGGGCGTCGTCGGCCTCCTCGGGCACCAGCAGCACGAAGACCAGGTCGACGGGTTCGCCGTCGATGGCGTCGAAGTCGATGGGCTCGGCGAGCTTGAGAAAGCCGCAGATCGGCGCCTTGCAGTGCGGGCTGCGGGCATGGGGAATGGCGACGCCATTGCCGATGCCGGTGCTGCCCAGGCGCTCTCGGCCAATCAAGCGGCTGAAGACTTCCTGGCTATCCAGGCTAGGGGTGTTTTGCGCGATGAAGGTGCTGAAAAACTCCAGCACCCTCTTCTTGCTGCCTCCCGGCACATCGTAGAGCGTGCGCTCGGGAGGAAGAATGGCGTCCAGTGTCATGAGGGATCAGCGAATGCCGGCGCCTTGGGCGCGGGCCTGTGATTTTTCCTTATGCTTGACCAACTGGCGATCCAGCTTGTCGGCAAGCGCGTCAATGGCGGCATACATGTCAATGTCCGTGGCATCCGCATGCAGGTCGGCGCCGGCGGCGTGAAGCGTGCAGGCGGCGAGCTGGCGTTCTTTTTCGACGGAGAGAGTCACCTGAACGTTGGTAATATTATCGTAGTGACGCTCAACGCGAGCGAGCTTCTCCTGTACATAGTCACGCAGGGGGTCGGTCAGTTCCACATGATGGCCAGTGATATTGACTTGCATGACACGCTCCTTGCTCTTGCGGGTGATGGCTCGATTGTAACCCTTTTTCCGATCCTGCAAACCCCCTGTCATCCACTCGTCAAAATTGCCCGGCAATGGCGTTTTTTCAAGGGGTTGTGCTTTTGTGGCAAGTGGGCTATAGGCGCTCGGCCGGTGCCTGGCTGACCGCTGGTTGGTACCGGAAGGGAGCATCGTCCAGGGCGATACGCAACGCTCGACAAGCGTCAGGGCGGCGCATCTTTTCCGGGGTGGGTGGCCTTTCCCTGCCCGTCACCGCAACCGCTTGCGCTCGCTGGAAGAGCGGATGTTCATCGCTTCGCGGTACTTCGCCACGGTACGCCGTGCCACGTTGACGCCATCTTCGGCCAGCAGGTCGACCAGCTTGCTGTCGGAGAGTGGCTTGCGTGGAGGCTCATCGTGAATGAGCTTCTTGATCCTGGCTCGGATGGCGGTGCTGGAATGGGCATCGCTACCGCCGTCGCCACCCACCTGACTCGAGAAAAAGTACTTCAACTCGAAGACGCCCCGTGGGGTATGCACGAATTTCTGCGTTGTGACGCGGGAGATCGTCGACTCATGCATCTCCACCTTGTCGGCGATATCGGCGAGTATCAACGGTCTCATCGCGGCTTCCCCGTGGTCCAGGAAGTCGATCTGGCGGACCATGATCTCGCGCCCGACCTTGAGCAGCGTGTCGTTGCGGCTCGACAGGCTTTTCATCAGCCAGCGGGCTTCCTGGAGATGATCCTTGAGGAACTGGTTGTCCTGGCTCTTGTCGGCACGACGTATCAGGGCGGCGTAGTCGGGCTGGATGCGAAGCCTGGGCATGGCGTCGGGATTCAGCTCGACTTGCCAGCCCTCGCGGGTGTGTCGTACCACGAGATCCGGGATGACGTAGGTCGAGCCGCTGTCGCCGAAACCACTGCAGGGGCGAGGGTCGAGGCTGCGGATCAGGTCGATGACCGCATCGAGCTCGCTATCCTCGAGCCCGAGTCGGCGCTTGAGCAGGCGACGGTCGTCGCCTGCCAGGGCCTCCAGGAACTGGCGTACCAGTCGGCCGGCCTGAGGCAGCAAGGCCGTGTCGCGGGGCAGGGCGTCGAGCTGAAGCATCAGGCACTCGCGAAGGTCTCGGGCGAAGACGCCGGTGGGCTCGAAGCGCTGCAGGCGGGTCAATACGCCTTCCACTTCGATCAGCTCGAGATCGCCCAGGTCTTGGCGCTTGAGGCCCTCGTGAATGTCCTCGAGGGATTGGTCGAGATAGCCATCGGCGTTGGTCGCGTCGATCAGGCTCTCCGCGATCTGGACGTCGCGCGCCGCGATGTCGAGCATCGCCAGTTGCCAGAGCAGGTGGTCGTGCAACGACTGGCCGTCCGGCTGGCGCTCGAAATCCGGGCCCTCGCCACTGCCGGCCGGGGAGGTGCCCAGGTCCTGATAGGTATCCGACCAGTCACTGTCCACGGTCAACTCGCTCGGAATCTCGTCGGACCAGTCGTCGTCGGGCGCCTCCTTGACCGCTTGCTCGCCGAACTCGTCCTCGAGTTCGAGCATGGGGTTGGTCTCCAGCGCCTGCTGGATTTCCTGACGCAGATCCAGAGTGGAAAGCTGCAGCAGGGCGATCGCCTGCTGCAGTTGGGGAGTCATGGTGAGCTGGGTGCCGACACGCAGTTGCAGCGACGCCTTCAAGGACATGCGGATAATCCACTCGACTTACGGAAAGGTCCACCCTAGCCCCCAGTGCTTGACCATGCAAGGCTCTTGCCAACATAAGATGTTAACGCAAGGAAGTGCGTGGTCGAGATCAGAGACGTTGCCCAATGCGGAGCACCCGGGCGGTCTCCCGCGGGGGCTCGCAAAGCCTCGCCGAGGCGCGCCAGAGGAGGCTTCGTGGCGGGGGAGAGGCGTTATTCGGCCGACAGGATCCGGCGTGGCGCTTGGTACCACACCGTCGTCGCGGCCCCGGCGGTTGTCAGAGCCTGAAGTTCTCGCCGAGGTAGACTTCCTTGACCTTCTGGTTGGCGAGAATGGCATCGGCGCCGCCTTCGGCGATGATCTGGCCGTCACCGACGATATAGGCATGATCGCAGATGTCCAGCGTATCGCGGACGTTGTGATCGGTGATCAGGACACCAATGTCGCGAGCCTTGAGCTGGCGAATGATGGTCTTGATCTCACCCACCGAGATCGGGTCGACGCCGGCGAAGGGTTCATCGAGCAGAATAAAGGCGGGTTCCGTGGCCAGCGCTCGAGCGATCTCGACCCGTCGACGCTCACCGCCAGACAGGCTCATGCCTGGATTGTCGCGAATGTGAGTCACGTGAAAATCCTCGAGCAGCTGCTCGAGGCGCGACTCGCGGCCGCCGCGATCCAGATCCTTGCGTGTCTCGAGAATCGCCATGATGTTGTCGGCCACCGACAGCTTGCGAAAGATCGAGGCTTCCTGGGGCAGGTAGCCGATGCCGGCAAGGGCCCGTTCGTGCATGGCGGCGCGGCTCAGGTCCTGGTCATCGATGGTGACCGTGCCCGCATCGGCGCGCACCAGGCCGACGATCATGTAGAAGGAAGTCGTCTTGCCGGCCCCGTTGGGTCCGAGCAGGCCGACGATGCTGCCTTGGGCGATGGACAGGCTGATGTCCTGGACCACGCGGCGACGCTTGTAGCTCTTGGCCAGGTGGCGGGCGTGAAGTGTCTTCATTGGCTGCCTTGCTGCTCCGGCTCCAGGGTCATGCGAATGCGCTGGGTACCATCGACGCCCTCGGCGCTGGAGCGAGCCTGTACCACACGGCGATCGAGAAAGTACTCGAGGTAGGCACCATCGAAGGTGTCGTTGGCCTTGTGCAGCTCGGCCTCATTGATCAGCTCCATGCGCCGCTCTGCGACGTGGTAGATCACCGTACGTCCCCAGCCTTTGACCACCGGTTCTTCGGGAGAGGGTTTCTGTTCGAGGTAGGCGCGCTGGCCGGTGGCCGTCGCCCGGGTCAGCTGTCCTTGGTCGTTGCGCTGGATCTCTACCCGGTTGCCGGTGAGGATCATGCTGCCCTGGACAATACGAACGTCGCCCGTATAGACGGCCGTGCCGGCACGATCGTCGAGATCGAGGCGATCGGCTTCGACCTGAATCGGGGCGCTGCGGTCACTTTCCAGGGCGAAGACAGAGGGGCTGGCGAGGCCGGCGGCCAGGCCTGCTCCCAGGCATAGGGAGAGCAGGTGGGCGGGTCGCAATCGCATCATTGAGCAGACTCCTCTTGGGGTTTGGGCGGATGGTAGCCGGTCACATTGTCGGTCAGTCGGGCGCGGTTGTCATGGATCCAGGCGTCGAAGCGATCACCGACCATTTCCTGTGGGGGCTGGCGCAGCACGGCCCGGGTCTCGCTCCAGGCGTGACCGTCGGTGTTGTCATAATGGAGAGTTTCGGTGTCCAGTCGCCATCGCTCGGCTGGCGCCTCCAGATGGGCATTGCCGGTCAGTGTCAGGGGGTTGCCGTCCGGACCCAGCACGCCTTGCTCGGCGCTGGCAAGCCAGTTCCTGCCGCTGTCATCGATCAGGGCGATATCGGGCGTCTCCAGGCGGGTGACATCATCCAGCGGGGTATGTACCAGGCGTGGTGTGTCGACGCGCTGGTGGGGCTGACCGTCGGCGTCGAAGCGCGTCAGGCGCGCATTTTTCAGGTAGTAGTCGGGCTCGCCCGCCTGATCCTTGGGGATCAGGTTCGGTACCGAAGCATCGTGTGGGTCGAGCAGCGCAAGGCCTGCCCCAAGGGCCAACAGCAGGAGGACCAGCCAGAAGCGAAAACCCGGTCGCAGCATGCGCCAATTCATCGTTTAGTGACCGCCGTGCAGGTAGGTGTCGAGCACGCTGCCCCAGTGGCCCTGGGCCATCAGCAACTGGTCGCAGATCTCACGTACGGCACCCTGCCCGCCGCCGGCGTCGGTGACCCATTGGGCATGTTCACGCAGGTAGCTAGGCGCCCCGGGCACGGTGATACCGACGCCGCTGGCACAGATGCAAGGCAGATCTGGCAGGTCATCGCCGCAGTACGCCACCTGAGTGAGGTCGATGCCAAGCCGCTCGCACAATGCCTTGAGCTGAGGCAGCTTCTTCTCGACGCCCTGATAGACATGCACGATGCCGAGCGCTTTCGCCCGCTGGGTAACCATGGGCGATTCGCGGCCGGTGATCAGGGCGACCTCGATGCCCGCGCGTTTGGCCAGCTTCAGGCCGTGCCCATCCAGGGTGTTGAACGCCTTGGTCTCGATGCCGTCGGCCTGAAAATACAGGCGGCCGTCGGTCATGACGCCGTCGACGTCCAGTGCCAGCAGTCGCACTCGGCGCAGGGGGTCGACGAGGTCCTGGGGGAGGGAAGGGGCGGCTAGGTTGGGCATCGCACTATCCTTGAGCTTGGGAAACGAGTGACGTCGGCGCGTGCGTGTGCACCCCGCGGCGAAGCGGGGTCAGATCACACCGCTGGCGAGCAGATCATGCATGTGCAGGGCGCCGACCGGATACCCCTGGTCGTCCACCACCGCCAGTGCCGTGATCCGGTTGTCCTCCATCAGGCGCACCGCCTCCGCGGCCAGCGTTTGCGGGCTGACTCGACGGCCGGGGCTGGTCATCACGTCATCGACCTTGAGGCCGCTGAAGTCCTGATACTGATCGAGGGTGCGCCGCAGGTCGCCATCGGTGTAGACGCCGGACAGGGTACCATCGCTGGCCACCACGCAGGTGAAACCGAGTCCTTGCCGAGTAATCTCGAGCAGGGCGTCGCGCAGCGGGCTGCCTGCCGGCACCGTCGGCAGGCGATCGCCGTGGTGCATGAGATCGCCTACGGTCAGCAGCAGGCGCTTGCCTAGGCTGCCACCGGGGTGCGAGCGAGCGAAGTCTTCGGCGGTAAAGCCCCGCGCTTCGAGCAGGGCCACCGCCAGGGCGTCACCGAGCGCAAGGGCCGCCGTCGTCGATGACGTCGGTGCCAGATCCAGTGGGCAGGCCTCGCGCTCGACTGCGGCATTCAAGTGCGCCTCCGAATGGCGACCCAATGTGGATTGAGGGCGTCCGGTCATGCTGACCAGAGGGATGCCCATGCGCTTCAGCAGCGGGAGCAGCGCCGTGACTTCGGCGGTTTCGCCGGAGTTCGATAGCGCCAGTACCAGGTCGCCCGGGGTGATCATGCCGAGGTCGCCGTGGCTGGCTTCGCCCGGGTGGACGAAGAACGCCGGCGTGCCGGTACTGGCGAGGGTGGCGGCGATCTTGCCGCCGATATGGCCAGATTTACCCATGCCGGTGACCACGACGCGTCCACGGCAGGCCAGGATCAGCGCGCAGGCGCGATCGAAGGCGTCATCGAGTCGCTCGATCAGGGCGCCGATGGCTTCCTGTTCGAGCTCCAGGGTCCGGCGCGCGCTGTCTCGCAAGGAGAGCGCTGGCGTTTGCGGTGAGGAATGCTCAGTCATGGTCATGATTGTTGCCGTTTGCGGTGATTCCCACAAGAGTCAGGCCGCACCCGAGGTGCCGAGCCAGCCGAGGTAGGCGATATAGGACAGGGTGAAGACGGCGCCGATCAGGCGTCCCACTCGTCCGCGACGCTGCCAGAGCAGCACCGCGGCCAGGGCAAGGGTCAGTATCAGCATGACCGGATAGTCGCGACTCGCGGCGGCCGGATCGGTGGCGCCCGGTGCCAGCAGTCCCGGTATGGGCAGGACGGCGAGCATGTTGAACAGGTTGGAACCGATGACGTTGCCGATCGCCAGGTCATGGTGACGTTTCAGGGCGCTGGCGATGCAAGCGGCCAGTTCTGGCAGGCTAGTGCCGATGGCGACCACCGTGAGGCCTATCATCAGTTCACTGACGCCCAGATCGCGTGCTAGTTGCGTGGCTCCCCACACCAGCGCACGCGAGCTTGCGATCATGATGACAAGGGTCAAGGCCAACCATATCAGTGCCTTGCCGAGCGCCATCCCCGGTATCTCGGCGCCGTGGTCGGTGTCCGCGGTGTCGGCGCGAAACAACCACCACAGGCTGAGCACCAGAAGGGCCAGCAGCAGCAGTCCGTCGAGGCGACCCAGCTGCCCATCGGCCAGCGCATAGCCGGCGAGCCCGGTGGCACCGAGCAGCAGCGGCAGCTCGCGACGCACGATGGTGAAGCGTACCGGGACCGGTACCACCATGGCGGTGATACCCAGTACCAGCGCGATGTTGGCGATGTTGGAGCCGAGCGCATTGCCGGTGGCGAGGTTCGGCGCCCCGTCCAGCGATGCCATGATCGAGACCACGATCTCGGGGGCAGATGTGCCGATCGAGACGATGGTCATCCCCACCAGCATGATGCTCATTCCGGCGCGATAGGCCGTGGCGGCGGCGGCGCCGACGAAGCGATCGGCGCTCCAGAGAAGGCCGAAAAAACCAAGTAGGACAACGAGTATGGGTACCAGCATGGACAGCGTCAGTCGAGGTGGCGGAAAGGGCGCCCATTGAACCTTCTGGCCGTTCTGCGCGCAAGCGCGCAACGGGTGGCGCTGGCGTGGGCAAGGAGCGTTAAGATACGATGTTCGATAATTGGCTTCGCTCGCTACTCAATTTTGACCTAAAGGGATCGCGATGATGGCTTCCTCATTGGTGGAGGTGGAGAACCTGCATTTCTCCCGCGGCGACCGTGACATTTTTCGCGGCGTCGATCTCTCCATCCCCCATGGCAAGATCACCGCTATCATGGGGCCCAGCGGCACGGGCAAGACGACCCTGCTCAAGCTGATGGGCGGTCAGATCACTCCGGATTCCGGGCGGGTGATGATCGCCGGTCAGGATGTGCATGGTTTGTCGCGCAAGGCGCTGTTTCGCATGCGCCGACGGATGGGCATGTTGTTTCAGAGCGGGGCCCTGTTCTCGGACCTTAGCGTGTTCGAGAACGTGGCTTTTCCGTTGCGTGTGCATACCGACCTGCCGGAAAGCATGATTCGAGACGTGGTCCTGATGAAGCTCGAGGCCGTTGGCCTGCGTGGTGCCCGTTCGCTGATGCCTGCCGAGCTGTCGGGGGGCATGACCCGGCGGGTTGCGCTGGCGCGTGCCGTGGCGCTGGACCCCGAGTTGATCCTCTACGACGAGCCCTTCGTGGGGCAGGATCCGATCTCGATGGGTGTGCTGGTTCAGTTGATAAAGCGGCTGAATCAGGCCTTGGGCTTGACCGCGGTCGTCGTCTCGCATGACATCAAGGAAACGTTGTCCATCGCCGATTACGTCTACGTGATTGCCGATGGCCGAGTCATGGCCCATGGGACACCGGAATCATTGGATGTCGAGCAGGATGCCCGGGTCAGTCAGTTCGTCCATGGTGAGCCTGACGGACCGGTGCCGTTTCATTATCCGGCCAACGATTTTCATGATGACATCCTGGGTCAGGGAGGCAGGCGATGATCGATCGAATCACCCGGCTGGGGCGCAAGGGCTGCGACCTGCTGGAGGCGGTGGGCCGTGCTGGCCTGTTCCTCGGTCAATCGCTGTTCGGGCGGCCTTCGGGCGAAGGGCTGCGCCTGTGGATGGTCCAGATGCACATGATCGGCGTCATGTCGCTGGCCATCGTGCTGGTCTCTGGGTTGTTCATCGGCATGGTGCTGGCGCTGCAAGGCTATACCATTCTGGTCGGGTTCGGTGCGGAGCAGGCGCTGGGTCAGATGGTGGCGCTGTCGCTGTTGCGTGAACTCGCCCCGGTCGTGGCGGCGCTGCTGTTTGCCGGTCGGGCGGGCTCCGCGCTGACCGCGGAAATCGGCCTGATGAAGGCCACCGAGCAGCTCACCAGCATGGAGATGATCGGCGTCGATCCGCTCCGGCGGATCGTGGCGCCGCGGCTGTGGGCGGGGTTTCTATCGCTGCCGCTGCTGACGATCGGGTTCAGTGTCGTCGGGATCTGGGGGGGCTATCTGGTGGGCGTCGAGTGGCTGGGCGTCTTCGAGGGGTCCTATTGGGGCAACATGCAGGCCAGCGTCGCTTTCGTCGCGGACATCGGCAACGGTGTGGTCAAGAGCCTGGTGTTTGCGCTGGTTGTCACCTGGATTGCCGTGTTCCAAGGCTATGACCTGATTCCCACTTCGGAGGGTATCTCCCGGGCAACCACCCGGACTGTGGTCTACTCATCCCTTGCCGTGCTGGGCTTGGATTTTGTGCTCACCGCCATGATGTTCGGTGGGCTTTCCTGATTCTGCGGAGACTGTCGATGAAGCGCAGCAAGACGATGGAGTTTGGTGTAGGCCTGTTCATGCTGGCAGGCATCCTCGGGCTGGTGTTCCTGGGGTTGAAGGTGAGTGGCCTCGATCTTGAGCGTGCCGATGACACCTTTGAGTTGAAGGCCAACTTTGCCAACATCGGTGGTCTCAAGCCACGCGCCAAGGTCACCATGGCCGGCGTGACGGTGGGGAGGGTCGAGAGTATCGACCTCAACACCGAATGGTATGACGCCGAGGTGGTCATGTCGCTGGACAGCGAGCTCGACGGCATGTTGCCGGATGACAGCACCGCGGCGATCCTGACCTCGGGGCTGCTCGGCGAGCAGTACATCGGTCTGTCAGTCGGCGGCTCCCCGGAAATGCTGGCCCAGGGTGAGGCCATTCGCGATACCCAGTCGGCGCTGGTACTCGAGGAACTCATTCAGCAGTTCGTGTCCAATCTGGTCAAAGACTGAGCCGGCAGCCACCGGCACCAAGGAGAGTCATGATGACGACCGTGAAGCCTCTGATGGCCCGTTTTCACAAGATGTTGATGGCACTGTTGCTGGTGCTGGCGAGCGTTCCCGCCTTGGCCCAGCAATCCCCCGATCAACTGATTCGCTCGAGTATCGATGACCTGATGGGCATGATCGACGGCCGTGAGTCGTACTTCATGTCGCATCCGGATGAGCTTAAGCAGATGGTCGATGAGAGCCTGCGTGGCGTCGCCGACTTCCGCTATATCGGCGCCAGCGTCATGGGGCGTTACTTCAACAACGCCACCCCGGCGCAGCGCTCGCGCTTCGTCGATGTGTTCAAGCAGACCCTGCTCGATACCTACGCCAAGGGCCTGATCACCTTCGAGTACAGCGAGATTCGTGTGCTCGACCAGCAATCGGCGGCTCGCTATGAGGACCAGGATAGCGTCGACATGGAGATTGTCGGTACCGACGGCGCGGTCTATCCGGTCAGCTATACCCTGCGCCAGTCCAACGGCCAGTGGAAGGTCGTCAACGTGATCGTTAACGGCATCAACCTCGGCCTGACGTTCCGTAACCAGTTTGACCAGGCCATGCGTCAGTACAATCGCGACTACGATGCCGTGATCAATAGCTGGGCGCCTGAACTCGCCGTCGATGAGCTGGAGCGTGGCGGCGCATGAAGGTGCTGATGAGCATGGACGATGCCCGTCTGGAAGCCAGTGAGACGTCTCTGCGGGTCTGTGGAAGGGTCAACTTCGACGGCGCGGCCGAGATGGCCGAAGCCGGACGCGAGTGGCTCGAAGCTCGGCAGCAGGGGGAGTCCGTGCGGCTGGATCTCGGCGACGTCGAGCAGGTCTCGAGCGCCGCGCTGAGCGTGATGCTGGAGTGGCTACGCGCCATTCGCGAGACGGGCTTGCGTCTCGAAGGCGTTGAGCTGTCGCCGGCTCTGCAGCGTCTGACTCGGCTCGCGGGTATCGACAGCCTGCTGCCCGCCAGCGTCTCGACCTGAGGCAACGGGCGGCGCGCCAGTGGCCGCCGTGCCCGTTTGCGGCAAGGGTCGTTCGGGGTTCACCACGGCGTTTCCTCTCCCAAGCGAGGGCCTAGATGGCCCTCGCTTGGCGTTCGCCATCGCCAAGCGCGACGCTTTTCATTACCATAGCCCCCCATCGTGATTTGTGCGCGCGCCGGCCTCGAGCCGGCGCGACCCGTGAACCCTTCAAGGAGCCCGTGCATGCAACCCAGCGACGTCAAGGCGCTGCTCGAAAGCCGAGTGGAAGGCTGTGAATTTCATATCCAGGGTGAAGGCTGCAATTTTCAGGTCGTCGCCGTGGGAGAGCGGTTCGGTGAGCTGTCGCCGGTCAAGCGTCAGCAGGTGATCTACTCGGCGCTGGCCGAGGAAATCGCGTCCGGTGCGCTGCACGCGGTCAGCATCAAGACGTACACCCCCTCCCAGTGGCAGTCCGCGGCGGAAAACCCGGGGACCTGACGGTAACCTTGCATGGATAAACTGATCATTACCGGCAACGGACCCGCCGAAGGCGATGTCTGGGCCAGCGGCGCCAAGAATGCGGCCCTGCCTATTCTATGTGCCACGCTACTGTCTGAGGAGCCGGTGACCATCGGCAACCTGCCTCACCTGCAGGACATCACCACCACGCTGGAGTTGCTTGGCCATATGGGCGTGCAGGCGGTGATGGGTGAGAAAATGAGCATTCAGCTCAACGGCGCTCAGGTCACCGATTGTCATGCTCCGTATGAACTCGTGAAGAAGATGCGGGCCTCGATTCTCGTGCTCGGGCCGTTGCTGGCACACTTTGGCAAGGCCGATGTGTCGCTGCCGGGAGGCTGTGCCATCGGATCCCGGCCAGTGGATCTGCATATTCGTGGCCTCGAAGCCATGGGCGCCGAGATTCGTGTCGAGGCCGGCTACATTCGGGCCAGCAGTGATGGGCGCCTCAAGGGCGCGACCATCTTCTTCGACACCGTGACCGTGACCGGTACCGAAAACCTGCTGATGGCGGCGGCCCTGGCCGACGGCACCACGGTACTGGAAAATGCGGCCCGTGAGCCGGAGATCGTCGATCTGGCCGAGTGCCTGATCAAGATGGGCGCCGATATTCGCGGCCATGGCAGCGACACCATCACCATCGAAGGGGTGGAGCGCCTGCATGGCGCGCACCACGATGTGATGCCGGATCGCATCGAGACAGGCACCTTTCTGGTGGCGGCGGCCTTGTCGCGCGGGCGGGTCAGGGTACGTCGTACCCGGGCCGATATTCTCGAGGCGGTACTGGCCAAGCTCGAGGAGGCCGGGGCCAAGATCACTACCGGCGACGATTGGATCGAGCTCGATATGGAAGGGCGCCGGCCCAAGGCGGTCAACATTCGCACCGCGCCCTATCCGGCCTTCCCGACCGATATGCAGGCTCAGTTCGTGGCCATGAACGCGGTGGCCGAGGGCAACTCCCGGGTGGTGGAGACGATCTTCGAGAATCGTTTCATGCACGTGCAGGAACTCAATCGCATGGGCGCTCAGATTGCGCTGGAAGGCAATACTGCGGTGATCAATGGCGTCGAGCGCCTGTCCGGCGCCCCGGTGATGGCCACCGACCTGCGTGCCTCGGCGTCGCTGGTGATAGCGGCGATGATGTCGGAAGGCGAGACCCTGGTCGACCGCATCTATCATATCGACCGTGGCTACGAGTGCATCGAGGAAAAGCTGCAACTGCTGGGCGCGCGGATCAAGCGCATTCCGGGCTAGGCGATCGCGACCGACGTCCAGGGCCGCGCCGGTTGGCCAGCGGCCTTGGGGGGCTTCGCCCAGTCACTGTCATCACGCTAAAGCCCGCATGCAAGCCCGCATGCAAGTCCGCATAACAAGCCCGCACACCAAGGCCGCGTGCCAAGGCCCGATAATCAGGCGAGATCATGAGCAAGCAATTGATACTGGCGCTCTCCAAGGGGCGCATCCTGAATGAGACCCTGCCGCTGTTGGCCGACGCCGGCATTCGTCCCGTCGAGGATCTCGGCAAGAGTCGCAAGCTGTTGTTCGATACCAACTTGAGCGATGTGAAGCTGGTGGTGATTCGCGCCACCGATGTGCCGACCTACGTTCAGCTGGGGGCCGCCGATCTGGGGATCGCCGGCAAGGACGTGCTGCTCGAGCATGGCGCCGAAGGGCTCTACGAACCCCTGGATCTGGAGATCGCTCGCTGCAAGCTCATGACCGCTGGGCTCAAGGGCGCCGAGCCGGCCAGGGCCCGGCGCCGGGTCGCGACAAAGTTCGTCAATGTGGCCAGGCGCTACTACGCCGAACAGGGCATTCAGGCCGAGGTGATCAAACTCTACGGTGCCATGGAGCTTGCCCCCTTGATGAACCTCGCAGACGAGATCGTCGATATCGTCGACACCGGCAACACCCTGCGTGCCAATGGCATGGAGCCACGGGAGATGATGGCCGATATCAGCACTCGGCTGGTGGTCAACCAGGCGGCCATGACGATCAAACACGATCGGTTGAAGCCATTGATTGCGCGTTTGCGCGAAGCGGTGGCGGCGCGACGCCCGGCCCAGACCGGCTGAGCAAGACCGGCCGAGCAAGACCGGCCGAGCAAGACCGGCCGAGCAAGACCGGCCGAGCAAGACCGGCCGAGCAAGACCGGCTGCGCCCGGCCCGCCGAGACGGCCTCTTGGCGGGTGGCCGACAGATTGCGCTCACCAAGCGCTACGACGCTCATCGAGCGAGAACGGACAGCACACAGGAAGCCCCTCAGATGACCCAATCTGCCCCGGAAATCGCGGTGACTCGCCTTTCTACCCGTGACGCCGACTTCGACGCGTGCCTGTCGAGTCTTCTGGCCTGGGAGGGGGTCTCGGACCACCGCGTGCAGCAGAGCGTGGCGGAAATACTGGCGCAGGTGAAGGCGAAGGGCGACGAGGCCCTGGTGGCCCTGACGCGTCGCTTTGATCGTGTTGATGCGACGACCATGGCGGAGCTTACGATCGGGCCTGAGCGTCTGCAGGCGGCTTTCGACGGCCTCGGCGACGAACAGCGCCAGGCGCTGACGGTCGCCGCTGAGCGTGTGCGTCACTATCATGAACAACAGAAGCCGACCTCATGGCAGTACACCGAAGCCGACGGTACTGTGCTTGGGCAGAAGGTCACGCCGCTCGACCGTGCCGGCATCTATGTGCCGGGTGGAAAGGCGGCCTACCCGTCGTCGGTGTTGATGAATGCGTTGCCTGCACACGTGGCGGGGGTCAGGGAGATCGTCATGGTGGTGCCAACGCCCGACGGGGTGGTGAACGACCTGGTGCTCGCTGCGGCGCACCTGGCCGGCGTCGATCATGTGTTCACGGTCGGCGGCGCCCAGGCCGTGGCGGCCCTCGCCTATGGTACCGAGAGCGTGCCCCGGGTCGACAAGATCGTGGGGCCCGGCAATATCTTCGTGGCAACGGCCAAGCGGGCGGTCTTTGGTCAGGTGGGGATCGACATGATCGCCGGGCCCTCGGAGATCCTGGTGGTGTCTGACGGCCACACCGATCCGGAGTGGCTCGCCATGGATCTCTTCTCCCAGGCCGAGCACGATGAAGATGCCCAGGCGATCCTGGTCAGTTGGGACGAAGCGCATCTCGATGCGGTGCAGGACGCCATGGCGAGCCTGTTGCCGAGTCTCGAGCGAGAACCGATCGCGCGGGCATCGATGGCCGCTCGTGGGGCCCTGATCGCCTGCCGCGATGTCGGTGAGGCGGTCGAGCTGATCAATCGCATCGCGCCCGAGCATCTGGAGTTGTCGGTGGCGGATCCCGAGGCGCTGCTGCCGCAGGTGCGCCACGCCGGTGCTGTCTTCATGGGGCGTTACACCGCGGAAGCCCTGGGTGATTATTGCGCCGGACCGAACCACGTGCTGCCGACGTCAGGGACCGCGCGCTTCTCGTCGCCGCTTGGCGTCTACGATTTCCAGAAGCGCTCCTCGATCATTCACTGTTCGGCCGAAGGCGCATCGACGCTGGGTCGCACCGCGTCTGTGCTGGCCCGTGGAGAATCGCTGACGGCTCACGCGCGAAGCGCCGAATACCGTATTCGTGATTGAAGGTGGCAGGGTAGGCGCGATGGCAGCAGCAACCTGCCAGCCTGTCCGCAAACGCCCCGGCTTTCGCCGGGGCGTTTGCGTTGGTGCTGATAGTGCTGATCGTGCGGGGAGGCGACACGCCGTCCTCTGCGTCGGAGGTTCGCTGGGTATTCGCCGGGCTACTGGCCGGACGGTTCGGCGGGGCTCTCGCCGGGGCTTTGATCAGGGCTCTCAACGGGGCTTTGACCGGGGCTTTGATCAGGGCTCTCGTCGAGGCTCCCACCGGGGCTTTGATCAGGGCTTTGATCAGGGCTTTGATCAGGGCTTTGATAGGGGCTCTCGCCGGGGCTTTGATCAGGGCCCTGGTCACGGCCTGTCCCGTCGCCAATATCCGGTGCTGGCGCATCGAGCGGCGGCACGATGGCGTCAGGGGCGTCGGGTTCGAGCCGGCGTGATTCGGGAGCGTTCGGCTGTGGGGTGAGCTGCAGCCCCTGAGAGCTGGGTGTCGGGCGCTCGCCGACCATCAGTTCCACCTGGGTCGGCTCGCCGTTGCGGGCCACCGTCACGGCCAGGGGCGTCCCGGGTGCCACCGCGGCGATGTCGCTCATCGTGCGCCTGGGGTCGATCACCGCGCGGCCATCGACTTCCAGCAACACATCCCCCGGGACCAGCCCTGCCTGGTCGGCCGGGCCTCCCGACACGACGCCGGCGATGATCACTCCGGCGGGGACCTTCAGGCCGAAGGAGGCGGCAAGCTCCTGGTTGAGCTCCTGGGCTTCGATGCCGAGCCAGCCACGGATCACGCGGCCTTGGGTGACCAGCTCATCGAGGATATTGCGCGCCAGGTTGGCGGGGATGGCGAAGCCGATGCCCTGGGAGCCGCCGGAGCGAGAGAAGATGGCGGTGTTGATCCCCACCAGGGCGCCTTCTGGATTGATCAGGGCGCCGCCCGAGTTGCCCGGGTTAATCGCGGCGTCGGTCTGAATGAAGTCTTCGTAGGCGTTGAGGCCGAGGTGGCTGCGCCCGGTGGCG
Source organism: Halomonas sp. V046 (assembly GCF_052645355.1). Lineage (NCBI taxonomy): Bacteria > Pseudomonadati > Pseudomonadota > Gammaproteobacteria > Oceanospirillales > Halomonadaceae > Halomonas > Halomonas sp. V046. The sequence continues at coordinate 62,747 of NZ_JBQXYF010000004.1, forward strand.
CTGATGATGCCCATGGTCACGGTCTGGCCAACGCCGAAGGGATTGCCGATGGCCAGCGCCACGTCGCCCACGGCGACCATGCGCGAGTCGGTGAGCTCGATCACCGGCAGGTCCTCCAGATCAATCTTGAGGACCGCCAGGTCGCTTTCCGGGTCGGTGCCGATCACTTCCGCTAGCGTCTCCCGGCCATCGCGCAGCGCCACCTGGATCTCGTCGGCGCCGCTGATCACGTGGTGGTTGGTCAGGACGTAGCCATCATCGCTGACGATCACGCCGGAACCGAGGCTCGACAGCATGCGTTGGCGGGAGGGCATGTTGTCGCCGAAGAACTGGCGAAAGAAGGGGTCCGACATCAAAGGGTGGGTGTCGCGCTCCACCACCCGTGAAGAGTAGACGTTGACGACCGCTGGCGCGGCGCGTTCCACGGCTTCGGCGTAGCTCGCCGGCCCCTGGCGGCGCTCGAGAGGCCCGGCTTCCTGAACCTCCGGGGCAGGGCGTTCGGGGACCTGCTGCTGGGGACCGACGGCTCGGCCGCTACCGTCGAGCGACGGAGCGCTGATGACCGGGTGGTCGGGTGCCGACGCCATTCGACCGAGGCGCTCGGGGAAGGCATTGAGCAGCACGATAGCGAGCAGGACGCCGATGATGACCGGCCAGAGATAGGGCAGCAGGGTGCGTCGCATGCGGCGAGGATCCTTGTCGCGTGGCGGAGTCGCAGGCCGTGGAGGGGCCAAGTACAATGGGCTCATTGTACCATCGCGAATCCCTTGTATGTCCGAAGGATGCCAGGAGAAACCATGATCGACCGTGATGAGTTGGTGAGTGCCTGTGACGAATTGCTCGGCACCGCCCGGTTCCAGGATTACACCGAGAATGGCCTGCAGGTGTCGGGCCGATCGTCGGTGACGCGGGTGATGACCGGAGTCACGGCGTGTCAGGCACTCCTCGATGAGGCGGTAGCCTGGGAGGCGGACCTGATCCTGGTGCACCATGGCTATTTCTGGAAGAACGAGCCGGTGGCGGTGACCGGCATGAAGCGTCGGCGACTGGCGACGCTGCTGGGGCACGATATCAATCTGCTGGCTTACCATCTGCCGCTGGATGCTCACCCCGAGCTTGGCAACAACGCCATGCTGGCCCGTCGTCTAGGGCTTCAAGTGGAAGGGACCATCGATGCGCCGATGGGGCAGGGGCTGTTGTGGCGCGGACGTCTCGGCGAGGCCATGACGGCGGTCGAGCTCGAAGCCCTGATCGGGCAGCGCCTGGAGCGCAAGCCGCTGCTGATCGAAGCGCCCGAGGCAGGGGACATCACCCGGGTGGCCTGGTGCACCGGCGGGGCCCAGGACATGATCGCCGCCGCTGCCGAGGCGGGAGCCCAGGCTTTTATTTCCGGCGAAATTTCCGAACGCACCACGCACCTGGCCCGGGAAATGGGGATCCACTACCTCGCCGCAGGGCACCACGCCACCGAACGCTACGGCGTTCAGGCGCTGGGCCAGTGGTTGGGGGAGCGGTTCGCGGTGGAGCATCGCTTCGTGGATATCGACAACCCGGCCTGACGGTCATCTGGCGACGGCTGTCGTCAGGCAGGTCTGCTCGGCCCCGCCGCCAGAATCCTGGCCAGGGTCGCTGCGCAAGAGGAGCCCAGGCGCTTTAGCCCGGGCGCTCGGCGCGGTCGTGCACTGCCACGAGAGGTGTCAGTAGCGTTGGGGGTGGGGGCTGTGCTCTTCTTCCCCGGCCTTGCGCAGACCGAAGTCCTCGGACAAGGTGCCGCGATTGCCGTCGGCGTAGTCGCGTGGCACCGCAATGTCCTCTTCCTCTTGTGTGGCGGGGACCTCGGCGATCGGTGCTGCGATGGCGTCGCTGCCGAGTCGTCGGGCCGAATCATCGAGCGCTTGGCGCAGGCTCTGGCCGTCTTCCACCAGGCGATGCACCAGCTCATCCATGCCGCGCAGGTGCTCATCGACGCCGTCTTTCCATTCGGTGAGCTGACGCTCTCGCTCGGTCAGTCGCAGTTTCAGTCGTTGAGCATTGCGCGCGCCGGCATTGAGCAGGTGGTAGCCCAATGCACCGATGCCGGTTCCAGCCACCAGGCAGGCCGCCGCCAGCACCATGTTGATGTTGCTTGCTTCCACTGTGTTCTCCCTGAGGGCTATCAAACGATTCGACGCCTGTGATGGGTCGTGCCACCGGCCTGGCCGGGTGCCCATTATAGGCGTTAGGCGTCGGAAGGGGTCAACGTCGCTGGGCTGCGGTGTTCACTTATTTAGCGAGCGCCAGTGTGTTTGAGAGCCCGCGCCGGCCAGGTCCGCTGCCAAGAGGCGGATCGCTGGGTATAATGGCGCCTTTCACTCTTCTGATTCGAGTCAGGATGGACCATGACCGCCACGTCACCCAAGCTCAACCCCGACCGCCCCGAGACGCCCATGGAGCGCTATCGGCGTGACCTGGAGCGCGAGGACTTCACCCACGACCCGGCGCAGGCCAATGCCGTCGAGCACCTGCAGCGCCTCTACGATGCACTGGTGGCATCGCCGGAACCCTCGCCGCCGGCCGCATTGACGGGAGGGTGGAAGTCGCGGGTCAAGGGGTTGTTTGGGCGCCAGGAAGCGCCCGCCGAGCCCGTGGTGCCGGACATCCAGGGACTCTACTTCTGGGGCGGCGTCGGTCGTGGCAAGACCTACCTGGTCGATACGTTTTACGAGTCCTTGCCGTTTCCGCGCAAGATGCGCACCCACTTTCACCGCTTCATGCAGCGGGTACACAGCGAGTTGACCCACTACAAGGGGCACAAGAACCCGCTGCAGCTGATCGCGGCGAAATTTGCCGACGAGGCGAGGGTCATCTGCTTCGATGAATTCTTCGTCAAGGACATCACCGATGCGATGATCCTCGCCAACCTGCTCGAATCGCTGTTCGAACACGGCGTGGTGCTGGTCGCGACCTCCAATATCGTGCCCGACGAGTTGTACAAGGATGGCCTGCAGCGAGCGCGCTTTGTGCCGGCAATCGCGCTGCTCAACCGACATTGTCGCGTGGTCAACGTCGACTCGGGGGTCGACTATCGCCTGCGAGCCCTCGAGCGTGCCGAAATTTTCCATTCCCCGCTGGACGAGGCGGCCGACCGGGAGCTTGCGCGCAGCTTCTGCGAGATCGCCGGGCAACAAGGTGAGCCGAAGGCGCCGGTCGAAGTGAATCATCGGGTGCTGCATGCTCGCTACCTGCATGAGGACGTGGTCTGGTTCGATTTTCTGGAATTGTGTGATGGCCCGCGCAGCCAGAACGACTACATCGAGCTTGCCCGGGAGTTTCATACCGTTATCGTGTCCTCGGTGCGTCGCATGAGCGGTGCCAGCGATGACCAGGCACGGCGCTTTATCAATATGGTCGATGAGTTCTATGACCGAGGGGTCAAGCTGCTGATGTCGGCGGAAGTGCCGGCCGAACAGTTGTACCAAGGGGGCAAGCTCGACTTCGAGTTCGAGCGCACCCTGTCGCGGCTGCAGGAAATGCAGTCGCGGGACTATCTGGCGCTGGCGCATAAGCCGTGATCGTTCGGTGCCGCGTTGCACTCCGTGCGGGATGCCTGGCAAGGGGGTTACGTTCCCCTGCCGGGTCGTGTAGAATGCGCGCTCGCTCGACCGTTGCGCCGGGTGCGTGATGCTGTCTTCGGGGCACTCCGGGTCAGCGCCTGCATGCGGGCAACCAAGAAAAATAGGGAAGATCCGATACCGGTCGCGCCATGCGTGGCTCGGACAGGATCCAATACATCGAATTGGTGATTTCATCCATGAAGACGTTCAGTGCTAAGCCGCAGTCCGTCCAGCGCGACTGGTATGTCGTCGACGCCGCGGACAAGACGCTCGGTCGCCTGGCCACCGAGATCGCTCGCCGCCTGCGTGGCAAGCATAAGCCCGAGTACACACCCCACGTGGATACCGGCGATTACATCGTCGTGATCAACGCTGAGAAGGTGAAGGTCACCGGCAACAAGACCAGTGACAAGATGTACTACCGCCACACCGGTTACCCCGGTGGCCTGCGTTCCATGAGCTTCGAGCAGCTGATCGGTCACGCGCCAGAGCGTGTCATCGAAGGCGCCGTGAAGGGCATGCTGCCGAAAGGCCCGCTGGGTCGTGCCATGCACGCCAAGCTGAAGGTCTATGCCGGCACCGAACACCCGCACGCTGCCCAGCAGCCGCAAGAACTGAACCTCTGAGGGAGTCGTCGCCATGACACAGCAGTATTACGGTACCGGTCGTCGTAAGACATCTACCGCTCGCGTTTTCCTGAAGCCGGGCACTGGCAAGATCACCGTCAATAGCCGTGATCTTAACGAGTATTTCGGTCGCGTCACGGGTCGCATGGTCGTGCGTCAGCCGCTGGAGCTGACCGAGACCCTGGGGCAGTTCGACGTCTACGTCACTGTCAAGGGTGGCGGTGGCAGCGCCCAGGCCGGCGCTATCCGTCACGGCATCACGCGTGCCCTGATGGACTACAACGAAGACTTCCGCAGGCCGCTGCGCGAAGCCGGCTACGTCACTCGTGACGCCCGTGAAGTCGAGCGTAAGAAGGTCGGTCTGCGCAAGGCGCGTCGTCGCCCGCAGTTCTCCAAGCGCTGATCCACTCACCGCTTGCCGACATCAACGCCCGGGTCCTGGACCCGGGCGTTTTTTCGTGTCTATGGGGTCGGATGGGGGTGCCTGCGCGCACTCGAGCCCCTGGGGCGGCTTGCGCATACCAGAGGAAAGTTGTTCTGCGTCAATAGACTGCCCCTTGTACGGCCTTTGGTCGCAGGGGGCGTCCTTGTGCGGGCGGGGGGGATTTCTTAACATACAATCCACTTGTATCCGTGGTCACGAGCTTTCCAGGAGCCGTGGAAAACAACAACGGATAAGGCTGATGGGAGAAATCAGATCATGGCAGATAACGGCGTGAACAAAGGGAGACGCCGTTTCCTCGTAGGTGCGACCTCCGTGGTAGGTGCGGTAGGTGCAGTCGGGGTTGCGGTCCCCTTTGTGGCATCCTGGCAGCCCAGTGCCAGGGCCCGGGCGGCAGGAGCTCCTGTCCAGGCGGATATATCCAAGCTCGAACCCGGTCAGCGGATGACCGTCGAGTGGCGCGGTCGCCCGATCTGGGTGCTCAATCGGACCACGGAGATGATCGAGCGTACCGAGAGCCTGACCGGCGAACGCTTGGCAGACCCTGATTCCGCCAAGCCACAGCAGCCGAGCTATGCGGCCGGTCCCTTGCGTTCCATTCGCCCGGAAATCGGGATACTGATCGGAATCTGTACGCATTTGGGCTGTTCGCCGCTGTTCAAGCCGGAGCCCAATGCCGAAGGGGTCGGTGTCAGTGACTGGCCGGGGGGGTTCTTCTGCCCCTGTCACGGATCTCGCTTCGACCTCGCTGGACGGGTGTTCCTCAACGTTCCGGCACCGATCAACCTTGAGGTTCCGCCGCATCACTATGTGGACGAGTCGGTCATCGTGATCGGCGAAGATGGGGAGGCTGCCTGATGGGGAATCCGAACAAGGCCAAGGCCGAGCGTGGGTTCATGCGCTGGGTAGACGATCGTTTTCCGGCCACGCAGATGTGGCAGGAACACCTGGCCGAGTATTACGCGCCCAAGAACTTCAACTTCTGGTATTTCTTCGGCTCGCTGGCGATGCTGGTGCTGGTCAATCAGATCCTGACCGGCGTCTGGCTGACCATGAGCTTCAACCCGACCTCGGAAGGGGCCTTCGCCTCCGTCGAGTACATCATGCGCGACGTCGAATACGGTTGGCTGATCCGCTACATGCACTCCACGGGTGCCTCGGCGTTCTTCGTCGTCGTCTACCTGCATATGTTCCGCGGCTTGCTCTACGGCTCTTACAAGGCGCCGCGTGAGCTGGTGTGGATCTTCGGCATGGCGATCTATCTGGCGCTGATGGCCGAGGCCTTCATGGGCTACCTGCTGCCCTGGGGCCAGATGTCCTACTGGGGCGCCCAGGTGATCATCTCGCTGTTCTCGGCAATCCCCAGTATCGGTCCAGACCTGGCGCAATGGGTGCGCGGTGACTACTTGATCTCCGGTATTACCTTGAATCGCTTCTTCGCCCTGCACGTGGTGGCCTTGCCGATCGTGATCCTGGCGCTGGTGGTCCTGCATATCATTGCCTTGCACGAGGTCGGCTCCAACAACCCCGATGGCATCGATATCAAGCAGAAGAAGGATGAAATGGGCAAGCCGCTGGATGGCATCCCGTTCCACCCGTATTACACCGTCAAGGATATTGTCGGCGTCGCGGTGTTCCTGTTCGTGTTCTGCGTAGTGATCTTCTACTTCCCGGAAGGCGGCGGGTACCTCATCGAGAAGCCCAACTTCGAGCCGGCGAACCCGCTGAAGACGCCGGACCACATCGCACCGGTGTGGTATTTCACACCCTTCTACGCGATCTTGCGTGCGATCACCTTCAACCTGTTCGGACTCGAAGCGAAATTCCTCGGGGTGATCTTCATGGGGGCGGCGATAGCCGTGCTCTTCGTGCTGCCCTGGCTCGATCGTTCCCCGGTGCGTTCCATGCGCTACAAGGGCTGGATCTCCAAGGTCATGCTCGGGTTGTTCGCGATCAGCTTCGTGATCCTTGGCGTGCTTGGCGTGTTGCCGCCGACGCCGTTGCGAACCGCCATCGCTCAGCTGTGCACCGTGATCTACTTCGCGTTCTTCCTGTTGATGCCGCTCTACACCCGGCTGGAGAAGACGAAACCCGTTCCGGAAAGGGTGACTGGCTAATGAAAAAGCAACTGTTCGCACTGCTCTTCGCGCTGGTTCCTCTTTGCTCCTTCGCCGCGGGAGGCGAGGGGGTGCATCTGCGCAACATGACGCCGGACCTCGAGGACCAGGCGTCCTTGCAGAAGGGCATGCAGCTGTTTACCAACTACTGCATGGGCTGTCACTCGCTTGAGTACCAGCGCTTCTCGCGTGCCGCTGAAGACTTGGGAATGCCGGCTGACCTGGTGGAGGACAACCTGATTTTCTCGCCGGAGCTGGGGTTCAATGATCAGATGCACAAGGCAATGGCCGATGCCGATGCCGAGGCGTGGTTTGGCACCACGCCGCCGGACTTGACGCTCGAGGCTCGCCTGCGTGGCACCGACTGGCTGTATACCTACCTGCTGAGCTTCTATCGCGACCCCGAGCGCCCGACGGGCGTCAATAACGTGGTGTTCCCCTCGGTGGGCATGCCCAACGTCCTGGAGCCGCTGCAGGGGGTGCAGGAGAAGGTGTGTGCGGCGTCGGATCGCGCGATCGGCGATGCCACGCTAGACCCGCTGACCGGAAAGTACCAGTCCTGCGAGACATTGCAGGTCACGTCCCCAGGGTCGATGGAGCCCGCCGAGTTCGAAGCGGCGGTGTATGATCTGACGAACTTCCTGGCCTACGTCGGCGAGCCGTCCAAGCTTCATGCTCAGGCTCTCGCGCCGAAGGTGTTGATCTTCATCTTTATCTTCGGTGTGATTGCGTATTTCCTGAAGCGCGAGTACTGGCGCGACGTGCACTGACCTAGGCGGTGGCAAGAGCAGGGCGCATGGTCGGCTGACCATGCGCCCTGTGTTGTTCTGCGTCCTGATGTCGGTAAATGAGCGGCGATAGGCGTAGGCGTTACCGACCGCCGGCTTCGTTGGTGGCGATACGATCTCGATCCCCCCGCAATGGGGGGTTGTCGTGTTATCATCCCGGCTTGAACTAATGCGAGGATTGTTACATGGGTGTAGTGGCCAAGCGGTCGTCGATGATCTTCTATTCCGGTGGCGACGATCATTACAGTCATCGCGTACGGATCGTACTCGCCGAGAAGGGGGTTGCCGTCGATATCGTGGAGGTGACGGAGGATAAGCATCCTGAGGAGCTTGCCGATCTCAACCCCTACAATAGCGTGCCTACGCTGCTCGACCGTGACCTGGTGCTTTACGAATCCAAGGTGATGATGGAGTACTTGGATGAGCGGTTTCCGCATCCGCCACTGCTGCCTGTCTATCCGGTCGCCCGAGCCCAGAGTCGGCTGTGGATGCACCGGGTGGAGCGTGAGTGGTGCCCGATGGTGGAGCGCATCGAGTCCGGCAGCAAGAAGGAGGCCGACAAGGCGCGCAAGGAATTGCGTGAGAGCCTGATCGGTATCTCGCCCATCTTCGAGGACATGGCCTTCTTCATGAGCGAGGAGTTCACCCTGGTCGACTGCTGCCTGGCGCCGATCCTGTGGCGGCTTCCCGCACTCGGCATCGAATTGCCGGAGAAGCAGGTCAAGCCGCTGATGGGCTATATGGAGCGCGTCTTCGCCCGAGAAGGGTTCAAGGCCGCACTGTCGGAGTCCGAGCGCGAAATCCGCGCCTGACCGGGGTCCCGGGGCCGTTGGAACGGCTTGCGATGCCGGCGTTTACGGCGCAAGGCGGCCACGAATCTACGCTGCGGGGTGAGGCGAGAGTTCGCTAGGGTCGTTCGCTCGGGCCATGTCCAGGCCGTTGTCCTGGCCAAGGGTCGCCAGCGCGGTCCGACGGTGAATCTCTCGCCGCAGTGACGGTCTGAGGGTGGCGCTGGTGAATGTTGGCCAAGCGTCGCGACCGGACCGATCCCCGGGTCGATCACCACCCCAGAGAGCCAATTTGCCATCCAAGAGGGTCAAAACATGCAGTCTAGTCGCCCCTACCTGGCCAGGGCACTCTACGAGTGGTTGCTGGATAATGAATTGACGCCGTATATCGTCGTCGATGCCGAGCAGGATGGAGTCGAGGTGCCGCGGCAGTTCGTGCAGAACGGCCAGATAGTATTGAATCTGGGGCCGACTGCGGTGCGCGACCTGCACATGGATAACTCGGTGATTCGCTTCTCGGCACGCTTTAACGGTCAGTCGCAGATGCTGTTCGTGCCGATGTCTGCGCTCATCGCGCTCTATGCGCGAGAAAACGGTGTTGGCATGGTGTTTGGCCATGAGCCGGTGCTGCCCGAGGTCGATGATGAGTCGGCCGAGGACGACTCGGGGCCCGCGCTCGAGAGCGTTGAGCGTGGTGGGAGCCAGGAAGGTGGCTCCGACGACGCCGATGACGGCGATGACGGCGAGCAGGGCATACCGCCACGCAAGGGCCGTCCGTCGCTGCGAGTCATCAAGTAGTCCATCGAGGCGAGTGACGTGGAGCAACGCTTCGCAGACAAAAAAACGGCAGGCCCTCGGGGCCTGCCGTTTTTTTTCGCGGCGTTTTTTATCGCGGCTGAGCCGGCGAGGCGATGGGGTGCCGGCTCGCCGTCGGTCAGTCGATGTAGTCGAAAACCTTGACGATGCGCTCCATGCCGCCGGCGCTGGAGACCACATTGACCGCTTGATCTCCCTCGGCACGGCTCACCAGGCCCATCAGGTAGACGGTGGCGTTTTCGGTGATGACTTCGATGCGACTCGAGTCGACCTGGTCACTGGTGGCGAGTGCAGTACGTGCCTTGGTGTCGAGCCAGGCGTCATTGAGGCGCTGGCTGGTGGGCAGGTTCGCGGCGACGGTCAGCTCATTGTGCACGCGGCGCACGTTGCGCACCTGGGAGACGATCTCCTCGGCGCGACCCTTGAGCTCTTCGCTTGGCACTTGCCCTGTCAGCAGAACCACACCGTTGTAGCTGTCGACGTTGATACGCGCATCGTCGAGGCGCGCGTCGACACGGCCGAGGTTGTGTACCGACTTGGTTTCGATGCTCTCATCTTCCACCGTGGCGCCGAGGGTGCGTTCGCCGTAGTCCTCGTCGATGGTGCCGGGGTTGGTCACGGAGGCCACGGTGGTGCAGCCGGCCAGCAGAACCGACAGCGCGAGGGTGGTCAGGAAGGAGGAATGCTTGATCATGGTTACTCGCTTGCGCCGAAGAGTTGTTCGTCGATGAGATCGCATAGGCAGTGGATCACCAGCAGGTGCACTTCCTGGATGCGAGCGGTCGAGGTGGCGGGGACGCGGATCTCGCAGTCATCCTGGCCGAGCAAGGAGGCCATGTCCCCGCCATCGCGCCCGGTCAGGGCGACCACCGTCATGTCGCGGTCGTGGGCCGCCTGAATGGCCTGAATCACGTTGGCGGAATTGCCGCTGGTCGAGATCGCCAGCAGGATGTCGCCGGGCTGGCCCAGGGCGCGAACCTGCTTGGAGAAGACCTCGTTATAGCTGTAGTCGTTGGCGATCGATGTCAGCGTCGAGGTGTCCGTGGTCAGGGCCAGCGCCGGCAGGCTCGGGCGTTCGCGCTCGAAGCGGTTGAGCAACTCCGAGGAAAAGTGCTGGCTGTCGCCGGCGCTGCCACCGTTGCCGCAGGCCAGGATCTTGCCGTCGGTGACCAGGCACTGGACCATCATTTGGCTGGCCACTTCGATGAAGGGGGGCAGCACTTCGCTGGCATAGGTCTTGGTGTCGATACTGTCGTTGAAGTGTCCGAGAATTCGGCTCTGGAAATCCATGCTGCCTTCCTGGTCCATGTGAAATCGCGGTCTGTCCCGTCGGACGCCGAGCGCTTTCAGTGTATTCAATTCGCTTCGAAGGCGCCTACGATCCATTCGAATTCGAGCCGGGGCGGCGTACCGGAAACGGCCAACACGTCGAAGCGGCAGGGACATGATAGCCCGTTGCGATGCAGATAAAAACGCGCCGCCTGTGTCAGACGGCGCTGTTTGCTGGCGGTGATCGTTTCGGCAGGGGTCCCGAAGCGATGGCTGGCGCGGTGGCGAACTTCGACGAACACGAGTGTCTCGCCGTCGCGCATCACCAGGTCCAGCTCGCCCCCCTTGGCGTGCTGGTTGCGGGCCACCAGCGCGAGCCCCTTGGCGCTCAGCCAGTCTGCCGCGACGCCCTCGATGAGGGCGCCACGGCGCCGGGCGTCACTCGGCGTTGGCTGGGTCATCGGGGCCGTCGTTTGCCGAGTTATTGCCTTGGCGGTTGTCCTGGGTAGTGTCGGCAACCTCGCCCAGGCGCTTGCCGGAGAGAATGGCCGAGGGCGTGCCGTCGGCGAACCTGGCCCAGGGGAGCTCGCGGTAGATGCGTCCGCTGCCGTCGGAGCTCAGCGTGCCGGTCGCGCCCTGCATGCGGGTGCTTGGCAAGGCCTCGATCTGGGGCAGGCGTCTGGCCAGCTCATAGGCGTCGACGCCCATGGCATACAGGCGGAACAACGAGGGATTGCCTTCATTGCGCAGTTCGCGGTAGCTGTCGTAGAAGGGCAGGGCCTCGGCGCCCCCGGCGGCGGCGTCGGGGATCTGCCACGGAATATCGAGGAACTGAACGCCGTTCAGGTCGCGGTCAAGGCGCGGCTGGGGGTGGCCTTCGTACAGGTGCGACGTGGCGTAGATCGGAAGGTCGGCGGCGCTGTAGTACTCGAGGGTCGGCGGCACCTGGCGCGCGTAGTCCGGAAGTGCGAGCAGGAACAGCATGTCCGGTCGCGGGCTGGAGACCGCCTTGCGGGTGCTCTCGGTGGCGGGAGCGCCCGGATTGTAGCGCACGGCATTGGCCACATCGCCGCCGAGCTCGCGCCAGGCGTTCCAGAAGGCTTCGCCTACGCGGCGACCCCAGCCGTTGTCCGGGACCAGCATGGAGGCGCTGCGATGTCCGTCCTGCCAGCCGCGACGAGCGGCCTGGCGTGCCTCATCCTCGGCCGACAAGCCATACTCGTAGAGCCCCTCGGTGGTGTTCGACGCGCTCTCGCCATAGTTTAGCGCCACGGTCGGCAGCGGCACGCTGGTGCGGCTCTCGAGCTGGGAGACGTTGTTCTTGTCCAATGGCCCCAGAACCACTTGGGCGCCGGCGCTCTGGGCTTGCTGGTAGAGCGTATCGAGGTTACCGCCTGAGCTGTCGAGGAAGGTCAGCTGGGCGCCGCTGGACCCACTGTTGACCACGTTGCTGTGTTGGGTGCGGATGCCCTTTTCGATGGCATCGGCGACCCCGGCCAGGGGGCCGTCCTCGGGGAGCAAGACTGCAATGCGCTCGACCTGCTTGCCGCGCAGGTCGCGCAGATCGGTGATCTGGCGGGGCAGGCGGCGATTGGCCGGGTGATCGGGGTTGGCGACGCGCCAGTCGTCCAGGCGAGTGAACAGGCGTTGGATGTCGCCACCGCTCTGGCGTACCAGCTCCGCCAGGGACAGCCAGCCGCTGATCAGGGCGTTGCCGGGTACCGCAAGCTGGCTGGCCTGGTTGGCGTTGAGCGTCGAGAGGTTCTCCCAGATCGCGTCGTTGATATCCTCGCGGCCGGTAGCCGTCTGGACTTGCATCAGCAGGCGGCTGGCCTCCTGGGGTTCGCCAAGCTGGCCAAGCGCCATGCCGCGGCGCAGGCGCATCAGGGTGGCGTCATCCTTGGCCAGGCCCATGCGGTCCAGCCCTTCGGTGGCGCGAATGACGGCCTGTGGCGAGCCCTCGGTGTCGCCTAGCTCAGACAGCAGCAGCGCCCATTGGCGCCGGGCATCGCCGGAGAGTTGGCTGTCATCGAGGTTGCTGGCCACCTCCAGCGCCTGGGGGCGGCGCCCCGAGCGTGCTAGGATGTCGGCCGCCCGCAAGCGAGTGTTGGCGGCTTCGGCCGGTTGCTGTTGTGCTGCCTGGGCCAGCAGTTGGTCCGGGTTTTCGTCCGTTACCCGTTGCACGATGCCCGGGGCGAGACTGCACCCCGCCAGCGACAGCGCGAGAAGCGCGGCGGCCAGCGGGCCGCGAGTCAATATCTTCATGAATCCTTCCTTGTCCTAGGTCCGGATAGCACCCCAGGGAGCCGAGATGTCAGACGCGATAGCAGGGTCATTGTACGTGGTCGCCACGCCGATTGGGAATCTGGATGACCTGAGCCCCAGGGCGGTGAAGGTACTGGGCGAAGTGGCCTTGGTGGCCGCAGAAGACACCCGTCACAGCGCCAGGCTGATGCGCCACCTCGGTCTGTCGCCGGCAATGATCTCCCTGCATGACTATAACGAAGCCGCGCGTGTGGATCAGCTCATCGAGCGGCTGGCGCGAGGGGACGATGTCGCCTTGATCAGTGACGCAGGTACCCCGTTGATTAGTGATCCGGGGTACGTGCTGGTGCGCGAGGTGCGCGAGGCGGGCTTTCGCGTGATACCGATTCCGGGCGCCTGTGCGCTGGTCACGGCGCTGTGCGCCGCGGGCTTGCCCACCGATCGTTTCCGCTTTCATGGCTTCCTGCCGGCAAAAGGTAGCGGTCGACGGGCTCGCCTCGAGACGCTTGGTGCTGCCACCGAGACTCTGGTGTTCTACGAGTCGCCCCATCGAATTCGCGACACCTTGGCCGATATCGCTGCACTCTGGCCCGAGCGGCGCCTGGTGCTGGGACGCGAATTGACCAAGACCTTCGAGACCTTTCTCGATGGCAAGGCCAGTGAGTTGCTCCAGCGCATGGAGCACGACCCGGATCAAGCGCGCGGTGAATTCGTGGTGATGGTCGAGGGCGGCGCCGAGCGCGACGGCGCCGCCATTGATCTGGACGCAGAGACGCTACTCCGGTCGCTGCTGGCCGAAGGCGTCGGGGTCAAGCAGGCCGCCGCGGTGGCGGCGCGCGTCTTGGGCGGCGCAAAGAAGCAGTGGTATGCGGCGCTTCAGCAGATCAAGGATGCCGAGTGACACGCTTGAGCGGTGGTATCGCGGTATGTCTTCCGGCGCGACCGAGTCGCGCCAGACTGTGCGGGCCTCTCTCTCCTCAAACGCCTTCACGTGAACATTGAGCGCCTGGCGGGGCGCTGGTGGGCTTCCCCTGCGCCGAGTCGCGCCAGACTGGGCTGGCCCCTCTCGCCCCTCTCGCCCCTCTCGCCTCTCTTGCTTCTCTTGCTTCTATCGTCTCTCTCGTCTTAAACGCGTTCACGTGAAGATTGAGCGCCTGGCGGGGCACTGGTATGCTTCCCGCGGGAGTTGGCCAGACAGTCGCCGCCGCTTCGTGCGGGGGAGGAAAGTCCGGGCTCCATAGGGCAGAGTGCCAGGTAACGCCTGGGCGGCGTGAGCCGACGGAAAGTGCAGCAGAGAGTAGACCGCCTACGTCTCCTTCTGGGAGGCCGGTAAGGGTGAAAGGGTGCGGTAAGAGCGCACCGCGCGCCTGGCAACAGTGCGTGGCACGGTAAACCCCACTCGGAGCAAGACCAAATAGGAACCCCATGGCGTGGCCCGCGCTGGGTTCGGGTAGGTTGCTTGAGGGTAGCGGTGACGCTGCCCCTAGAGGAATGACTGTCTTAGACAGAACCCGGCTTATCGGCCGACTCCCCCTACGATTTTCAGCGCATGGTGGTGCGTCTCGCCGCGAGGCATCGGCAGCGCCATGTGCTAGTCCGTCGCCACCGCTCGTCCAATGAGATTGTCATGCCGTCACCCCCCTTTGAAACGTCCGTGCGCGGCTTTGCTCATACCAGCGTATTGCTCGACGGCGCCGTTGACGCGCTGATTCATGATCCCTCTGGCCATTACCTCGACGGTACCTTCGGTCGCGGGGGGCACTCACGCGTGATTCTCTCGCGACTCGCCGAGGATGGCGCCCTGGTCGGTCTGGACCGGGATCCTCAGGCCATTGCCGAGGCCGCCAGCATCCAGGATTCGCGCTTTTCGATCGTGCAGGCCGATTTTGCCCGCCTTGGCGAGGTCGCCCAGGCGCGAGGGCTGCACGGCAAATTATCCGGCGTTCTTCTCGACGTGGGCGTGTCCTCGCCGCAGTTAGACGATCCAGAGCGAGGCTTCAGCTTCATGCGCGATGGTCCCCTGGACATGCGTATGGACCCCACCAAGGGGCCCAGCGCGGCACAATGGATTTCGCGAGTCGACGAGGGCGAGATGGCCACGGTGTTCAAGCGCTACGGCGAGGAGCGGTTTGCCAAGCGATTGGCGCGTGCCATCGTGGCGCGCCGGCGTGAACAGCCGTTTACCCGGACCACCGACCTCGCGGCAGTGGTCAAGGCCGCTCACCCCGCGTGGGAGAAGGGCAAGCATCCGGCGACGCGGGTGTTTCAGGCGATCCGTATCGAGATCAATGGCGAGCTCGATCAACTCGACGCGGCACTGGACGCCGCACTCGAAGCGCTGGCGCCGGGCGGGCACCTGGTGGTGATCAGCTTTCATTCGCTGGAAGACCGGCGGGTCAAACGCTTCATTCGTGATCATGTGCGCGGTGACACCGATGTGCCCAGGGGGATTCCGCTGCGCGATGACCAGATTCCGCGTCGACTCGAATCCCTCGGCAAGGCGCTGCGTGCCAGCAAGGAAGAAGTCGATGCCAACCCCCGGGCACGCAGCGCGGTGATGCGCATGGCTCGCAAGCGCTACTGAGGACACGGCATGGCTCAAGGACGACTGGACATCAATGCCTTCGGTTGGCCCCTGCGGCAAACCTTTTCTGCTCGCCTGGTACTGGTGTTGGCCCTGCTGGGGGCCTGCCTGGTGTCGGCACTGGCGGTCATCAGCGTCAGTCATCAGACTCGGGTGCAGTATGCACAGCTTCAGCAACTGGAGCGGGAGCAACAGCAGTTGCAGACCGAATGGGGGCAGCTACTGCTGGAGGAAAGCGCCTGGTCGTCGCCCTCCCGTGTGGAGCGCATGGCGGTGGAGCGTCTGGAGATGCGTCTGCCTGATATCCATGATATCGAGGTGATTGCGCCATGACCGACGAGTCGCCGCGGGGCGTCTCGGCCCGCCGTCCGCCGCCCATGGCGCCCATGGGCCAGGCGCGCTACGTGGTGATGCTGACGCTGATTCTGATCGGCCTTGGCCTGCTGGCCGGACGGATCGTCGATCTGCATGTCATTGACCGCAACTTCCTTCAGGTTCAGGGCGATGCCAGGACCCTGCGCACCGACCCGATTCCCGCGCATCGCGGCATGATCACGGACCGTCACGGCGAGCCCCTGGCCATTTCCACGCCCGTGGTTACCCTGTGGGCCAATCCCCAGGACTTGCCCAAGGACGATATCCAGCGCCTGATGCTGGCCCGGGCTCTGGGGCAGGACCTGGACGCGCTCAACGAGCGCATCGGGCGCTACAGTGAGCGGGAGTTCATGTACCTGCGTCGGCGCATGACGCCCGAGTCGGCGCAGCGCGTGCTCAGCCTGCGCATCCCCGGCGTGCATGCGCGGGAAGAGTACAAACGTTATTATCCGGCCGGCGAGGTCATTGCCCAGCTGCTTGGCGTGACCAACGTCGACGATCAGGGCCAGGAAGGTCTCGAGCTGGCCTATCAGTCGTATCTGTCCGGTGAGCCCGGCAAGCGCCGGGTGATCAAGGATCGGCGTGGCCGGCTGGTGCGTGATCTCGAGGTGTTGCAGGAGGCCCAGCCCGGCGGCGACCTGGTGCTGTCCATCGATCAGCGCTTGCAGTACATGGCCTATCGCGAGCTGAAGGTGGCGGTGGATGAAAACGATGCCGACGGCGGTGTTCTGGTCATGCTCGATGCGCGCACCGGGGAAGTCTTGGCGATGGCCAACCAGCCGTCGTACAACCCGAACAATCGTGCCGGTCTCGACCCTCAGGGCCTGCGCAACCGGGCCATGGTCGATGTCTATGAGCCGGGCTCGGTGATCAAGCCGCTGGCCATGTCGGCGCTGCTCGAGACCGGGAAGTTTCCGCCGGACACGGTAATAGACACCTCGCCTGGGTGGATGCGCATCGACCGCTTCACGATCCGCGATGTGTCCAACAACGGCAAGTTGACCCTGGCCGGCATCCTGCGCAAGTCATCCAATATCGGCATGGCCAAGTTGACCCTTCAGCTCGACGATCCCGTGGTGCCGGAGAGGTATCGCGCCCTGGGGCTCGGGACGGCACCGGGCACGGGCTTTCCAGGCGAGGCCACCGGCAGCATGCCGTCTCCGGTGCGTTGGTCGAGCAGCCAGTGGGCGGCGTTATCCTATGGCTACGGGCTGTCGGTGACGGCGTTGCAGCTCGCCAGTGCCTATACCGCGATTGCCAACCACGGCGAACGTCTACCGCCGTCTCTGCTGCGCGTGAACCAGGCGCCTGTCGGCGAGCCGGTGATTCGCCCGGACGTGGCCGACCAGGTGCTCGGCATGATGGATGAAGTGGTCGCACCGGGCACCGGCGCGCGCCGCGGCATGGTGCCGGGCTACAGCGTCGCCGGCAAGACCGGCACGGTGCGCAAGTCCGGCAGCGCGGGCTACGAGGAGAACGCCTATCGCTCCTCCTTCGTCGGTATCACACCGGTGTCGGACCCGCGCATCATCACCGTGGTGATGATCGACCATCCGCGGGGCGACTCCTATTACGGTGGCGCCATTGCCGCTCCGGTGTTTTCTCGAGTGGCGGGCAGTGCCCTGCGCATTCTCGATGTGCCGCCGGACCGTCCCGAGGAAGAGGACGCCACGCAGTGACTTTTTTCGACTCTAGCGCCTGGAGCCTGTCATGACGATTTCCGTTGAGCATCTGGCTGCCGTCGTCGCTCGCTACTGGCCGAACGTACGCCTGCCGGGCGATCTTTGTGCCGATGCCACGACCCAGTTGACGACCGACAGCCGCGAACTCACCCGCGGCGATACCTTCATCGCCGTTCCCGGTGTTGGCGCCGACGGTCGCGACTATATCCAGCAAGCCCTCGACGCCGGTGCGGTCATGGTGCTCGCTCAGTCCGCGGTGGCCCGCGGCGACTTCGGGGGGGGCGGCGAGCGAGTGGTGTGGCTCGAAGGACTGGGCGAGCGCCTCGGTGACTTTGCCCGGACGCTTTTCGCGGTGCCCGAGTCGCTTGAATTGATCGGCGTGACCGGCACCAACGGCAAGAGTTCGGTGACCCACTACATCGCCCAGTTATCGCGCCTTGTCGGCGTCGATGCGGGGCTCGTCGGTACCCTGGGGCACGGCCGCCCCGGTCGCCTCGAACAAGGCATGCTGACGACGCCCGAGCCGCTGGCGCTGCAGCGTCAACTCGGCGAGCTTGGCTCGGAGGGGCTCGCTCGGGTGGCCATGGAGGTGTCCTCCCATGCCCTCGAGCAGAACCGAGTGGCGGGCTGTCGGTTCAAGGCGGCGGTGTTCACCAACCTGAGCCGCGATCATCTCGATTATCACGGCAGCATGATCGCCTATGCTGCCGCCAAGGCGAAGCTGTTCAAGCGCCCGGAGCTTGCCCTGGCCGTGGTCAACGGCGACGACCCCTTGACACGCCTGATGCTTGCCGGCGTGCCGGAAGGCGTGCGGGTACTGGCCGTCGGTGAGGCCGAGGGGGTGTCGCTCAGAGTCCTCGACGTCAACCCGGCCAGTGACGGCATGCGCGCGCTGATCGCGACGCCGGAAGGGGAGAGGGTGCTGGTACTGGCGTTGGTGGGGCGCTTCAACCTGGATAACGTCCTGCTGGCCATCGCCACGCTCTACGGGCTTGGCGCGGGCCTCGACGAGCTGTTCGCCGCCGCCGAGTCCTTGACTGCGGTGCCCGGACGCATGCAGGTCATTGCTCGGCCCGGTGCCCCCACCGTGGTCATCGACTATGCCCACACCCCGGATGCCCTGGACAATGCCCTTGCGGCCCTGCGGGCGCACCTGCCCGGCCGCGGCGCGCTGTGGTGCATCGTCGGGTGCGGCGGTGACCGCGACAGCGGCAAGCGCCCGCTGATGGCCCAGTCTGCGGCAAGGCGTGCCGACCGCGTAGTGATCACCGATGACAACCCGCGCAGTGAAGCGCCGGCCGCGATTCGGGCGGCGCTGTGGACCGGGCTCGATGATTCGGCGCAGGCGCGGGCCTTGAACATCGACGGGCGTGCCGCGGCCATCGCCTTGGCGATTCGCGAGGCGGCCGATGAAGATGTCATCCTGATCGCCGGAAAAGGGCACGAGACCTACCAGGAGGTCCAGGGCGTGCGCCATGACTTTTCCGATGTCGGCGAGGCCGAGTCGGCGCTTGACGCACGCCTGGCCGGAGCCGGCTCATGAGTGTCCCGGGCCTTTCGACCCTGGGGGACGTGGCGCGCGTGCTTGGTCTCGATGACCAGGCGCTGGCGCCTGGCCTGGCGCAGACCGGCGTTGCCTCGATCGTCACCGACACACGCAAGCTCGCGCCCGGAGCGGTCTTCGTCGCCATTCGCGGTGAGCGCTTCGATGCCCATGACTTCTTGGCCCAGGCCCGCGAAGCCGGAGCGGTCGCCGCTATTGTCGAGCGTGATGTCGACGACGCCTTGGCTCAGCTCAAGGTCGGTGATGTGCGTCTGGCACTGGGGTTGCTGGGACGCCAGGCACGCCGTGCCTGGGGCGGTCCCCTGGTCGCCGTGACCGGTAACAGCGGCAAGACCACCGTCAAGCAGATGCTCGCCACGCTGTTGTCGCGCCAGGGTGAGACGCTAGCGACCGTGGGCAATCTGAACAACGATATCGGCGCGCCGCTGACGCTGCTGGCACTGCAAGCCACGCATCGGCAGGCGGTGGTGGAGCTCGGTGCCAACCACCTCGGTGAGATCGCCTGGACCACGGCGCTGGCCGAGCCCCAGGTGGTCGCCATCACCAACGTCACCGGTGCTCACGTGGGCGAATTCGGCGGACTCGGGCGCATCGCTCAGGCCAAGGGCGAGATTCTGGCGGGGCTCAAGCAAGGCGGTGTGGCCGTGCTCAATCGCGACGACGCCTTCTACCCGCTGTGGGCCAGTCTCGCCGCGCCGCATGACGTCATCGACGTGTCCTGTCAGCAATCGGCGCGTCTTTGCGCCACGGATCTGGCCTGTGACGATCGTGGGCGCTATGCTTTCACGCTGACTTTCGACGCTCGGCAACTGGGGCGTGTCACCTTGCCGCTGATCGGACGCCATAACGTCGCCAATGCCCTGGTGGCCGCCGCCTCGGCGCTGGCGATGGGGCTTTCCGGCGAGGATGTGGTGGCTGGGCTTGGCGAGGTAACCGCGAGCCCCGGGCGTCTGACCGTCGAGGACGGGGTGCGTGGCGCCCGGGTTCTCGACGATACCTATAATGCCAACCCAGGCGCGGTGAAGGCGGCCATCGATACGCTGGTGAGCTTGCCGGGTCCGCACTGGTGCCTGCTGGGTGCCATGGGAGAACTGGGGGACGCGTCCGAACGGCTGCATGCCGAGGTCGGACGCTACGCGCGGGAACGCGGCATCGACTTTCTCGGTACCCTGGGCGAGGCGGCCAACGCCGCTAGCCTGGCCTTCGGTGAAGGCGGGTATCATTTCCATGATCAGGCGGCGATGACACGCCACGTCCTGCAACATTTGCCAAGCGGTGCCAGTATCCTGGTCAAGGGATCTCGCGCTGCCGGCATGGAGCGCGTCGTGGCGGCCTTGCGGCCAGATGTTTCAAGGTGAACCGGATACATGTTGCTTTTTCTGGCTGAATTGTTGGCGAACTACCAGAGCGCCTTCAACGTCTTTAGCTACCTGACCCTGCGTATGATTCTGGCGACGATCACCGCTCTGGTGCTGTGCTTGTGGTTCGGGCCCTTGATGATTCGCCGCCTGGTGGAGCGCCAGATCGGCCAGGCGGTGCGCGACGACGGCCCCCAGTCCCACCTGTCCAAGGCCGGCACGCCGACCATGGGCGGCGCCATGATTCTGATGGCCATGGCCATCAGCACACTGCTGTGGGGCGATCTGACCAACCATTATGTGTGGCTGGTGCTGGTCGTGACGCTCGGCTTCGGTGCCATCGGCTGGGTCGATGACTACCGCAAGGTGGTCGAGAAGAATCCCCGAGGTCTGCCCGCTCGCTGGAAGTATCTGTGGCAATCGGTGATCGGCCTGGCCGCGGCGCTGGTGCTGTATTTTACGGCCGCTTCGCCGGTCGAGACCAGCCTGATTCTGCCGCTGTTCAAGGAGTTCGTGCTGCCACTCGGGGTGTTCTACATCCTGCTCAGCTACCTGGTTATCGTCGGCGCCTCCAACGCCGTCAACCTGACCGATGGCCTCGACGGTCTGGCGATCATGCCGACCGTGATGGTGGCCATGGGCCTGGCCGTCTTCGCCTACGCCAGCGGCAACACGGTGTTTGCACAGTACCTGCAGATTCCTCTGATCCCGGGCGCCGGCGAGCTGGCGGTGTTCTGCGCCACGATTTCCGGGGCCGGCCTTGGCTTTCTGTGGTTCAACACCTACCCGGCACAGGTGTTCATGGGCGATGTGGGGGCGCTGGCCCTGGGGGCGGCCCTCGGCGTCGTCGCGGTCATCGTGCGCCAAGAGGTGGTGCTGTTTATCATGGGCGGCGTATTCGTCATGGAGACCGTCTCGGTGATCCTTCAGGTCGGCTCCTACAAGCTCACCGGTCGCCGGATCTTTCGCATGGCACCGCTGCATCATCACTTCGAGCTCAAGGGCTGGCCGGAACCGCGGGTCATCGTGCGCTTCTGGATCATCACCGTGGTGCTGGTGCTGATGGGTCTCGCCACCCTGAAGATTCGCTGAGTTGTCCATGGCTGCTACCGACGGTTTTACACACCAGGGCCTCGCACCGCCCCTCTCAAGCGCCAATGATCCGGCGCGAAGCACGGTGGCAGATCGCTACCGCGTGCCCGAAGGCACCACGGTGGTGGTGGGGCTGGGCGTCTCGGGGATGGCCATCTGCCGCCACCTGAGGCGTCTCGGGACGCCGTTCATGGTCGTCGATACTCGTGATGCGCCGCCGGGCCTCGATGACTTCGTGCGTGACTTCCCCGATGTTCCGCTACGCCTGGGTGGGTTCGCGGGACTCGATCTCGACGCCGCCGAGGAAGTCGTGGTGAGTCCTGGGGTCGATCCGCATCAGGCGCCGCTCGCTGCGCTCTTGACTCGTATCCATCCGGCCACCGGTGAGCCGCGCCTGGTCGGCGAGATCGCGCTGTTCAGGCGTGCCTGTCGCGCTCCGATCGCGGCCATCACCGGGGCCAATGCCAAGTCCACGGTGACCACTCTCGTCGGCGCCATGGCTAGCGCGGCCGGACGCCGAGTCGCGGTGGGCGGGAACCTGGGGACTGCGGCGCTGGACCTGCTGGCGGCCGCCCCCGACGCGGAACTTTACGTGCTCGAGTTGTCGAGCTTTCAGCTCGAGACCACGCCGCGGCTCGGTGCCGAGACGGCGGCCTTTCTCAACCTGAGCGAAGATCATCTCGACCGCCACGGCGATATGGCGGGCTATCGGCGAGCCAAGCTCGGCATTTTCACCGGGGCGGCCCACGCGGTCGTCAATGCCGAAGACCCCGAGACCTGGCCCGAACAGGCGCCGCCGGCGTTGTCGCGATTCGGCGTTCAGGAGCCCGACGGCAAGGACGACTGGGGCGTTGCCGAACGCCAAGGCGAGCCCTGGCTGGTGCACGGCGACACGCCGCTGATGCCGGTCGCGGCGATGCGCCTGAGCGGCCGTCATCACCAGGCCAATGCCCTGGCGGCGCTGGCCATGGGGACCCGTCTGGGCTTTCCTCTGGCGGCGATGCGCTCTGTGCTCGAAGAGTTTACGGGCCTGGCCCACCGCAGCGAGTGGATCGCACGCATCGACGGCGTCGATTGGATCAATGACTCCAAGGGCACCAACGTGGGGGCGACGCTTGCCGCCATCGCCGGTATCGGGCCGACGCTGGCGGGGCGCCTGATCCTGCTGGCCGGTGGCGTCGGCAAGGGGGCGGACTTTGCGCCGCTCGGTGAGCCGCTCGCCAGCTACGGGCGCGAGGCGATCCTGTTTGGCCAGGACGCCGAACGCCTAGCTCAGGCCCTCGCCGGCAAGCTGGCCGTGTGTCGCGTCGCGGGTCTCGATGAGGCTATCGCCCGTGCGGCCGCCATGGCGCGTCCGGGGGACGCCGTGCTGCTGTCGCCGGCTTGTGCAAGCCTCGATCAGTTCGTCAATTACCTGGCCAGGGGTGAGGCGTTTCGCGCCGCTGTCGAGCGTCTGGCCGCGAAGGAGCAGACATGAGTCGACTCGCGACTACCGGGCGGCGCCTGTCAGCGCTGCGCCAACGGCTGTCGACCCGGGATCAGCCCTTCGACGGCTGGCTGGTGGTGGCGACCTTCTCACTGCTGTTGATTGGCTGGGTCATGGTGACCTCGGCCTCCACCGAGGTCGCCTCGAGCCTGACCGGCAATGCCTGGTACTTCAGCATTCGTCACGGCATCTTCGTGGTCGGCGGGATCGCCGTCGGCGCCTTGGCGCTGCGCGTGCCACTGGCCTGGTGGCGAGCCAACGGACCGCTGTTGCTGCTGGTAGGCATCGTCCTGCTGGCGGCGGTGCTGCTGGTCGGGCGCGAGGTCAACGGTAGCCGTCGTTGGCTGTCCTTGCCCGGCGTTCCGTTTAACCTGCAGGCCTCCGAAGTGGCCAAGCTGTGTCTGATTACGTACATGGCCGGCTATCTCGAGCGATTTCTGCCTCAGGTGCGTCGTCAGTGGGGAGCCTTCCTGCGTCCCCTGGCGGTGGTCGGGGTGATCGCGGTACTGCTGATCTTCGAACCCGACTACGGTGGCGTGGTGGTCATGACCGGCTGCGTCATGGGCATGCTGCTGATGGCAGGAGCCCCGTGGGGGCGTTTTCTGTTGTTGATCGTGCTGGTCGGTGCTCTCGGCGTGATCGTGGCCGTCGCCGAGCCCTACCGCATGGCTCGCTTGACGAGCTTTACCGATCCGTGGGCCGACCAATTCGCCAGTGGCTATCAGCTCACCCAGGCCTTGATCGCCTTCGGCCGCGGTCACCTGATCGGCATGGGGCTTGGCAATAGCGTGCAGAAACTGTTCTATCTGCCCGAGGCTCATACCGATTTCGTGTTCGCCGTGCTGGCCGAAGAGCTCGGCTTGATCGGTGCCATCAGCGTGGTGGGGCTGTTCGCGTTGCTGGTGTGGCGGGCAATGGCGATAGGGCGGCGGGCGGAACTCGCCCAGCTACCCTTTGCGGCCTTCCTCAGCTACGGCATCGCGCTGGTCATCGGCGCCCAGGCCTTTATCAACATTGCGGTAAGCACCGGCATGCTGCCCACCAAGGGGCTGACCTTGCCGTTGTTGAGCTATGGCGGATCGAGCCTGGTGATCAGCTGTATCATGGTGGCGCTATTGCTCAGGGTCGATATCGAAACCCGCGAGCGTGCCCGCCAGGCGGCGCCGACGGCTCGGCGCGGTGGGCCAAAACGCAGCGACGCACAAGGAGTGAAGCAGTGAGCGAGCGCAACGGACGGCGCGTCCTGATCATGGCCGGCGGCACCGGCGGCCACGTGATTCCGGCCCTGTCACTGGCCAAAGGGCTTGCCGAGCAGGGCGTCGAGGTCGAGTGGCTCGGCAGTCCCCGGGGCATCGAGAATCGTCTGGTGCCCGAGGCCGGAATCGCCCTCAACCGGATTGCTGTCAGTGGCTTGCGCGGCAATGGCCTGGCCGGATGGTGTCTGGCTCCCGTCCGCCTGGCGCGGGCCGTCTGCCAAGCCAGGGCCGTGATTCGTCGCTTCGACCCGCAATTGGTCGTCGGGCTCGGTGGTTTCGCCAGTGGGCCTGGCGGCTTGGCGGCCTGGCTCGGGCGTCGTCCCTTGGTCATTCATGAACAGAATGCCGTGGCCGGGTTGACCAACCGCGCCCTGGCAAGGCTCGCCCGGCGCGTCTTTGCCGCCTTTCCCCAGGCCTTCAACGGTAACGCCGAGGTCATCGGCAATCCGGTACGCGCCGAGATTGCGGCCATCGGCGAGGCGCCGCGCGACGCCGACAGCATGTCCGGGCGTCGGTTGCGGTTGTTGGTGGTGGGCGGGTCACTCGGCGCCCTGGCGCTTAACCAGCGCCTGCCCGAGGCCTTGGCACGCCTTTCCGATGACCAGCGCCCCGAGGTGCGTCATCAGGCCGGCCGTGACAAGGATGAGGCGACCCGCCAAGGCTATGGCGATGTCGGCGTCGAGGCCGAGGTGACGGATTTCATCGGCGATATGGCGGCTGCCTACGAGTGGGCCGACCTGGTGGTCTGTCGCTCCGGTGCGCTGACCGTGGCGGAGCTTGCCGCGGCGGCCAAGCCGGCACTGTTCGTACCTTTTCCTCACGCGGTGGATGATCACCAGACCGCCAACGCCCAGGCGCTGGTCGATGCCGGCGCGGCATCGCTGATGCCACAGCAAGACATGAACGCGGTGGCTCTGGCCGAACGCCTGGAGTCGCTTCTGAATCCCGCCACCTTGGCCGGCATGGCCCGTGGCGCCCGCCAGGGTGCCCATCTGGATGCCGTGGAACGGTTGGTGGCAGGCTGCATGGAGACGGGTTTTGAGTAATGACACCAATGGGCCGGTTCCCGGCCAGACGATGTCCGGCCGCGGGCTGGGCATGCGCCGCATTCGACGCATTCATTTCGTGGGTATCGGCGGGGCCGGCATGTGCGGCATCGCCGAAGTGCTGGCGAATCAAGGCTACCAGGTCTCGGGTAGTGACCTGAGGACCTCGCCGGTGGTGACGCGACTCGAGCGTTGCGGCGTCGAGGTCGCCATCGGTCACGCCGCCGAGAACGCCGCCCACGCTGACGTGGTGGTGGTGTCGACCGCCGTGGACCCGGAAAACCCCGAGCTGCGCTGGGCCCACGAGCACCGGGTTCCGGTGGTCCGTCGGGCCGAGATGCTGGCCGAGCTGATGCGTTTTCGTCACGGCATTGCGGTGGCCGGCACCCACGGCAAGACGACCACGACCAGCCTGACCGCGACGCTGCTGGGTGAGGGCGGGCTCGATCCCACCTTCGTCATCGGCGGCAAGCTGACCAGCGCCGGGACCAATGCCCAACTCGGCCAGGGCGACTATCTGGTGGCCGAGGCCGATGAGTCTGATGCTTCCTTCCTGCATCTGCAGCCGATGGTCAGCATCGTCACCAACATCGACGCCGACCATATGAGTACCTACGGCGGCGATTTCGAGCGTCTTAAGACCACCTTCGTCGAGTTTCTGCACAACCTGCCGTTCTACGGGCTGGCGGTGCTGTGCATCGATGATGACAACGTGCGTGGGCTGCTCGACAAGATCAATCGGCAATTCGTGACCTATGGTTTCAGCGACGACGCCGACTACCGCATCGAGAACTTCATCCAGGAGGCCGGTGAAGTCCGCTTTACGGCGGTGCGTCCTGGGGAGCTGGCGGACCTCGCGGTGCACCTGGCCATGCCGGGACGCCACAATGCCCAGAACGCCCTGGCGGCGATCGCGGTGGCCAGCGATGCCGGCGTCGATGATGCCGCCATTTTGCGCGGGCTTGCCGGGTTCGCCGGTGTCGGGCGCCGCTTCCAGGTCCATGGTCACTTCCCGGCGCCGCAGCACGCCGGTGAGGTGATGCTGGTGGATGACTACGGTCACCACCCTCGCGAAGTCGAGATGGTGATCAAGGCAGTCCGAGCCGGCTGGCCGGACCGGCGCCTGGTCATGGTCTATCAGCCGCATCGCTATTCGCGTACCCGCGATCTTTACGAGGACTTCGTTCGCGTCCTGTCGGGAGTCGATACCCTGCTGTTGCTCGATGTGTACAGCGCCGGTGAGGCGCCGATACCCGGCGCCGAGGGGCGTAGCCTGGCGGGCTCCATTCGCCAGCGTGGCGAAGTCGATCCGATCTTCGTACAAGACAAGAGCGAGCTGTCGGCGGTGCTGGCCAAGGTGCTGCGTGCCGATGACATTCTGATCACCCAGGGCGCCGGCGACGTGGGCGGTATTTCTCAGCGCCTGGCCGATGCCCGACTCAACTTCGATGAGGTGACCCTGTGACGCGCGACAAGGCCGACGTTGGACGGGTGGTGGTGGTGTTCGGCGGGCACAGTGCCGAGCGTGACGTATCGCTGAAAAGCGGTGCCGCGGTGCTGGCCGCGCTGACACGCTCGGGTGTCGACGCCGTCGGCTATGACCTCGCCGAGGGCGGTGTCGCCGGCCTTCAGGCCCTGGCGCCCGATAGCGTCTTCATCGCCCTGCACGGGCGCGGGGGCGAGGACGGTTGTCTGCAAGGCGCCCTCGAGCTTGCCGGCATTCCCTACACCGGTTCGGGGGTGATGGCCTCGGCGCTCGGGATGGACAAGCTGCGGACCAAGGCGCTGTGGTCTGCCGCGGGTCTGCCGACGCCGGAGAGCATCGCGCTGACCCCGTCGGCCGATTGGAGCGAGGTGGTCGAGCGCCTGGGGTTGCCCTTGATCGTCAAGCCGGTTCACGAAGGGTCGACCATCGGCATCACCATCGTGCGCGATCGAGGAGAGCTCGAAGCGGCCTATGCGGATGCGGCACGTTTCGATGCGAAGGTGATGGCCGAGCGGTTTGTGGTCGGAGACGAATTTACCTTGTCGGTATTGGGCGACACGGCATTGCCCGCGATTCGGGTCGAGGTGCCGAACGGCTTCTATGACTATGAAGCCAAGTACCTGTCCAATGACACCCTCTACCATTTGCCCTGCGGGCTCGACGCAGCACAAGAAACGGCGTTGGGCGAATTGTGCCTTGCTGCATTTGACGCAGTGGGGTGTGAAGGCTGGGGACGGGTCGATGTGATGCGTGATGGCGATGGCAAGTTCTGGCTGATCGAAGTAAATACGGTGCCGGGCATGACCGATCATAGCCTGGTCCCGCAATCCGCGGCTCACGCCGGTATCGGCTTCGATGAGCTGGTCGTGCGCATCCTCGCGACTGCGCAGGGACGGCGCTGAGCATGGCGGCCCGCCGTGGAACCTTGCTCGGCCTGGTGCTGCTGGGATTGCTGATCGGTGCCGGCGGGAAAGCGCTGTGGGTGTGGCTCGATCGTCCCATCGAGCGCGTGTCGATCCGTGGTGAGCTGCACTATGCCGGGGCCGACTATTTGAAGGCACAGCTGGCACCGCTGATTCGCGGCCGTACCTGGCTGTCGGTGGACCTCGGCGAGTTGCGAGAGCGTGCTCTGGCCGTCGGCTGGTTGGAAGAGGTGCGCCTGCGTCGAGAGTGGCCCAATGCCTTGACGTTTGAACTGACCGAGCAAGTACCGGTGGCACGCTGGAACGATGGGCAACTGCTGAACGGCGAGGGAGAGCCATTCGATTTCGCCCCGGTGTCGCCACCTGGCGACTTGCCCGATCTGGCGGGACCGTCGGGTTCCAGTGAAGAAGTGCTCGATTATTATGCTGAACTTTCCGGTCGTTTCGAGAAAATGGGCCTGGAGCTGCGCCAGTTACGACTCGAGGCGCGTGGCGCCTGGCGCTTTCAACTCGACGATGGCGTCTGGGTGATGCTCGGGCGCAGCGATCGTGAAGCCCGGTTGGGAAGGCTCGAAGCGGCGTGGCAGCGTGAACTGGGTGAGGTGGCGTCGCATATTCGCTACATCGACCTGCGCTATCCGAATGGGGTCTCGGTGGCGTGGCACGGAGAAACCGAGCCGGTGGAAGAGGGCGCCGAGCAACAAGGCTAATCAAAAAACCGCACTTCATTTAATTGTCGTTATCGAGTTTCGGGTATTTCTTTTGAATGGATGTCCCCGTATCGTGAAATATGTCTACGCCCTGGGCTGGTAGAACACGCGGTATTGTTCCTATAATCGTCCCAGGTTTTTTCATTACAGAGACAAGTTCCCAATTATCGGGATCGGTTCGAGGAGAATTCCCGACTCATGGCAGGCCCATCCAACGTGTCCAGTATGGTAGTCGGACTGGATATCGGAACATCCAAGGTCGTCGCGATCGTGGGCCAGCCCACCGACGATGGTGGTATCGAAATTGCCGGCATTGGCTCTCATCCCTCCCGGGGAATGAAGAAGGGCGTGGTAATTAACATCGAATCCACCGTTCAGTCGATTCAGCGCGCGGTAGAAGAAGCCGAGCTGATGGCGGGCTGTGACATCCACTCGGTGTATGTCGGCATCGCCGGCAGTCACATCAGTTCGATGAATTCCGACGGCGTGGTGGCGATCAAGGAACGCGAAGTCGCCTCGTCCGACATCGACCGAGTGATCGATTCGGCGCGCGCGCGGGCGATCTCCGAAGGCCAACGTGTCCTCCACGTTCTGCCCCAGGAATTTGCCATCGACACCCAGGGCGGCATTCGAGAGCCCTTGGGGATGTCTGGTGTGCGGCTCGAGGCTCGAGTGCATCTGGTCACCGCGGCGCTCAATGCGGTGCAGAATATCGAGAAATGTGTGCGGCGTTGTGGGCTTGAAGTGGATGCGATCATCCTCGAGCAACTGGCGTCGAGTCATGCGGTGCTGACCGAGGATGAACTCGAGCTTGGCGTCTGCATGGTCGATATCGGTGGCGGCACCACGGACATCGCCGTCTTTACCGAGGGCGCCATCCGCCACACCGCGGTGATTCCGATTGCCGGTGATCAGGTCACCAATGACATCGCCATGGCCTTGCGTACGCCGACACAGTATGCCGAGGAAATCAAGGTCAAGTACGCTTGCGCCCTGACTCAGCTCGCTTCCAGCGACGAGATGATCAAGGTGCCGAGCGTCGGGGATAGGCCCGCCCGAGACCTGTCGCGTCAGTCTCTGGCCGAGGTGGTCGAGCCGCGCTACGAGGAACTTTTTACCTTGGTGCGAGACGAACTGCGGCGCAGTGGGTTTGAGGACCTGGTCGCCTCCGGCGTCGTCCTGACCGGCGGGACCTCGCGCATGGAAGGCGTGGTGGAGCTGGCCGAGGAGATTTTCCACATGCCGGTGCGCATTGCCTGTCCGCAGAACGTACGCGGGCTCGCCGACGTGGTGCGCAACCCGATTTATTCGACGGGTGTCGGTTTGTTACATTACGCTCTACATGAAGCCCGCAAGGGTCATGGTCGCCAAGGGCAAAGCGGGGACCTCTCGGCGCACCCGAGACGCGAGCGCGAGGATGTCTCCCGGCGGGGACCAGAGGAAAGGACTCCGGCGCTGGAAAAGATTAAAGGCTGGTTCAAAGGAAATTTCTGAAAGGGTCGCACAAGCGGCTCAGGAGACGGGGCATATGTTTGAACTCGTAGATAGCGCACCCTCAAGCAGCGCGGTCATCAAGGTGATCGGCGTTGGGGGCGGCGGCGGCAACGCCGTCAATCACATGGTCGAGAGCAGCATCGAGGGCGTGGAGTTCATCTGCGCCAACACCGATGCCCAGGCCCTGAAGCGGGTGGCGGCGAAGACCGTCCTGCAACTGGGCAGCGAGATCACCAAGGGGCTCGGTGCCGGCGCCAATCCCGACGTGGGCCGGCAGGCCGCCATGGAAGATCGTGAGCGTATTGCCGAGCTGCTGAACGGTGCCGACATGGTGTTCATCACCGCCGGCATGGGCGGTGGCACCGGCACCGGCGGCGCGCCCGTGGTCGCTCAGGTGGCCAAGGAACTCGGCATCCTGACGGTGGCCGTGGTGACACGGCCGTTCCCCTTCGAGGGGCCGAAGCGGATGCGGGCCGCCGAAGAGGGCATGAAGGAACTCTCCGAGCACGTCGATTCGCTGATCACCATTCCCAACGAGAAGCTGTTGTCGGTGCTCGGCAAGAGCGCCACTCTGTTGACCGCTTTCAGTGCGGCCAATGACGTGCTTCTGGGTGCCGTGCAGGGGATCGCCGAGCTGATCACCAGCCCCGGCATCATCAACGTCGACTTCGCCGATGTGCGCACTGTCATGTCGGAGATGGGCATGGCGATGATGGGTACCGGTGGGGCGACCGGCGAGAATCGCGCACGAGAAGCCGCCGAGAAGGCGATTCGCAGCCCGTTGCTGGAAGATATCGATCTGCACGGCGCACGCGGCATTCTGGTCAACATTACCGCCGGCCCGGATCTGTCCATCGGTGAGTTCAATGATGTCGGTGCCACGGTGCAGGAGTTCGCGTCTCAAGATGCCACCATCGTCGTCGGTACCTCGATCGACATGGAAATGACCGACGAGCTGCGTGTCACCGTGGTGGCGGCCGGCCTCGACAGCCAGGTCCGCCAGCAGAAGCCCGTCAATCGCGAGCCTGCACGCCGTGCCGAGGTGCGTCAGCGTCCTCAGCAAGGCGGCATCAACCGCGGTCAAACGGCGGCTGCGACCAAGTCCGAGCCCCAGGAAACGCCCCGCCCCCAGGCCGAAAAGCGCAAGTCACAGGACCTGGATGACTACCTGGATATTCCGGCTTTCCTGCGCCGCCAGGCGGATTGAGAGCCATGCGGGCACCGGCGACCGTCGCCGAAGGGCTAGCTACCGCTAGGCCTCGGCGGTCGTGGGGTTCGGTGCAACACCCGTAGTGCCGGTCACGGAAGGCCGATCGATGCGTGCGAGGATGCCGCATGGAAGCATCCTCAGGCTGTCATCGCACTGCACGGTACTGGCTCGACGATGAATGCGGGCGGTGGGCGATATCGCGATGCCGACCCGATGACACCATGGAGAAGGGCCAGGACGATTGAGTCGATGTTTTTTTGTTGAAACGTCCGTTCGGTGTTATAGTGAACGGTGTTTGATAATCAACGACGGCCTGGCGACTGCACATGATCAGACAACGTACCCTCAAAAATGTCATCCGCGCGACCGGCGTGGGTCTGCATTCCGGCAAGAAGGTGTACCTCACCCTTCGGCCCGCGCCGGTGGATACCGGTATCGTCTTCGTTCGTACCGATCTGGACCCTGAGGTCAGGATTCCGGCCCGGGCGCTGAACGTGACGGACACGACGCTCTGCACCGCGCTGTCTCAGAACGGCGAGAAGGTAGCTACCGTCGAGCACCTGATGTCCGCCTTTGCGGGACTCGGTATCGACAATGCCTTCGTCGACGTGAGCGCGCCGGAAGTGCCGATCATGGACGGCAGTGCCGGTCCCTTCGTCTTCTTGATCCAGTCGGCGGGCATTCTCGAACAAAATGCGGCGAAGAAGTTCATCCGCATCAAGCGCGAGATTCTGGTGCGCGAAGGCGATAAGGAAGCCTTGTTCCTGCCCCATCAGGGCTTCAAGGTGTCCTTCGCCATCGATTTCGATCACCCGGTATTCGAAGACCAGAAGCAGACCGCGATGGTCGACTTCTCCACCACGTCATTCGTCAAGGAAGTGTCTCGGGCGCGTACCTTTGGCTTCATGCGTGATCTTGAGTACTTGCGCTCCAACAACCTGGCGCTGGGCGGCAGCCTCGACAACGCCATCGTGGTCGATGACTACCGCATCGTAAACGACGGTGGCCTGCGCTACGACGACGAGTTCGTCAAGCACAAGGTGCTCGACGCCATCGGTGATCTTTACCAGCTCGGCTATAGCCTGATCGGCGAATTCCGCGGCGTAAAGTCCGGCCATTCGCTCAACAACCAGCTGTGCCGTGCGCTGCTGGAGCAGCCGGAGGCCTGGGAAATCGTCACCTTCGAGGACGAAGCCCAGCAGGCGCCGATCTCCTACGCCGCACCCGCCATGGCGTGATAGCCGCCCCTCGACACCGCGCCTGACGACTCGCCCCCGTCAGGCGTCGGCCCGAGGCTAGGTTCAAGACCAGGTCCGTAACATTGAGCAGAAATCGGTAAGATGCAGGCACTCCGTCGCTGATTGCAGTAGAAAAAGCGCCGCCCCTCGGGGGCGGCGCTTTTTTTATAGCGCTTTTTTACGTCGCTTTTTTATGGGGCTTTGGTCATGGCGGTTGGGGTTGCGGCCGGCTCTGGCTCGGGCCGACGGGAAGACCGGCCATCGACCCTCATTCGTTCGATGGTGTCGAGGCTTCGGCGTGGGCGGCCAGGCGTTGGAGGGCGCTCTTCAGCCGCGGATCGTCGACATCGTCGGCGCAGCTTGAAATCTCGTCGCTGGCCTTCGCGGTCAGGTGCCTGACCTGGCGTGGCGGGACCTGGGCCGGGCGCACCGGTCGGACCTTGAAGGTGAAGCCCGTCACGGCCTCGAAGCCAGGGAGTTCGTGGAGGAGGTCGAGCAGGCGCGCTTGTTCGTAGCGCAAGCGTGTCAGCCACGCCGCTCCATCGGTAATCAGGGTCAGCCGCCCCTGGCGGAAGCCGCCCACATGGAGGTGGCTTGCCAGCTCCGGAGGTAGATTGTCGCGCAGGTGGCTCTGAGCCCTTTCGATGAGCCGCGCCATGCGCATTAGAGAGGCCGTTTCGCCTCGACCTTCGAGCAGCCGGGTCATGGGCTGGGCTCGGAACCGCTTAACCTTTATACTCATGGGCTTGTATCTCGGGGAGGTTCCCCGGGTCGATGATGAGGGCCGCGCCTCGACGATGGGTCGAATGGCGTGAGCCTAGCACGCCACGGAGTCACTCAACAGCATGTCCTGTCCCCACCAAGACAACCGGTCCCCTGGCGACCCGCGGCAGCGTCGAATGATGCCGCGCTGGTGGTTGGCTGGGCTCTTGGTGAGCTGTCTGCTGCCGGCGAGTCTAGCCCAGGCCGAGTCGCCCAGGGCCACCGAGCGGCTGGTGCAGATATGTATCATGGCACCCGCGCTGATTCGTGCCCGTACCGTGCTCAAGGCCTGCCGCCGGCGCCTGGCCAGCTACCCGCCGGTCGACTGGCGCTACCCCGCTCATAACGTCCGTCGCCACATGGCACCGCTGGTGGCGCCGGTCGCGGCCCTGGATGTGGTTTCCCCGCGCGGCCCCCCCATAACGGCTTGATGTCTGCTCTTGTACCGTTGGTGTGCCGTTGTGCATCGGCGGGAATTCCTATGCCGTTATTGGACCCTTCATGATCAATTCTCTGCTGCGTAAAGTGGTTGGCTCGAAGAACGACCGCGACGTTAAACGCATGACCCGCCAGGTGCGTGACGTCAATGTCCTGGAATCCACCCTCGAGGTGCTGGATGACGCCGCGCTCCAGGAGCGAACCGGTGCCTTCCGCGAGCGCCTGGCCCAGGGCGAAAGCCTCGATGCGCTTCTGCCTGAGGCCTTTGCCACCGTGCGTGAGGCCAGCAAGCGCATCATGGGCATGCGCCACTTCGACGTTCAGATCGTCGGTGGCATGACCCTCAATCGCGGTCGCATCGCCGAAATGAAGACCGGCGAGGGCAAGACCCTGGTGGCAACGCTCGCGGTCTACCTCAATGCTTTGCCGGGCAAGGGCGTCCACGTGGTCACGGTCAATGACTACCTGGCCCGGCGTGACGCCAACTGGATGAAGCCGCTCTACGAGTTTCTCGGTCTTTCGGTCGGTGTCATCTACTCGGGGCAGACCTCCGAGGAGAAGCGCCATGCCTACGCTTGCGACATCACCTACGGCACCAACAATGAGTTCGGTTTCGATTATCTGCGCGACAACATGGCCTTCTCGCTGGAAGAGAAGGTCCAGCGTGACCTGCACTTTGCCATCGTCGATGAGGTCGACTCGATCCTGATCGATGAAGCGCGTACGCCGCTGATCATCTCGGGCGCGGTGGACGAGAACACCGCGATGTATAAGGTGGTCGACGGCCTCGCCACCAAGCTGTCCCAGTGCACCGATGAAGAAGATCCGGAGAGTGGCGACTTCACCCTCGACGAGAAGCAGAAGCAGGTCGAACTCACCGAGGGTGGCCACCACCGCGTCGAGGAGCTGATGCGCGGTGAAGGCCTGCTGGGGGAGGACGAGTCGCTCTATGCCGCTCAGAACCTTAATTTGCTTCAGCACATGCATTCGGCGCTGCGGGCACGCCACCTGTATCACCCCGATGTCGATTACATCGTCAGTGAAGGCCAGGTGGTCATCGTCGATGAGCATACCGGGCGCACCATGCCGGGGCGGCGCTGGTCCGAGGGCCTGCACCAGGCGGTGGAGGCAAAGGAAGGCGTGACGGTCCAGCGCGAGAGCCAGACACTCGCCTCGACCACGTTCCAGAATTACTTCCGCCTGTATGAGAAGCTCTCGGGCATGACCGGTACCGCCGACACCGAGGCCTTCGAATTTCGCCAGATCTATGGCCTCGATGTGGTCGTCATCCCGACTAACAAGCCGTTGGCGCGCCAGGACGGAAACGACCTGGTGTATCTGTCGGCGGAGGAGAAGTTCGAGGCCATCATCGAGGACGTGAAGGCGCAGGTCGAGGCCGGACGTCCGGTGCTGGTCGGTACCGCGTCCATCGAGACCTCCGAGTATCTGGCCGACCTGATGCAGAAGGCGGCGATCGACTTCAATGTCCTGAACGCCAAGCAGCACCAGCGCGAGGCGGAGGTCATCGCCCAGGCCGGTCGTCCCGGCGCCGTCACCATCGCGACCAACATGGCCGGTCGTGGTACCGATATCGTGCTCGGTGGCAACTGGGAGGCCGAGGTCGCCCAGCTTGAGGCGCCCGACGAGGCACAGATCGAGGCGCTGAAGATTGCCTGGCGCGAGCGCCACGACGGGGTGCTGGCCGCCGGTGGCCTTCACGTCATCGGTACCGAGCGTCATGAGTCTCGGCGCATCGATAACCAGTTGCGTGGTCGCGCCGGCCGCCAGGGCGATCCGGGCTCGACACGCTTCTTCCTGTCGCTGGAAGACAACCTGATGCGCCTGTTCGGCTCCGAGCGAGTCCAGAAGCTGATGCAGGCCCTGGGCCTCGAACGTGGCGAAGCGATCGAGCATAAGATGGTGTCCAATGCCGTCGAGCGTGCTCAGAAGAAGGTCGAAGGTCGCAACTTCGATATCCGTAAGCAGCTGCTCGAGTACGACGACGTGGCCAACGACCAGCGTCGCGTGATCTATGAGCAGCGCAACGAGATCCTCGCCGCCGATGATGTCTCCGAGAGCGTCATGGGCATACGCGAGGAGGTGCTGGATGAGGCCATCAGCGCCTATGTGCCGCCCCAGAGCCTGGCCGAGCAGTGGGACCTGGCCGGCCTCGAGGCACATCTCAAGAGCGAGTATCAGCTCGAATCGCCGGTGGTTAAGTGGGCCGAGGAAGACGACCGCTTCCACGAAGAGCAACTGCGTGAACGGCTGCAGACTCAGCACCGCGACACCTATCAGGCCAAGGTCGCCATTGCCGGTCAGGAACTGATGCGTCGCTTCGAGAAGCAGGTCATGCTGCAGGTACTGGATACCCGCTGGAAGGAACACCTGCAGTCCATGGATCATCTGCGCCGTGGCATTCACCTGCGCGGCTATGCCCAGAAGAATCCCAAGCAGGAGTACAAGCGCGAGTCCTTCGAGCTGTTCCAGAACCTGCTGACCAATATCAAGGCCGACGTCACTCGCATCCTGAGTCATGTCCAGGTGCGACAGCCCGAAGAGGTCGAGGCGCTGGAGCGTCAGCGCCGCGATGCGCTCGCCCGTGAGACCGCCCAGGCCGATAGTCGTCATGATTCGCCGGCGGGCGCCGGTCTGGCCGGCGTCGAGGGCGGAGACGACGAACGTCGGGTCAATGAGGTCGGCGACACGCGGCCTGTGCGCCGCGATGCGCCGAAGGTGGGGCGCAACGATCCCTGTCCTTGTGGCTCTGGCAAGAAGTACAAGCAGTGCTGCGGCAAGTTGAGCTGAAGATCGACACCGCGACCCCGGGCCAAGACCCGGGGTCGCTCCCTGTGCAGGAGACACGAGATGGCAGTGGGTGACAGTAGTTTTCCGAGCATGCCGCGAATCGACGGCGTGCGCCTCGGCAGCGCCATGGCAGGCATTAAGAAGCCTGGCCGCCGCGATCTGGTCGTGATCGAGATTGCCCAGGGCGCCAAGGTCGCCGGTACCTTCACCCGCAACGCCTTCTGTGCGGCGCCGGTGCATGTGGCCAAGGCCCACTTGCAAGAGACCCTGGGCGCAGGGGCGTCTGTGCGTTATCTGGTGATCAATACCGGCAATGCCAACGCCGGCACCGGAGAGGTCGGCATGCGTGACGCTCGTGAGACCTGCAAGGCCCTTGGCGAGCAAGGTGGCGTTGCACCGTCGGCGGTGCTGCCGTTCTCTACCGGGGTCATCGGCGAGCCATTGCCCATGGATCGGCTCATGGCGGGTCTGCCCGGGGCACTGGCGGCGCTGGGCGATGATGCCTCGTCGTGGGCGTTGGCCGCCGAGGGGATCCTGACCACCGACACCAGGCCCAAGGGCGCGACCCGCAGTGTGATGCTCAAGGGCGGTCGCGTGACGCTCAATGGCATCGCCAAAGGCTCGGGCATGATCTGCCCTAACATGGCGACCATGCTGGGCTTCGTCGCCACCGATGCGGATATCGATCAAGCGCAGCTCGAGACGCTGCTGCGGGCCGGGGTAGAGCGCTCGTTCAATAGCATCACGGTGGATAGTGATACCTCGACCAACGATGCCTGCATGCTGATCGCCACGGGGCGCGGCGCTGCCGTCAGCGACGACGATGACCTGGCGCTATTGCGCGAGGCCCTCGATGAGGTGCTGGTGGAGCTCGCCCAGGCGATCATTCGTGACGGCGAGGGCGCGACCAAGTTCGTGACCCTCGCGATCAGCGGAGCGGGTAGCGTCGAGGAGGCCCGCGAGGTCGGCTTTACCGTGGCCCATTCGCCCCTGGTCAAGACTGCGCTCTACGCCAGCGATGCCAACTGGGGACGCATTCTGGCGGCGGTCGGGCGGGCCAGGGTCGCGGATTTCGATGTCGACAAGGTGGTCATCGACCTTGGCGAGGTGCGCCTTGTCGAGGGCGGCGGGCGGGCGGCGTCGTACACCGAAGACGCCGGCAGTGCGGTGATGGCGCGAGACGATATCCGCATCGCCATCGACCTGGGGCGTGGTGACGCCGAGGCCACCCTGTGGACCTCGGATCTCTCGCACGACTATGTCTCCATCAACGCCGATTATCGCAGCTAGGCGCCTTCACCGCGGTGCGGCGCCGGGAGATGGGTGAAACCTGGCGCCGCAGCCGGTATCCTATGCCGATTCCGATATCGGTTGCCGTTGGCACCGGTCGATTCCTGGATCGACCCGCCCGGCTACCTGCCCGATACATGGCTCACCCCGATACTGACTCGACGCGGGCCTGGTCCGCGACCCCAAGCTGGTAACGTTGAATGAACACTATGGTGAAGAGAAGGGTGCACGTGGCGGCTGCCGCCATCATCAGCGCCGATGGTCAGGAAGTCCTGCTGGCAAGGCGCCCATCGAATGTGGATCACGGTGGGCTGTGGGAATTCCCGGGGGGCAAGCTGGCGCCCTACGAGACGGGGCTCGAAGCGCTGAAGCGTGAGTTGCACGAGGAGCTCGGTATCGAGATCCGGCGTGCCCAGCCCTTGATTCGCATCCATCACGAGTACCCGGACAAGCATATCCTGCTCGACGTCTGGCAGGTCAAGGAGTTCGCCGGTGAGCCCTTCGGCCGTGAAGGACAGGCGGTACGCTGGGTGCCGATGGTGGAGTTGGCGAACTATCCGTTCCCGGCGGCCAACCTGCCCATTCTGCAGGCGGTGATGCTGCCGTCGGAGTATCTGATCAGCGATGAGGAAGCCGATGAGGCGATCTTCGATCAGCGCCTCGAGCGGGCACTGAAGGACGACGACGTGCGCCTGGTGCAACTGCGTGCGAAGTCTCTGGACGAGGACGCCTTTATCGCCCGGGCCGAGCGGGCCTTGGCCCTGTGCCGGCGCTACGACGCCAAGCTGATGCTCAACGCAGAGCCGACGCTGCTCGAACGCGTCGACGCCGATGGCATTCATCTGACCAGTGCCCGCCTGATGACCCTGGAGCGCCGGCCGATCGCCGAGGCCAAATGGTTGTCGGCCTCGTCCCACGACAAGGCCCAGCTCGATCAGGCGGCGCGCATCGGCTGCGACTTCGTGACCCTGTCACCGCTGCGCACCACGCCGTCTCATCCAGAGGTGCCGCCGATCGGCTGGCACGACTTCCAGCAGCTGGTCGAACGTGCCGGCATGCCGGTCTATGCCCTCGGCGGCATGACCCGCCACGACGCCAGCCACGCCCGAGCGGTGGGGGCGCAGGGCATCGCCTCGATCCGCGATTTCTGGAAGTAAGACAGACGTCGCACGCGCAAGGAAAACCCACGGCCGTAAGGGCCGTGGGTTTTTTTCGTCGCCCCTAATCCCGATACCGCCGCGTCAGATCGCCATAGGCATCGACCCGGCGGTCGCGCAGGTAGGGCCACATGCGACGCACGTTCTCGCCGTGGTCAAGATCCAGCGTCACCAGCAGGTTTTCGGCCTCGGTGCCGGCATGGGCCAGGAGTTCTCCCTGGGGGCCGCAGACGAAGCTGCCGCCCCAGAAGTCGATGCCGGGGCTCACCGTGGACAGGTCGGCTTCGTGGCCAACGCGATTGGCGACCAGCACGGGGAGACCGTTGGCTACGCCGTGGCTTCTCTGGATCAGGGTCCAGGCGTCCTTCTGGCGCGCCTTCTCGGCATCATCATCGGGCGGATGCCAGCCGATGGCGGTGGGGTAGAGCAGCATGTCGGCGCCGGCCAGCGCCATCAGGCGTGCCGCCTCGGGGTACCACTGGTCCCAGCATACCAGCACGCCGAGACGGCCCACCGAGGTGTCGATGGGGGTGAAGCCCTGGCCGCGCTCGGCATCCTGATCCCCGGGGGTGAAGTAGAACTTCTCGTAGAAGCCAGGATCGTCGGGAATGTGCATCTTGCGGTATTGGCCGACACGGCCAAGCTTGCCGTCGTAGACCACCGCCGTGTTGTGGTAGAGCCCGGGCGCGCGGCGCTCGAAGAGCGACCCCATCAGCACGATATCGAGCTCGGCGGCGAGTGCCGCTAGCCGTGTGCCACTGGGGCCGTCCAGTGGCTCGGCCAGGTCGAACAGCTCAGGATCCTCGTGCTGACAGAAGTAGTGCGTGGCGTGCAACTCCTGGAGCATGATGAGTTGGGCGCCCTGGGCGGCGAGCGCACGAATGCCGGCTTCGCTGGCATCCAGACTTCTTGCCTTGTCGGGCCAGGCCGGTTGCTGAACGAGGCCCACGCTGAGTTGGCGCGTCATGGAGTGGCTCCTTGTGACTTGTCGGGGCGGGCAAGCGTGCCCGCGGGCCATTGCATGGTCAGGCAGTGCAGGCTGCCGTGCTGGCGAATCACCGTGGTGGCGTCCAGCGGGATGATGTCGCGCCCGGGGAAGGCCTCGGCCAGGGCCGCCAAGGCGTCCAGGTCGCGGCGGTCCGCGTAGGTTGGCACCAGCACGGCGCCATTGATGATCACGAAGTTGGCGTAGGTGGCCGGCAGGCGATGGCCGTCCTCAGGGTCGAAGCAGGCCTGGGGCCAGGGCAGGGCGATCAGCCGATACGGCGAGCCGTCTGGCTGGCGCAGGGCCTTGAGCTCGGCCTCCATGGCCGCCAGCGCCGCATGGTGGATATCCTCGGGATCATCGCAGCGCACGTAGGCGATGGTCGAGGGGTCGCAGAACCGCGCCAGGGTGTCGACGTGGGAGTCGGTGTCGTCGCCCTCAAGGTGACCATGGGCGAGCCACAGCACCCGTTCGATCCCGAGGGTCTCGGCGAGGCGCGCCTCGACGTCGCCGCGGCTCAGCTCGGGGTTGCGGTTGGGGTTGAGCAGGCAGGCTTCGGTGGTCAGCAGCGTGCCCTGCCCATCGGTCTCGAGAGCGCCGCCCTCCAGCACCAGGGCGTG
This sequence comes from Halomonas sp. V046, assembly GCF_052645355.1. Lineage (NCBI taxonomy): Bacteria > Pseudomonadati > Pseudomonadota > Gammaproteobacteria > Oceanospirillales > Halomonadaceae > Halomonas > Halomonas sp. V046. The sequence goes on from NZ_JBQXYF010000004.1 coordinate 103,015, forward strand.
GGACTCGACGTCGCAGGCGATCAGCCCGGCCCCATCCAGTGCCTGGGTCAGGCGGTTGTCACGGTCGGCGGGGAACTTGCCGCCCCAGCCGGTGAAAACGAAGTCATGCATGCGCAGCGCGTCACCGTCGCGGGTGGCGAGGGGCCCATGGTCCCTCGCCCAGGTATCGTCGCTTTCCACGATGACCAGGTGCAGGCGCTCGGGCTCGGCGCCGCGCTGGATCAGGCGGCGCTCGAGGCGCCGACGGGTGGTCTCGTCGGCGACCCCGATGACCAGGCTCTGGTAGCGCGCGATGACCAGCGCCATCTGTTCGAGGGTAGCCTCGATGGCGTCGAGCATCGGCGCCCAGTCGCCATCGGCGTGGGGCCAGGTCAGTTGGATGGCATCCTGAACGGACCATTCGGGGACAAGACGGTGCATGGGCGACCTCTGCGTCGGCACGGGCAAACGGCGAAATGTAGGGCCGGGCGCGCGAAGATGCAAGGATCTCGCAAATCACCCGGTACGGCGATGCATAGGACGTCAAAAAACCGTACCATGGCGGCCCGCCGACAAGGAAAGAGTCCATGCTTGACCGACTGCCGTTTCTGATCGGGCTACGCTATGTGCGAGCCAAGCGACGCAACCATTTTATTTCCTTCATTTCCCTGACCTCGATGCTCGGTCTGACCCTGGGGGTCGCCGTGCTGATCCTGGTACTGTCGGTGATGAACGGCTTCGACCGCGAGCTGCGCGAGCGAGTGCTCGGCATGGTGCCACACACCCAGATCGAACAGGCGGGGGGGATGACCGACTGGCAGCCTCTGGCCGAGCGCCTGACCGAACGCGAGCACGTGATCGGTGCCGCCCCCTATATCCAGCAGCAGGGCATGTTTTCCGCCGCCGGACGTAACCAGGGCGCCATGGTCAATGGCATCGACCCGGCCTGGGAAAGCAAGGTCTCGATCGTCGACGAAAACATGAGCCAAGGCACGTTGGATGAACTGGCGCCGGGGGAATGGCACGTGGTGCTGGGCCAGATTCTGGCGCGTAACCTCGGTGTGGGGGTCGGCGACAGCGTGACGCTTCTGGTCCCGGAGGCGTCCATCACGCCGGCCGGGGTCTTCCCGCGGCTCAAGCGCTTTACCGTGAGCGGCATCTTCAGCGTCGGCGCCGATCTCGATGCCAATCTGGCCTACGCCAACATCGACGATATGCAGACCCTGGCGCGCATGGGCGATACCGTCGGTGGCCTGCGCCTCGAGCTCGACGACCTGTTCCTGGCGGGCAGCGAGACCCGCGCTATCGTCAATGAGTTGGGACAGGGGTATCGCGGTTATGACTGGACCTATACCCGGGGCAACCTGTTCCAGGCGATCCAGATGGAGAAGCGCATGATCGGTTTGCTGTTGACCGTGATCATCGCCGTGGCCGCCTTCAACATCGTTTCGACCCTGGTCATGGTGGTCACCGACAAGCACGCCGATATCGCCATCCTGCGAACCATCGGCGCCACGCCGGCCTCGATCATGGGCATCTTCATGGTCCAGGGCCTGGCTATCGGTATCATCGGCATCGTCCTGGGGGTCGCGATAGGCATCGTGCTGGCGCTGACCGTGTCCGATATCATCGCCTTCGTCGAGTCGACGTTCGGTATTCACTTCCTCGATGCCGGCGTCTACTTCATCAGCGAGCTACCGTCTCAGCTGATTTGGAGCGACGTCACCAATATCGTCACTGCCGCCTTCGTGCTGACCTTCCTCTCCACCCTTTACCCGGCATGGCGTGCCGCCCGGGTGCAGCCTGCCGAGGTGTTGCGCTATGAGTGATCCCATGACCCCCGAGCAGAATGTTGCGGCGCCGCGCGCGGCCACGTCGGAGCCGATGCTCGAGTGCCGTCGGCTGTCCAGGGTGTACAGCGAAGGGCCCCAGGACCTGACCGTGCTGGATCAACTGGAGCTCAAGGTTCACGCCGGTGAGCGGGTGGCGGTGGTCGGCAGTTCGGGCTCCGGCAAGACCACGCTGCTGAACCTGCTCGGTGGTCTCGACGAGCCCACCGCGGGTGAGGTGCGGGTGGCCGACAAGGTGCTGCACACCATGGGCAACGCCGAGCTAGGACGCTTTCGTAATCACCATATCGGCTTCGTCTATCAGTTCCACCATCTGTTGGCGGAGTTCTCGGCGGTGGAGAACGTGGCGCTGCCATTGATCATTCGGGGAAGCCGCAAGAAAGCCGCCGAGGAGCGTGCCTTGGCGCTTCTGTCCAAGGTCGGCATGGCGCCCCGGGCGGACCACAAGCCCGGTGAGCTGTCGGGCGGTGAGCGTCAGCGGGTGGCCATTGCCCGTGCGCTGGTCACCGATCCGAGCCTGATGCTGATGGATGAGCCCACCGGCAACCTGGACCAAACCACCGCCGCCGGGATCCTGGCGCTGATGGATGAACTGGCCACCACCGCGCGCTGTGCCTTCGTCATCGTGACCCACGATCCGGGTCTCGCCGCTCACCAGGACCGCGTCCTGCGCCTCGATGGCGGGTGCCTGCATTCGGCCTGACGCCGGGTGGTACAGTACCGAACGCGACGCCGGCCCTTGGGCCGGCGTCTTCGTGTCTGCCCCGGGGGTCGGGCGATGAGCCCTCATCAGCCATCGGTTTCTCTCGGGGCTGTTGTCGGGGCTGTTGTCGGGTCTGTTCTCCGGGCTGTGCTGGAGCGGGAGACGCCGAGGGCGTCAGACTCGAGAGGCGGCCTTGGCGCGTCTGCGCCGGCGGGCGCGGGCCTTCCAGCTGCGCGAGACTTGCCAGCGCCACAGCAACCGAATGGTCAGGTTGGCCAGGGCGCCGATGGCGATCGCCGCGACCAGCGAGCCGATCAGCAGGGCGGGCAGGATATCGAGCAACTGGTCCTGGAGCCAGTGGGTGGAGATGTGCTCCGGTGCCGTCATGGCGGGCGTCTGCATCAGCCACGCGCCCAGACAGTAGTTGGCGTAGTAGATGATCGGCATGGTCAACGGATTGGTGATCCATACCAGGGCCACGGACAGAGGGAGGTTGCAGCGCCCGAGGCGTGCGCCGAAGGCGGCGATGACCATCTGGAACGGAATCGGCAGCAGGGCGCTGAACAGTCCGACCGAAAAAGCGTTGGCCACACTGCGCCGCGACAGGACCCAGAGTGCAGGGTCGCCGATCAGATGCGCCATGAAGCGCAGCGAACGCTGTCGCCTCAGGGTGTCGGGATTGGGCAGATAGCGCTGTAAGAATCGGCGCGGCATGGCGGCGTAGCTCGCGACTGCGGATGCCGGGCTATTATCCATACTAGCCGCTCGCCCCGCCATGACGCTTGCCAACGAAAGTGCCAAAGGCGGAGTGAAGCATCCGTCAGGGCGGCTCGGGGCTGCCTGGAGTGACGCCGGGCAGGGCCATGGAGGACCCGGGCTACCGAGCCGACGCCAGGGAAGGGCATGGACGCAAAACCAGAAAGGCGGGTGCGGCGCCGGTCGCTATCGGGGCCGCCAGCGGGGTCGGATAAGCCGCCAGCGGGGTCGGATAAGCCACCAGCGGGGTCGGATAAGCCGTCGGCGGTGTCGGATAAGCCGCCAGCGGGGTCGGATAAGCCGCCAGCGGCGTGCCACGAGCGCCGAGCTCGACACGAGGGATTCCCCTTTGGGCTGGCCGGGCCCTTGGCGTCTGGCGCCTTGCTGGGCGGCATCGTCTCTTCCGCCGGTGACGTCTGGTTGCCTGTGCTGACGCTGGTGGCGCTCGGCGCCCTGGCGGGTCGGCGCGGACCACTGCTGGCGATCGCGCTTGCCGCCTTGTGGGTGGCGGTGACACTGCTGGATAGCGATGGCGCGCGGTTGGCCACTGGGCCGGACCTGGCGGTGGTCCCGCTCAGCGGGCGAGTGGTCAGCCTCGAGCGGCGTCAGGGCATGGATCGGCTTACCGTCGCCGTAGACGGGTGCCTGTCACCGTTGCTGACGGCGCGCGACTGCCGCACGCTGCGCAAGGTGCGCCTGTCTCGTTATCACCCAGGCCAGTCGGCGATGCGCGTGGGCCAGCGTTGGCGCTTGAGTGTTCGCCTGACACCGCCCGCCGGCTTGTCCAATCCCGGCACGTTCGACTATGCACGCTGGTTGTGGCGCTCGGGTATTCGGGCGACCGGTTGGGTCGTCGATGTTCCGCCACCGGTGTTGATCGATGACGTGGGCCCTGGACTGCGCCAACGGGCACTGCAGCGCCTGATGGAGGAGCCCTTGCCAGCCCGGACCAAGCGCTGGCTGGCGGCGCTTACTCTCGGCGCCGGAGGCGCCCTGGACGCCGACGACTGGGCGTTGCTCGGTGCCACAGGCACAACGCATCTGGTCGTGGTGTCCGGGCTTCACGTGGGGTTGGTGGCGACATTGGCCCTGGGCCTGGCACGAGGGCTCTCGCGGCTGCTATGGCCACGCCGCTTTCGTATGCAGAGCTGGCCCTGGTGGGCGGCGGCCTTCGCGGCCGGTGCCTTCGTCTGGCTGGTGGGGTTCACGCCGGCGGCCCTTAGGGCCTTGGTCATGACACTGGTGGCGCTGTGGGTGGCCAATGGCCGCCATTCGCCCGGGGCGTGGCAGGGACTTTGCCTGGCGTTTGCTATCGTCGTGATGAGCGACCCGCTCTCGCTCTGGCGCCCTGGCTTTTGGCTGTCTTTCGTCGCGGTGGCGCTACTGATCGTCATCTGGGAAGGACGGCGCGGTGTCACGTCGTCGTTGCAGGTGCTTTGGCGGACCCAGTGGCTGCTCAGCCCCTTGATGGCCGGTGCGGTGTTGCTGGCCTTCTCGCGCCTGGCGCCAGCGGCGCCGTTGGTCAACCTGGTGGCGGTGCCGTTGGTCGGCATGCTGGTGCCATTGGGGCTGCTGGGCTGGGCGTTGGCTGGGCTCTGGCCAGCCCTTGCCACCCTGGTCTGGTCGCTGGCGGGCTATGGTATCGAGGCCCTGGTGGGGCTTCTCGGCGCGGCCGAGCGCTGGCTTCCCGGCCAGATATTAACGCCACAATGGACCTGGCCGCTGGGTCTTGGCCTCATGCTCCTGGCCCTGGTCTGGGGGCTGCCTGGCGTGGCTCGCCCGCTGCGCTGGGCGCTGAGCGCATGCCTGTTTCTGGGCATGGTTGGCGTGAGGCATAGCGGGCCAGGACAGGGGGAGCTCGATGTGCGGGTGTGGGATGTTGGCCAGGGCCTGATGGTCGAGGTTATCACCGCTCGGCATCGGCTCCTGTATGACACTGGCCCTCGCTTTCGTTCCGGTTTCACGCCGCTGTCACGGCTATGGCCCCCGGGTCAGGACGTTGATGTCGTGGTCGTGAGCCATGCCGACCGCGACCATGCCGGGGGCGTGGCGGCACTGCGCGACGAGCACCGGGTCGGGCGCTGGTTCCACCCGGCCGGTGAGGCGCTGCCGGTCGGTGCTGACGCCGAGGTATCGCTGTGTCAGAGGGGCACCGGCTGGCGCTGGGAGGGCGTCGAATTTCGTTTTCTCTGGCCGCCGACGGCGGTCGGCGCCGGCCGGGAACTGGCGTCCAATGATCGCTCCTGCGTGCTCGAGATCAAGGCCGATGGACGCCGACTGGTGCTGCCCGGTGACGCCGGCTCGCGGATCGAGCGCTATTGGCTCGGGGGGCTAAAGGGGGAGGTGTCTGCCTTGGTACTGGGCCATCACGGTAGCAAGACCAGCAGCGGTGAAGCCCTGGTAGCGGCGTTGAAACCGCGGCATGCCATAGTGTCGGCGGGCGATGGCAAGCGCCCGGGTCATCCTTCGCCAGAGGTCGTGCGTCGGCTTCGCCGCCACGGGGCCTGCCTGTGGAATACCGCCGTGGATGGTCAGCTGCGGCTCCGGTTGCGCCGTGGCCAGGATCTCAAGGTAACGCCTGCTCGTGGCCTCGACCGAGGCGCAGGCGGTGTCGGTGGGCGGTGCCATGCGGTAGAATCGCGCCACTGAATCCGGGTTGCCGGACCGTGGGGCCCGGGCGCGGCCCCGCGATGGCGCGGCGCACCAGCAAGGCCTTGCCTCGCCGATGACGGACAACCCGTGCCGATTCCCTTCGCTAGTGGAGCCAACGTGATCGAATACTCCGGCTGGACGCTCTACAAGCGTCTCCTTGGTTACGTCCGACCCTTCTGGAAGTCCTTCGCCGTTGCCGTGGTCGGCTACGCCATCTACGCCGCTTCCAGTACCGCGCTGGCGGAGATGATGAAGCGCCTGATCGACGGCATCCAGAACCCTGATGCCGCCTTTCGTCTGTTCCTGCCGCTGTTCGTGGTCGGCATGTTCGGCGCCAGGGGGCTCGGCACCTTCCTTGGCACCTATTTCATGAGCAACGTGGCGCGCAACATGGTCCACGCGCTGCGCTGCGATGTGTTCAACCACATGCTCAAGTTGCCCGGGCGCTTTTTCGACAATCATTCGTCGGGGCATCTCATTTCCCGGGTGACCTACCACGTCGAGCAGGTCACCGGCGCAGGGACCAAGGCGATCACGGTGGTGCTGCAGGAAGGGCTGTTCGTGATCGGCCTGGTGGGCTACCTGCTGTGGACCAACTGGATGTTGACGCTTTTGTTCATCGCGGTCACGCCGCTGATCGGCGCCGTCGTCAGTTTTGCCAGCAAGCGCTTTCGGCGTATCTCCCGACGCATCCAGCGCTCCATGGGCGATGTGACTCACGTCGCGTCGGAGGCGTTGACGGGCTACCGGGTGGTCCGTACCCATGGCGCCGAAGAGTACGAGCAGGGGCGCTTCCGGGCGGCCAGTGAGGTCAACCGTCGACAGAGCATGAAGGAAGCCCTGACCAAGGCCACCAGTACGCCGGTGATTCAGCTGCTGGTGGCACTGTCGTTGGCCGTGCTGGTGTGGCTGGCCATGTCGCCGGCACTGATGAACGAGATGACTCCGGGTGAGTTCGTGGCCTTCATCACCGCCGCATCGCTGATGGCCAAGCCGATTCGGTCGCTCAGCGAGATCAACGGCACGATCCAGAAGGGCATCGCCGCGGCCAGCGAGCTGTTTGGCCTGCTCGACGAGACACCCGAACGCGATGAAGGCAGCGTGGACCCCGGGCGTCTGGCGGGGCGCGTTCGCTTCGAGAACGTGTGCTTCGCCTATGGCAGCGATCAGCCGGAGGTGCTCAAGGGCATCGATCTGGACATCCGGGAAGGGGAGATGGTTGCCATCGTCGGTCGCTCCGGTAGCGGCAAGTCGACCCTCGTCAGCCTGCTTCCGCGCTTCTATCATCCGACGTCAGGACGCATTCTGATCGACGACGTGGCGCTGGAGGACTACCGGCTGACGCCGCTGCGCCGACAGATCGCCCTGGTGTCACAGCAGGTGACGCTGTTCAACGCCTCGATTTCCGACAACATCGCTTACGGCGTTCCCGATGCCGATCCCAAGGACATCGAAGCCGCCGCCCGGGCCGCCCACGCCCATGAATTCATCGAACGCATGCCCGGAGGCTACGACGCCCTGGTCGGCGATAACGGCGTCATGCTGTCCGGGGGACAGCGACAGCGCATGGCCATCGCTCGGGCGATCTTCAAGGATGCGCCCATTCTGGTGCTGGATGAGGCCACGTCGGCGCTGGACACCGAATCGGAGCGCCATATCCAGGCGGCGCTGGAAGAAGTCTGCAAGGGGCGTACGACCCTGGTCATCGCCCACCGCCTGTCGACCATCGAACGTGCCGATCGGATCCTGGTCATGGAGCAGGGGGAAATCATCGAACAGGGCTCCCACAGCGACCTGCTGGCCAAGGATGGCGCCTACGCCGCACTGCACAAGCTGCAGTTTCAGGACGAGTGATGCGTCTCTCCGATCGTTGGCTGCGGGCCGCGTATTCCGGTGCATCATGGCTCATGCTGCTACGCCCCCTCGAGGCCGTGTATCGCTGCGAGGTGGCTCGCCGGGAGCGTGGCTACCGCGACGGCACGAAGCACGCCTGGCGCGCCCCGGTCCCGGTGATTGTGGTCGGCAACCTGACCCTGGGCGGCACCGGCAAGTCGCCGCTGGTGGCCTGGATCGGTCGTCATCTCGCCGACCAGGGCCTTCGGCCCGGCATCCTGTCGCGGGGCTACGGAGGCCAGGTTCGGGGTGGCAGGGTGTCGGGCGGCAAAGCGTCGGGTAGTGAGGGCCAGGACGGTGGCTATCCGTTGTGGCTAAGCGCGAAGACGCCCGTATCGGAAAGCGGTGACGAGCCGCGCATGCTGGCCGATCAGACCGGGCTGCCGGTGGTCGTCGATCCGGATCGCCCGCGCGGGGCTCGGCGCTTGATCGCGGGCGGCTGCAACGTGATCATCACCGATGATGGACTGCAGCATCACCCGCTGGCCCGGGATATCGAGATCGTGGTGGTGGATGGCGAGCGCGGCTTCGGCAACGGACGCTGCCTGCCGGCGGGGCCCCTGCGCGAGCCCTTGACACGCCTCGGGCGTGTCGATGCGCTGGTCATCAATGGCCCACCGCGACACCGCTTCCCCGACGACGCCCATTACATGCGTCTGGCACCGGCGCGGTGGCGGCGCGTGGTGACTCGGACGGGGCCGCAGGACGCAGACGAAAGGCGTGGCTTGCCACTGACGCCGCTGCCGTTCACGCCGCCGGTGGAAGCGCTGGCCGGGATCGGTAACCCCGGACGCTTCTTCACCACCCTCGACGCCCTTGGCATCGCGCATCGGGCCCATCCCTTCGCGGATCACCAGCGCTTCGGGGCGGACGCCCTGTCCTTTGCCGGGGGGCGCCCGGTGGTGATGACCGCCAAGGATGCGGTCAAATGTAAAGACATTGCTCCCGATGATTGCTGGGCGCTGGACGTCGAGGCCGCCCCTTCGGCGTCCTTTGTTCAGTGGCTGGACCAACGCACCGCGTCCTGGCGGGACGACGATGCTCAACGCACTGATGCTGTGGAGACGAGATGATGGACAAGGAATTGCTCGCGATGCTGGTGTGCCCGCAATGCCAGGGCAAGCTGCGCTATGACCGCGATGCCGGAGAGCTATGTTGCCAGTTCGACAGCCTGGCCTACCCGATCCGCGATGGCATTCCGGTAATGCTGGTCGAGGAGGCGCGCCCGATGGACGTCGACGAGACGCTGAAGACATCACCGGGTGCCGGCCCCGGTGGTGGCGCCCAGGACCGTAGCGGAGAGGTCTGATGAGCGACTTCATTGCGGTGATTCCGGCCCGCTATGCCTCGACCCGGCTGCCCGGCAAGCCGCTGGCCGATATTGCCGGGCGGCCCATGGTCGCTAGGGTCTGGGATCAGGCGCTGCGCTCTGGTGCCGACCGTGTGGTGGTGGCCACCGACGATGAACGCATTCGGGATGCGGTGGCGCCCCTGGGAGCCGAGGTCATCATGACCCGGGGCGATCATGCCACCGGCACCGATCGCCTGGCGGAGGTGGCGAGCCAGCTCGGCCTCGCCGCCGACGCGGTACTGGTCAACGTGCAGGGCGATGAGCCGCTGTTGCCGCCGGCACTGATCGATCAGGTGGCGGCGCGTCTGATGCAGGACGAGGGCGCTTCGGTCGCGACACTTGCCGAGCCGATCACCGACGTCGAGAGCCTGTTCAACCCCAATGTGGTCAAGGTCACCCGGGCGGCCAGCGGGCGGGCGCTGTACTTCTCCCGGGCGCCAATGCCCTGGGATCGCGATGGCTTCCGTGAGCCACCGACACTGCTTCAGACCGATGCCTGGCTTCGTCATATCGGGTTGTACGCCTATCGCGCCGGCTTTCTGGCCGACTTCGGTGGTTGGCCACCGGCGCCGCTGGAGCAGCTCGAACAGCTCGAACAGCTGCGGGCGTTGCACCACGGCCATGTGATACAGGTCGTCATGGCCGAAGCGTCGCATCCGGCGGGGGTCGATACACCAGAAGATCTGGAGCGGGTTCGCGCCTATTTCGCCAATCGAGCATCGGCCGACGAGGAGTAGTCAATGCGTGTGTTGTTCGTCTGCCTTGGCAATATCTGCCGTTCGCCCACCGCCGAAGGGGTGCTGCGGGCTCGACTGGACGCCGAGGGCATGCTGGATCGCGTCGCGGTCGATTCCTGTGGCGTCGGCTCCTGGCACGTTGGCGCGCCGCCGGATAGTCGTGCCCAACAGGCGGCGCGCTCGCGTGGCATCGAGCTGTCTGGCCTGCGTGGTCGACAGCTCGACCGCGCCGATTTCGACGACTTCGATTACCTGTTGGCCATGGACCGGGATAACCTGACGGCCCTCGAGGGTCAGGCACCGAGAAACTGCCGTGCCCATGTCGGGCTGTTCATGGCCTTCGCCGGCGAGCCGCAGCGAAGCGTGCCCGACCCTTACTATGAAGGCGGCTTCGATGGCGTCTACGAGATGATCGAGCGTGCCACCGATGGCCTGGTGGCGGACTTGAAGGCACGGCTGGGAGAATCGCCTTGAGGGCGGTGATCGAGCACAACGTCGACTTGAGTGCGTCCAATACCCTGGGGCTTGCGTGCATCGCGGAGCGGGTGGCGACGCCGCGCTGTCGCGCGGCACTGAGCGCTCTGGTGCGTGACGGTCACACCGGCCGTGGCCCGCTGACGCTGCTCTCCGGCGGCAGCAACCTGATTCTGCCGGAGCGCCTGCCCGGCCTGACCCTGCGCCCGGCCATGACCCAGTGGTGGCTCGAGCCGCGCGGCAATGATGCCTACGTGCATGTGGGCGCCGGCGTCAACTGGCACGGTCTCGTCATGGCCCTGGCCGAGCGAGGCTGGTGGGGGCTCGAGAACCTGGCCTTGATACCCGGGCACTGTGGTGCCGCCCCGGTACAGAACATCGGCGCCTATGGCGTGGAGCTGGCCGATGCCCTGGAGAGCCTCACCCTGATGCACCTCGACGACGGTCGCTTCCAGCGCTTGGGCGTGGACGAGTGTGACTTCGGTTATCGTGAAAGCCTGTTCAAGACTGAACTCGATGGCCGAGTCGTCATCACCGACCTGACCTTGAGGGTGAGTCGCGCCGGTCGCGCGCGCCTCGGCTATGGCGACCTGGCGTCGCGCCTGTCGCCGGCGCCAACGCCATGGCAAGTGGCCGAAGCGGTGTGCGCCGTGCGGCGCGAGAAGTTGCCGGACCCTGCCGAGCTCGGTAACGCCGGAAGTTTCTTCAAGAACCCCGTGGTCGATGGCAGCCGCGCGCAAGCCCTGCGCCAGGCTCACCCGGACATGCCTCATTTCGCCCTGGCCGAGGGTGGCGTCAAGCTGGCGGCGGGCTGGTTGATCGATCAGTGCGGTCTCAAGGGCTGGCGCAGCGGCCACTTCGGCGTACATGAGCGCCAGGCCTTGGTCATCGTCCACCATGGCGGGGGGAGTGCGCAGGAGTTGCTGGCCGTGGCGGCCCAGGTGGCGGCCCGTGTCCGGGATCGATTCGACATCGAGCTCGAACGTGAGCCGCGCCTGGCCGGTATGCTCGACGTTGATGAGCGAGCGTCTCTGGCCTGATCGGCAACGCGAGACTGCCTGCCAGCTCGCGCCACAGGCACCAACGACAACGCCCGCAAGCCATGGCTTGCGGGCGTTGTCGTTACGGGGCCGTCGTTTCAGGGTCGGGCCGGGCGAGCGTGCTAGCTCTGCTGGTCACCGGTCTTGTCCTGCTCACGACGACGCTGTTCACGCGGGTCGTTGTGGGCGCGGCGGCGGCTTCGGCGAGCGCTGGTGGACTCGGTCTTGCCCGGTGTCGGCTCGCCTGTGGCGGCTTTGGCTTGCTCCGATGACGCCGGGGCGCCGGTCTTGGTCCCGTCATCGGACGGGCTTTCCGGCGTGGACTCCAATGAGGCATCCGCCGGGTCGTCGGCCTTGGCGTTAGCCTTTACCTCGGGCTTCTGCGCTTGGCTGTCGGCCTTTTCGGATGCCGGGACACTGGCCCTGGTGCTGGCCGTAGTGCTGGCCGGGTGCCTGGACTCGGTCGCGCCACCCGGCGTTGCTTCAGCCTTGGCATCTGCCTTGTCGCCGGGCTTTGCGCTGGCTTCTGACGCGGGCTGTGTCGCACCAGTGTCGGCCTTGTTGTCGGCCTCGCTCGCGGGCTTCGTCGCCTGGGCATCGGTCTTGCCGTCGGCCTTGGTACCAGGCTTGGTTTCGGTCGCGGCGGCGGGCGTTGACTCGGGCTGTGTTGCACGAGTATCGGCCTTGTCGTCGACCTTGGCGTCGGCCTTGGTGCTGGCATCGCTCGCGGGCGTCTTCGCCTGGGCATCCGCCTTGTCGTCGACCTTGGCGTCGGCCTTGGTGCTGGCACCGCTCGCGGGCGTCTTCGCCGGGGCATCCGCCTTGTCGTCGACCTTGGCGTCGGCCTTGGTGCCGGCATCGCTCGCGGGCGTCTTCGCCGGGGCATCCGCCTTGGCGTCGACCTTGGCGTCGGTCTTGGTGCTGGCATCGCTCGCGGGCGTCTTCGCCTGGGCATCCGCCTTGGCGTCGACCTTGGTGTCGGCCTTGGTGCTGGCATCGCTCGCGGGCGTCTTCGCCGGGGCATCCGCCTTGGCGTCGACCTTGGCGTCGGTCTTGTCGTCGGCCTTGGTGCCGGCATCGCTCGCGGGCGTCTTCGCCGGGGCATCCGCCTTGGCGTCGCTCTTGGCGTCGGTCTTGTCTTCGACCTTGTCGTCGGTCTTGGTACCGGCATCGCTCGCGGGCGTCTTCGCCGGGACGTCGGTCTTGTCTTCGACCTTGTCGTCGGTCTTGGTACCGGCATCGCTCGCGGGCGTCTTCGCCTGGGCGTCGGTCTTGTCAGAGACCTGGGGGCTGGTATCGCTTGAGGCCTGAGGCTCGGCGTCAGCTTGCGCAGACGCTTGCGGCGCTTCGCTCACGCTCGCCGCCTCGGCCTTGAGGCGCTCTTGTTCCGCGACGGACTGCGGGTTCAGGGCCTGAGTGCGCGTCCGCTTGCGCGGGTTGTTGCGGCTGCGCTTGGGCTTGGTGTCCTTGGCGCTGTCCGCGGCAGGCGTTTCCGTGGTGCTCGCCTGTGCGCTGCTCTGGGGAGTGGCGCTAGCCTTCTGGGCGCCATCCTCCTGGGCCGGGCGGCGTGAGCGTCCGCCGCGGGAATCCGCGCTATCGGACCGGCTGCTCTGGTCGCGACGCTCCTGCTGGCGGCGCTCCTGCTGACGACCGCTATCCTGGCGGTTGTCGCTGGCACTGCGACTGGCGCTGCGGTTGTCGTTCGATCCGCGGTTATCGCCGGCGCTGCGGTTGTCACTCGAACCGCGGTTATCGCCGGCGCTGCGGTTGTCACTCGAGCCGCGATTATCGCCGGCGCTGCGGTTGTCGCTCGAGCCGCGATTATCGCTGGCGTTGCGGTTGTCGCTGCGGTTATCGCTGGAGCCGCGGTTGTCCTGGCGGCCACGGCCGCTGTCGCGGTCCTGGCGCTGACCGGCGGAGCGACGGTTGCGCTGGCGGTTGGCATTGGGAGAAGCAGAGCGCTCGGCGCCGCGGTTGCCGCTCTCGCCCTGGGAGCGACTGGCCGCGCTTTTCTGGCCGCCACTGCTGGCGTTGCCGCCGGTGCTGTCGGTAGGCGTTTCTTCACCGCCGAGGAAGCGAGCGAACCCTTTCACCAGGCGGCCGAACAGGCCGGCGTTCTGGACGCCTGCCTGAGATTGCTGCGGCGCGGCGGGTGCGCGAGTCGGTGTCCTGGGCGTTGCCTTGGCGCTGGGCCGCGAGGCGGCAGGTTTCGGTTGTGCCGGTGCCTCGGCAGGCTCGCGCTGCAGCGATGCCGGCGCGGGCTCGTTGTGGACCACGGTCTTGACCGCGGCTTCGGCGCGTTGCACCGGCTTGCCGAAGGCGGCTTCCGGCTCCTTGCCGACTTCGGTGTCCATGGACAGCTCGAAGCTGGAGACGTCCGCCGTGCCTTCGTCATCGACGTGGTCATCGCGCAGGCGCTGCACATCGAAGTGGGGGGTATCCATCTCCGGGTTGGGCAGGGCCACGACCCTGACGCCCTGGCGGCGTTCGATCTCGGCGAGTATGGCGCGCTTTTCGTTGAGCAGGTAGGTCGCCACCGGTACCGGCAGGATGGCGCGAATCTGGGCGCTGCGCTCCTTCATCGCCTCTTCTTCGATGAGGCGCATGACCGAGAGGGCCAGGGAGCGGACGTCACGGATGGTGCCCTGGCCATCGCAGCGGGGGCAGACCACGCCGCTGGTTTCGCCGAGGGACGGGCGCAGGCGCTGGCGCGACATTTCCATCAGGCCAAAGCGCGAAATGCGCCCGATCTGGACCCGGGCGCGGTCGAGCTTGAGGGCGTCACGGGCGCGGTTTTCGACTTCGCGCTGGTTGCGTGCCGGACTCATGTCGATGAAGTCGATGACCACCAGGCCGCCGATATCGCGCAGGCGTAGCTGGCGAGCGATCTCGTCGGCGGCTTCCAGGTTGGTCTGAAGGGCGGTTTCCTCGATATCGCTGCCGCGGGTGGCCCGGGCCGAGTTGATATCGATGGAGACCAGCGCCTCGGTGTGGTCGATCACGATGGAGCCGCCGGAGGGCAGCTTGACTTCACGCTCGTAGGCCGTCTCGATCTGCGATTCGATCTGGAAGCGTGAGAACAGCGGTACCTCGTCGGCGTACAGCTTGATCTTCTGCTGGTAGGAGGGCATGACCTGGCGGATGAAGGCCAGCGCTTCCTCGTGGACCTCGGGGCTGTCGATCAGCACCTCGCCGATGTCCTGGCGCAGGTAGTCGCGCATGGCGCGAATGATGACGTTGGACTCGCGATAGATCAGGAAGGGGGCGGAACGCTTGCCGGCTTCTTCGGTGATCGATTCCCATACCTGAACCAGGTAGTCCAGATCCCACTGCAGCTCCTCGGGCGAGCGGCCGATGCCGGCGGTGCGCACGATCAGTCCCATCTTGTCGGGGACCGTGAGTTGCCCCATGGCTTCCTTGAGCTGGCTGCGCTCTTCGCCCTCGATGCGACGGGAGATCCCGCCGGCGCGGGCGTTGTTCGGCATCAGCACCAAGAAGCGGCCAGCAAGGCTGATGAAGGTGGTCAGGGCGGCGCCCTTGTTGCCACGCTCTTCCTTGTCGACCTGGACGATGACTTCCTGGCCTTCCTTGAGCACTTCCTTGATGCTGGGGCGCCCGGAGGGCTCCTTGAGGAAGTACTCACGGGCGACTTCTTTCAGCGGCAGGAAACCATGACGCTCTGCGCCGAAGTCGACGAAGGCGGCTTCGAGGGAGGGTTCCACGCGGGTGATCTTGCCGCGATAGATGTTGGCTTTCTTCTGCTCCCGGGCACCGGATTCGATGTCCAGGTCGTAAAGGCGTTGTCCATCGACCAGAGCGACGCGCAGCTCTTCAGGCTGTGTCGCATTGATGAGCATCCGTTTCATGTTGTCTCGCAATATGGGCGCGCCGGAGAGGCGCCCACAGGCATCGACGAAGGCGAACCGCTGGGTGCTGCGTGCTTGTGCTCAGCGCATGTCGCGGAAGCGGTGGCTGCGCCCGGCCGGGTCGCCAGGGATACGTGAGGCGACACGGCATGATCATGTTGAGTACGTGGCGGAGGGAAGACGTGTCTCGGTGGGACTTGCCCATCCGGTCCTGCCGTCACCGCCAACACCTGGCATTCATCGATTCACCGACGCCGGCCTCCGGCGCGGTGTTGTACGTCTCCCGAATCACTGGGCCACCACGGTGGGTATGCCTGGATTCGGGCACGGTGTTGTTACGTTATCGTCGGCGGCGGGATCTCGAATTGGCGAGAGTCGTCGCGGCCTTACTGTTTGTGACGTCGGGGTCGAGCGTCGTATGGCTTCGCTCCGGCCTGCGTGTCTGTCGTGCAGGCGCCTGCAGGTGTCTGTCGGACCCTGGGAGCGAGAGAGCAATATAACAGCAATACCAGGGGCCAGCAATTGGCGCTAGGCTGCGCTAGAATGGCCGTTTCCCGCAGGTTTTTCAGTGGAGTGTCGTCGTGGCCGAAGGGCAAGCCGAAGGGCAGCAAGTGCAATGGGTGGAAGTGACCGAAGGCCAGGTCGGTCAGCGCGTCGATAACTTCCTGATGACGCGGCTCAAGGGCGTGCCTCGGTCGTTGGTCTATCGCATCGTGCGCAAGGGCGAGGTGCGCGTGAACAAGAAGCGTATCAAGGCGGATACCCGCCTGGCGCTCGGCGATATGGTGCGCATACCGCCGCTGAAGCTTGCCCCTCGTGAGGCGGTGCGAGACGTCAGCGATAATCTGCGTAACCTGCTGTCGGGCAGTGTCCTGATCGAGGGGCCCGACTGGATGGTGATCAACAAGCCGTCGGGGCTCGCCGTGCACGGCGGCAGCGGCGTCAAGATCGGTCTGATCGAGGCCCTGCGCCAGATCCGCGACGATCTCGACTTCCTGGAACTGGTGCATCGGCTCGACCGGGATACCTCGGGGTGTCTGCTGCTGGCCAAATCGCGTCCGGCGCTGCTGGCGCTGAATGAGTCACTCAAGCAACACAAGATGACTAAACAGTACCTGGCCCTGGTGGCGGGGCGTTGGCCGGCGCGGCGCGACTTCGTCAGTGCGCGCCTGGATCGCTACGACGCCGGCAACGGCGAGCGCCGCGTGCGCGTCGATCCCGCCGGCAAGGTGGCGCGGACGCGCTTTGCGGTACGCGAGGCCTTCGCCGGGGTGACCCTGGTGGAAGCCGAGCCGGTGACAGGGCGTACCCATCAGATTCGCGTGCATGCCGCCCATGCCGGCCACGTCTTGCTTGGGGACGACAAGTACGGCACCCGCGAGGGCGCGCGGCTGACCCGCGAGCTGGGGCTGGATCGGCTATTTTTGCATGCAGCGGCGCTGACCTTCCCGGAGCCGACCAGTGGTCGACCCGTGCAGATTCGGGCACCGCTGGAGCCAGGACTCGAAGCTGTGCTGGAAAAAGCGCGCGGCAGGCGCTGAAACGGGCCTCCCCCTTGCGCTTTCGGTGAGCCGCGGTCAAGGATGCGGAAGGGTGGCGCCGAAAGGCGGTGGGCGCGCCCGAGGAGTCGTGTCGCCGTCGTCAGGGAGAAGCCAGCATGCGCATGATCAGTGAACGAGAGCAGTTTCCGGGCCACGATGGCGCGCTGTTGGCGGCGCGCTTCGATCGCCCCGAGGTGGGGACGGTCCAAGCCTATGCGATCTTCGCCCACTGCTTTACCTGCACCAAGGATATCCTCGCCGCCAAGCGCATTGCCGAGCGTCTGGTGTCGCGAGGAGTGGCGGTTCTGCGCTTCGATTTCACCGGCCTTGGCCACTCCGAGGGCGAGTTCGCCAACACCCACTTCACGTCCAACGTCGATGACCTGGTGGCCGCCGCGACCTTTCTCGCCGGGCGTGGCCAGGCACCCAGCTTGCTGGTCGGGCACTCGCTTGGAGGCGCCGCGGTGATAGCCGCGGCCACCAAGCTGACCAGCGTGAAGGCCGTTGCCACCATCGGGGCACCCTTCGATCCGGCTCATGTGGTGCATAACTTTGGTGCCAATCTGGCGACCATCGAGCGCGAGGGGGAGGCCGAGCTGACGCTGGCCGGGCGTCCCTTTACCATCCGCAAGGCGTTTGTCGACGACCTGCGCCAGCAACGCCAGCGCCAGCGTATCGCCACACTGGGGCGGCCTCTGTTGGTCCTCCACGCACCGGGCGACGAGGTGGTGGAGATCGAGAGTGCCGCCGAGATCTTCACCACGGCGCGTCATCCGCGCAGTTTCGTGTCCCTCGACGATGCCGATCACCTGCTGACCAGGGCCGTGGACGCGGAGTATGCCGCCGAGGTGATCGTCAGTTGGGCGACGCGTTACCTCGAGCTGGAGGCGCCCAAGCCGCCAGCTGGGGCGCCGGAGGGAGTGACTCGCACGTCCGAGGCCGACCCCGCAGGCTTCCGTCAGGATATCGTCGCCGCTGGCCATCACCTGCTGGCCGACGAGCCAGAGTCGTTTGGCGGTACCAATCTGGGGTTTACCCCGTATCAACTGCTCGGCGCAGCGCTCGGCGCCTGTACCTCGATGACGGTGCGCAGCTATGCGCGGCGCAAGAACCTGCCGCTTACCGATGTCACGGTCGATGTCTCCCACGCCAAGATTCACGCCAAGGACTGTGGCGAATGCGAGGCCAGCAGTGGCAGAATTGACCGCTTCGAACGAGTCCTGTACCTCAGCGGCGACCTCGATCAGGAGGCGCGCGCCAAGCTGTTGGCGATTGCCGATCTGTGTCCCGTGCACCTGACCCTGGAGGCCACCGCGGTGGTGGTGACCCGGCTGGCCGAATGACGGCGCCGTAGGGGCTCGTGGCTTATCTCATTATTTCGGAGTCCCTGTGTTGCGCTACGATCTGATCATCTTCGACTGGGACGGCACCCTGATGGATTCCATCGGCCGAATCGTCTCCTGTATGCAGGCGGCGGCAGGTGAGGTTCAGTGGGGCGAGCTCGACGATGCCGCGGTACGCAATATCATCGGTCTGGGCTTGCCGGAGGCCATCGAGGCACTCTGCCCCGGGATCACGCCGGCCCAGGCGGAGCGCCTCAAGGCACGCTACGCCTATCACTTCGTCGAAGGCAACACGACGCCGATGCCCTTTTACCCAGGCGTCGAACCGGGGCTGGAGCGGCTCCTGGCCAGGCCGGGACAGCGCCTGGCCGTCGCCACCGGCAAGAGCCGGCGTGGGCTCGATCGGGTCTTTCGCGAGACGGCGACAGGGCGTTTCTTTCATGCGAGCCGGACCGCCGACGAGACCCGCTCCAAGCCCCATCCGCAGATGCTCGAGGAGCTGCTTGCCGAGCTCGACGTCCCGGTTGACCGGGCGGTGATGGTGGGTGACACCGAATACGACCTGGCCATGGCGCGAACGCTCGGCATGGATCGAGTCGCCGTGACCTATGGGGTGCACTCCCGCGAGCGGCTGGACGCCTGTGGGCCGTGCCACGTCGCCGACAGCGTCGATGGATTGATCCACTGGCTTTGCCACGCCTGATGCGCCACCTGGCGTGACGGGTAACCGTTAAGGAAAGGGAATCCCATGAGCGATGAGCACCCCCGTGACCCCTGGACCCAAGGCGATGAGGTCCCGGCGGGCGGGCACCAGGCACCGCGAGACGGCGTCGCCAGCGCAGACGCCGAAACGCTGCGCGAGCGCCAGCGCCTGGCCCAGATCGAGATGATGGACCGTTGGGTCGGCGGCGTCCTGACCGAACAGCGCCGCAGTCGGCGCTGGAAGCTGTTCTTTCGGTTGGTGACGCTATCGCTACTGCTGAGCCTGGTCGCCCTGGTCGCCTACGCGGTTCTGTCCGTGCCGACAGGGGTGCCCGCCCAGGGCAAGCACCTTGGACTGGTCGAGTTTGAAGGCGTCATCGACAGCGAGTCGCCGGCCAACGCCGAGCGCATCATCGAGGGCGTAGAGGCTGCCTGGGAGGCGCCGGATAGCGTGGCGGTCGTGTTGCATATCAATAGCCCAGGCGGTAGCCCCGTGCAGTCTCAGCGCATCTACGACAGCGTGATGCGCCTGCGCGAGAGTGGCGACAAGCCGATCATCGCGGTGATCGAGGATATCGGTGCCAGCGGCGCCTACTACGTCGCCGCGGCGGCCGATGAAATCGTCGCGTCCCCGGCGAGCCTGGTGGGCTCCATCGGCGTGATCTACGCCGGCTTCGATCTCGAGGATGCCATTCAGCGCCTGGGCGTCGAGCGCAGGGTCTTTACCGCCGGCGACAACAAGGCGTTTCTCGACCCGTTCTCCGATATCTCGCCTCAGCAGCGCGAGTTCTGGCAGACGGTGCTGGAAACGACCCACCGCCAGTTCATCGACGACGTCAAGGCCGGGCGGGGAGATCGCCTCGCCGATGACCCGTCACTGTTCAGTGGCCTGGTGTGGACCGGCGAGCAGGCGCTGGACCTGGGGCTGGTCGACAGCCTCGGAAGTATCGATGACGTGGCCAGGGAGCGCCTGGAGGATCCGGTGCTGCAGGACTATACGCCGGCCCAGGACCCCTTCGATCGCGTCGCCCGCCAGCTGGGTATTGTCACCTCGCAGTGGTTGGGCATGCCGCAAACGGTGTCGCCGTTGCGCTATGAGTTGCCTTGAGCGTTAGCCAGAGGCTCGTCGTGAAGCAGCGGATCCATCCCCGCCTCGCGTAGCATCTGGCACAGTCTTATCAGCGGCAGCCCGATCAGGGTGTTGGGGTCGTCGCCCTCGAGGCGTTCAAACAGGGTGATGCCGAGTCCCTCCATGCGGAAGCTGCCGGCACAGTCCAGCGGCTGTTCGCGCTCGACGTAGGCATGGATCTCGGCGTCGCTGAGTCGGCGAAAGACCACGTCATAGCGCTCGTGGCAGACGCGATGGGTCTGGCGTGCGGTGTCGATCAGGGCAAGACCGGTCAGGAAACTGACGCGTTGCCCGGAGAAGGCTCGCAGAGTGGCGCGGGCTTTGGCGGCGGTCAGAGGCTTGCCAAGGACCCGGTCGCCGAACACCGCAACCTGGTCCGAACCGATGATCAGGTGCGCGGGGTGGTCGGTGCAGAGGCGCTCCGCCTTGGCCAATGCCAGACGGTGGACCAGCGCCGATGGGGCTTCGTCGGCGTGGCGCGTTTCGTCGATCTCGGGGCTGGCCCAGGTGAAGGGCAGGCCGAGGCGCGACAGCAAGTCGCGGCGCCAGGGTGAGCTGGACGCGAGGACCAGGGCAGGCATGTGATGAGCTCCTTTGTGAGGCTGTGTGCCGAGCGAGAGAGTCTGGGCGTTGGGCGGGCGTAAGGGAACCGGGGGCATCGACCCGGGGTCGTCTGGTGTCGGGCATGATCCTGCCGCTCTCGTCCCGCGCCTTGGCCAAAGTTGGCCAAAGATTGTAACCTACTGACCGCAGGGCTTTGACAGGGCCCTGACGAGTGCCTATCATTGCGCGCCTATGTTGACCTCACGATTGCCTGGCAGGGTCGAGCCGTACAAGCTCGCCGCCCACGCCGAACACCTTGAAGGCCTGGTGGCACTGGCCGAGATGAGCCGACTGACCGACGAGGTCGGTGCTCAGCAAGGCGACGCCAGCGTCTGGCTCGAATTTGCTATCGACGCCCAGGGGCGTCGGGTGATCCGGGGCCGCCTGGAGGCCGAGTTGCAGCTGCCGTGCAGGCGCTGTCTCGAGCCGATGGCTCAACATGTCGACAGCGACTTCCTGCTTGGGCTCGTCTCCAGCGACGACCTGGCCGCCGACTTGCCCAGTACCCACGAGCCGGTGCTGGTCGAAAACGAACAGCTGAACCTCCTGGGTGCGATCGAGGACGAGCTGATCCTCAGCCTGCCCCAGGTGGTTTACCACGACGAGTCAGAGTGCCCTGTCTCGCGCGACCAGCTGAGCAGTGGGGCACAAGCCGAAGCCTCGGATGCGCCCGCTGGCAGCCCCTTCGATGTGCTCAAGCACCTCAAGGGCAACACCGATACCTGATAGATTCACTGTGGAGTGATTTCCCATGGCAGTTCAACAGAACCGCAAGACCCGTTCCAAGCGCGGCATGCGTCGCAGCCACGACGCCCTGACCGCTCCGGCCCTGTCCCAGGACAAGGAGACCGGCACGACTCACCTGCGTCACCACGTCTCTCCGGACGGTTTCTACCGTGGTCGCAAGGTCGTCGACGTCTAAGCGACACTGACCTGATATCGCCTGGCCGCTGAGGTGCGGATAGCCGTCGACGCCATGGGCGGGGACAAAGGTCCTACCGCCACTGTGGTGGGTGCGGCCAGTGCGCTTATTGAAGACCCGAGCCTCGAGATTCGGTTGTTTGGTCCTGTCCAGACGCTGGAAGCCGAGATCGCACGCCTGCCGCGGCCTATGGTCGCGGCGGCGTCGCGTCTGCGCCTATGTGATGCTCCTACCCTGATCCCTCAGTCCATGCGTCCGACCCAGGCCTTGCGCCATGGGGACGGCTCGAGCATGGCGCTGATGCTGGCCTGTGTGGCGGCAGGGGAAGCGGACGTGGGGGTCAGCGCAGGCAACACCGGGGCCTTGATGGCGCTGGCGCGGCGAGCGCTGGGGATGGTCGCGGGGGTGCCCCGCCCGGCGATCAGTACCGCGATCCCGACTCATGACGATGGCCGCTGCTACCTCCTCGATCTGGGCGCTAACGTCGAAGTGTCGGCGGCCAGGTTGGTGGATTTTGCCCTGATGGGGGACATCATGGCGCGCCATGTCGATGGGCTTGCCGCGCCTCGGGTTGCCCTGCTCAATGTCGGGGTGGAAGCCACCAAGGGCACTTCCAGCGTGCGCGAAGCCGATGCCGAACTGCGTCGCATCGAGGGCCTCAACTATCGCGGCTTCATCGAGGGCGACGGTGTCTTCTCCGGAGCGGCCGATGTCGTCGTGTGTGATGGCTTCGTCGGCAATATACTGCTGAAGGCGAGTGAAGGACTGGCAAAGATGCTGGTCCAGCGCGTGCAGGCGACCTTCGAGGCGCACTGGAGCAGTCGGGTGATCGGGGTGCTGGCGCGTCCGGCGCTCAAGCGGCTGAAGAACGAGCTGGATCCGGTTCGCTATAATGGCGCTAGCCTTTTAGGGTTGGCGGGTATTGTTATCAAGAGTCACGGTGGCAGCGATGCTGCCGGCTTCCACTACGCGCTCAAGCGTGCGGTCCAGGAAGTGCGTCGTGACTTGCCGAGTCGGCTGGAAGCCGAACTCGTCCATCGTCGTCCGGTTGCGCCTCGGGTGTGACGTGCCAAGGCCGTCTCTCGACGCGCCCAGGCGACGACCAACATGAGCATAGGTGATCGACATGACACAACCGCTTGCCCTCATCTTTCCCGGGCAGGGCTCCCAGCAGGTCGGTATGCTGCGCGAGCTGGCGGAGCGCTATAGCGTAGTGAGGACCACCTTCGAGGAGGCGTCCGAGGCGCTTGGTTACGATCTGTGGAAAGTCGTCCAGGAAGGACCCGCAGAATCGTTGAATGCGACCGCCTGCACACAGCCAGCGCTGCTGGCTGCCAGTGTGGCGATCTGGCGTGTCTGGCAAGAGCTTGAAGGGCCGCGCCCGGGCGCCATGGCCGGCCATAGCCTCGGCGAGTACAGCGCGATGGTCTGTGCTGGAGCGATCCCGTTCGCCGAGGGGATTCGGCTCGTCCGCCTGCGCGGCGAGGCCATGCAGGAAGCCGTGCCGGTCGGTCAGGGGGCGATGGCAGCCATCCTCGGTCTCGAGGACGCGGCGGTCGAGGCGGCCTGTGCCAAGGCCGCCGACGGCGACGTGGTCGCGGCCGTCAACTACAATGCCCCGGGCCAGGTGGTGATCGCCGGCGCCAAGGCCGCAGTCGAGCGCGCCATCGTCGCCTGTCAGGAGTCCGGGGCCAAGCGAGCCATGCCGTTGCCGGTCTCGGTGCCGTCGCATTGCGACCTGATGCGCCCGGCGGCGGAGCGCCTCGCTGAGGCCATGAGCGCTATCGAGATACGGGTGCCGCGCTATACCGTGGTGCAGAACGTTGATGCCGCCGCCCATGCCGATGTGGCGACGCTCAGGACCCGTCTGCTCGAACAGCTCTATCAGCCGGTGCGCTGGACCTCCTGCGTCGAGACCATGGTCGACGGTGGCGCCGAGGTGTTCATCGAATGTGGGCCCGGCAAGGTGCTTACCGGGTTGAACAAGCGTATTGCCAAGGGCAGTCGTGGCATCGCGGTCAATGACCCTGATAGTCTCGACGCCGCGCTGGAACTGGCCAAGGAAACGCTCTAGTCATCGCCGCATGAGCGTTTCAGGGCCAGTTGCGCGCCGCAAGACTTCGCCCGGCCAAGGCCGGGCTTTGACGAACCAACGGAAGTGATCATGACAACCGAGCGTAGAGTCGCCCTGATTACCGGGGCCAGTCGCGGCATCGGCCGTGCCATCGCCCACGAGCTCGGCCGCCAGGGTCGGATCGTGATCGGCACCGCGACCAGTGAAGCGGGTGCCGAGCGTATCGATGCCGACCTCAAGGCCCAAGGATTCGACGGGGCCGGGCGTCGGCTGGACGTCACCGATCAGGCCAGTGTCGACGGCCTGATCAAGGCGATCACCGAAGAGTTCGGCGCGCCGACCATCCTGGTCAATAACGCCGGCATCACCCGGGATAATCTGCTGATGCGGATGAAGGAAGACGAGTGGGATGGCGTCGTCGACACCAACCTCAAGTCGGTCTATCGCGTCAGCAAGGCCTGCCTGCGAGGCATGACCAAGGCGCGTTGGGGGCGGATCGTGTCGATCAGCTCCGTGGTCGCGACCATGGGCAATCTCGGCCAGACCAACTATGCTGCCGCCAAGGCGGGCATGGAAGGTTTTACGCGTGCACTGGCACGCGAAGTCGCGTCGCGGGCGATCACCGTCAACGCGGTGGCGCCGGGCTTCATCGCGACCGACATGACCGAAGCGCTGTCCGACGACCAGCAGACGATGCTCAAGGGGCAGGTGCCCCTGGCGCGTCTCGGTCAGCCCGAGGAGATCGCCGCGGCGGTCGGGTTTTTGACCGGTGATACGGCAAGCTATGTCACCGGCGAAACCCTGCACGTCAATGGCGGTATGAACATGCGCTGAACACACGCCTAGCGTGTGTTGCGTCGGCCCTTAGGGGTCTATAAACTACCCCGCAGTTTACTTGCGGATTTAACCGGCTGGTCATCAGAACGGCTAACGTGAACGACTGGAGTACGTCTACATGAGCACCATCGAAGAGCGCGTGAAGAAAGTTGTGGCTGAGCGCCTGAACGTCAAGGAAGAAGATATTCAGAACTCATCTTCCTTCACCGAGGACCTGGGCGCTGATTCCCTGGATACCGTCGAGCTGGTGATGGCGCTGGAAGAGGAATTCGACACCGAGATTCCCGACGAAGAAGCCGAGAAGATCACCACCGTTCAGGAAGCGATCGACTACGTCAACTCTCACCAGTAAGGGTGTATCGGCTCTGCTGATACCTCCTTTGGTGGCGGTTGATACTGCTTGCTGAAGTGTCGGAGCCCCGGCTCCCAAGAGCCGCCCTGCTGGTCAGGGCGGCTTTTGTGTATCTGAAAGGTGGCTTTTGCATGGCCACAAGCCGACAGTGTCCTCGATGGTGGTGCCGCCCGGGGGGTGGCCTCGTGGGAGGCCAGGAAAAGGCGTCCGCGGATTCCGCCTGCCGGGGGCGCACAGGGGCCGGTGTCTCGGGTATAATGCGCGCAAACGGCGGCCCCCTGGAACCGGGTCGCGACTTTAAGGATGTCTGGAGGAAAGCTGATGTCTCGCAGAAGGGTAGTGGTGACGGGCCTTGGCCTCGTCACGCCGGTGGGCAACACCGTCAAGGAAAGCTGGGACAGTATTGTGGCCGGCAAGAGCGGTGTGGCACCCATCGAGCACTTCGATGTCAGCGGCTTCAATACCCGCTTCGGTGGCTCGATCAAGGACTTCGACATCAGCCCGTACTTGAATCCCAAGGATGCCAGGAAGATGGACCTGTTCATCCAGTACGGGATCGCGGCTGGTGGTCAGGCCATCCAGGACGCCGGTATCGAATGCACCGAGGCCAATGCCGACCGCATCGGGGTCGCGATTGGCTCCGGCATCGGTGGGCTGCCGATGATCGAGACCAACCACAATGCACTGAACAAGAGCGGTGCGCGGCGTATCTCGCCGTTCTTCGTGCCCGGCTCGATCATCAACATGATCTCCGGCAATCTGGCGATCCAGCATGGCTTCCGTGGGCCCAATATCGCCATCACGACCGCCTGCACGACCGGGACTCATAATATCGGTTACAGCGCCCGGACCATCGCCTACGGTGATGCCGACGTCATGGTCTGCGGCGGCGCCGAGATGGCGACCACCCCGCTGGGTCTCGGCGGATTCTCCGCGGCCCGCGCGCTGTCCACGCGCAATGAGGATCCCCAGGCGGCCAGCCGTCCCTGGGACAAGGACCGTGACGGTTTCGTATTGTCCGACGGCGCCGGTGTTCTGGTGCTAGAAGAGTACGAGCATGCCAAGGCGCGTGGTGCCCGTATCTATGCCGAGCTTACCGGCTTCGGCATGAGCGATGACGCCTACCACATGACCTCGCCCCCCGAGGACGGTCGTGGTGCCGCCGCGGCGATGGCCAATGCCATCAAGGATGCGGCCATCGATGCCTCCGAGATCGACTACATCAACGCCCACGGCACCTCGACCGCGGCCGGTGATCTGGCCGAGAGCCGTGCCGTCCAGAAGGTGCTGGGCAGCGCCGCCGAGAACGTAGCGGTGAGCTCGACCAAATCGATGATCGGACACCTGCTGGGCGCCGCCGGTGCGGTGGAGGCGGTGTTCTGCATCCTGGCGATTCGCGATCAGGTGCTGCCCCCGACCATCAATCTGGACAACCCCCAGGAAGGCTGCGTGCTGGACTATGTGCCACACACCGCACGCCAGGCCAGGGTCGAGACCACGCTGTCGAATTCGTTCGGCTTCGGCGGAACCAACGGCACCCTGGTGTTCAAGCGCGTCTGATGCACGGGGCCGACGCTGGGGTGACAAAGGCCATCGCCGCCGATGGTATGCCGAGCGATGGCCCGGGTGGCGATGACGGCCTGCCGTTCGATGATCGCGGCCTGGCCTACGGCGATGGCCTTTTTGAAACCGTGTTGATTCGTGATGGTCGCCCTGTGTTGTGGCCAGAGCACCTGGCGCGCCTGGAGTGGGGCTGTCGGGTGCTGGGCATGCCGCCGCCGCCGCGGGGGGAGCTCGAAGGGATCTTTTCGCATCTGGCCCCGGGGCTTCTGGTACTCAAGATCGTCTACACCCGAGGCAGTGGGGGGCGCGGTTATGCACTCCCCGACGATACCGTGCCGCGCTTGCGTTGGCGGGCGTTCCCCTTCGCGCCCCAGCCGCAGCGCTGGCGTGAGGGGGTCCGCGTGCGTCTGTGCGAGATGACGCTTTCCCGCCAGCCGCGGCTGGCCGGGATCAAGCACCTGGCCCGGCTCGAGAACGTGCTTGCCCGGGCCGAGTGGAGCGACCCCGAGGTTGCCGAAGGTCTGGTGGGCGATGGGGAAGGGCGCATCGTCGAGGCGACCAGCATGAATCTGTTCTGGTGCGACGCCGATGGCGCGCCGATGACGCCCGGGCTGGAAGCCTGCGGCGTCGCCGGTACGCTGCGCCAGTCGCTGATCGACGGCGCGCAGGTTGCGGTGGGCACGTTGCCTCGCGCTCGGCTCGGTCACTGTCGGGCGCTATGGGTGGGCAATAGCGTCCAGGGCGTGTGGCCGGTGCGGCGTCTCGAGGACGAAACCGGCGCACTGCTCGGGGATTGGTCGATCGGCGAGGTGCATCGGGCGCTTCAGCGCCAGGCCCACGCCCGGCTCGGTTATCCCGAGGTCTAGGACCCGGGCCGGAGCCCGACGCGGCCGGGGGAACGCCTGAGTCGGTCGGCGGTCTTAGCCGAGAGCCGAGGCGCATCTCCCGGGCGCGCATCACCCGAGCGCGCACCTCCCGGGCCCACTGCGCTGTGCGTCGCCTGGCGTCGCCGGCGGACATCATTCGAGATTAAGGAAACCCCATGCGCACTGCGCTAAAAGCCTTGGTGGTGCTTGTCGTCATTGGCCTGATCACCGCCTACGCCGGCTATCGCTACTGGGAAGCTCGCCTCGAGGCGCCGATCGCGCTCGACGCGCCGATGCTCTATGAAGTGCCGCCCGGCGCCGGGTTTCACCGCGTGGTCGATGAGCTGGAAGCCGAGGGCGTGCTCGCCAATGGCTGGGCCTTCAAGCTGCTGTCGCGGCTCGACCCTCAGCGGGTGCCGGCGCTCAAGGTCGGGGAGTACCGCCTGACGCCCGACATGACCGGCCTGGACGTGCTCGACAAGCTCGCCAGCGCCGACGTTGTGATCTATTCCGTGACGATTCCCGAGGGTTGGACCTTCGCCCAGATGCGCGACGCCCTCGACGGCGCCGAAAAGATCGATCACCGCACCGCGGGCCTGGACGATGACGCGATCATGGCGGCGCTTGGCCGCGAAGGCGAACATCCGGAAGGGCGCTTCTTCCCCGATACCTATACCTACCACAAGGGTGTCAGTGACGAGGAGATCCTGCGTCAGTCCCTGGCGCGCATGGACAGCATCCTGGCGGACGTCTGGGAGGGTCGGGACGCGGACCTGGCCCTGGAGACGCCCTATGAGGCTCTGATCATGGCGTCGCTGATCGAGCGCGAGACGGGCGCGCCCGAGGAGCGACGCCAGATTGCCGGCGTCTTCAAGCGCCGCCTGGAGCGCGGCATGCGCCTGCAGACGGACCCCACCGTGATCTACGGCATGGGAGAGCGCTATGAGGGCAACATTACCCGGGCCGATCTGCGTGAGGCGACGGCCTACAACACCTACGTCATCGAGGGCATGCCGCCGACGCCGATCGCCCTGCCGGGGCGGGCCTCCCTCGAGGCGGCGGTCAACCCGGCCGACGGCGACAGCCTGTACTTCGTGGCCAAGGGCGACGGCAGCCATCAGTTCTCGCGGACCCTGCGTGAGCACAACAACGCCGTCAATCGTTATATTCGAAATCGCTGAAAGCGGACGTGGTAGCGGACAACCCCGCGTCCTGGCCGATGCCTGCGTCGGCGACCGCGATCGACGTCATACCGTATCGAGCACGATGCCCAGTCCGTGCCCAAGACACCAGGAGCCAGCATGCCCCAAGCCGTTAACGGCCCACGCGGTCGCTTCATCACCCTGGAGGGGGGAGAAGGGGTCGGCAAGTCGACCAATGTGGCCTTCGTGGTCGAGCGCCTGCGCGGGCACGGCATCGACGTTGTCAGTACCCGAGAACCCGGCGGCACGCCGACGGCGGAGGCGATTCGCGAGCTGCTGCTGGCCCATCACGAAGAGCCGCTGGATAGTGACGCCGAACTGTTGCTGGTGTTCGCTGCACGGGCCCAGCACCTGGCGCGCAAGATTCGACCGGCGCTGGCTCGCGGGACCTGGGTGGTGTGCGATCGCTTCACCGACGCGACCTTCGCCTATCAGGGCGGAGGCCGTGGCATCGATGGCGAGCGCATCGCGCTGCTCGAGGGGTTCGTGCAGCGCGAGCTGACGCCGGACCTGACGCTACTGCTGGACATGCCGCTGGAGGATGCCGAGGCGCGTCTCGCGGGACGCCTGGATAAGTCCGGCGAGGTTCGCGACCGCTTCGAGCGCGAGCAGCGGGACTTCTTCGAGCGCGTCCGGCGTGCCTATCTCGCTCGTGCGCACTGCGCCGAAGAGCGTGTCGCGGTGATCGACGCCGGGGGCTCGCTGGACGCCGTGCAGCGTCGCATCGGCCATTGCCTGGACGAACGGATAGCGGCATGGAGCTGACACAGCCACGAACGCCCTTGCCGTGGCTGATGCCGCGCTGGCGAGAATTGACCCGATTGATGGATGCCGGGCGCCTGCCCCATGCACTGCTGGTGTCAGGGCCCCGGGGGATAGGCAAGCAGACCCTGGCCGACGCCCTGATTGCCAGGGCCCTGTGTGCCAATCCCGGGGAGATTGCCTGCGGCGAATGCCATGGTTGTCGCATGCTGGCCGCGGGCTATCATCCGGATCTGATGCGGGTGGCGCCGGAAGAGGGCAAGCGCATGATCCGCATCGACCCGGTGCGCCAGGTCAATGCGTTTGTCGCCCAGACGGCTCAGCAGGGCGGCTACCGAGTCATCGATATTCGCCCCGCCGAGGCGATGAACGTGGCGGCCTCGAATGCGTTGCTCAAGAGCCTCGAGGAACCCGGTGCCTCGACCCTGTTCGTGCTGCAGTCCGACATGCCGTCACACCTGCTGCCGACCATTCGCTCGCGCTGCCAGCACTGGAGCCTGCCGCTACCCGATCTCGCGTCTTGCCTGCCCTGGCTCTCGGAGCGGCTCGGCGGCGAGGAGGAGGCGCGGTTCTGGTGGCGCGCCAGCGGTGGGCTGCCGCTGCAGGCCCTGTCGATGGCCGAGCCAGGCTCGCGGGCCCTGCGCCAACAGTTGCATGAAACCTTCGATGCGCTGGTGCGAGGGGCAGAGCCCGTGGCCGAAGCCGCGCGACTCGACCGCCAGGCTATCGATACCATCCTGTGGTACGGTATCGCCTGGCTTGAGGACCTGATTCGCCTGGGCCTGTCCGGCGACGCCGAGGGGCTACGTAATCCCGATCTGATGCCGCTGTATCGTCAGGCGGTCAAGAATGCGCGGGTACGCGACTGGTTCCGGCTGCTCGATTACGCCCGGGAGCAGCGCCGTCTGCTCGGCGAGGGCGGCAACCCCAATCCGCAACTGGTGCTGGAGGCCTGGCTGGTCCGCTGGGCCGCCTTGCTGCGCTCCTAGCGCTGCGGCATCGACAGCGCCGCGCCTGTTCTGCCCAGCGCCTGCGCCACTGGCACCTGTTCATCGTATCTGGTCATAGTGCCTGTTCATTCTTCCCTGCGAGAGACCCGCATGTTCGTCGATTCTCACTGTCACCTCGACCGCCTGTCCGCCGACACCCACGCTGGCGATCTGGCGGCAACCCTCGATGCGGCCCGCGATCGCGGCGTCAAGCAGTTCCTCGCCATCGCGGTGACCCTGGACGGCGTGCCGGAGCTTGCCGCGATTCGCGAGACCCATCCGGACGTGGTCATCTCGGCCGGGGTACACCCGCTTCATGAGGTCGCCCAGGAGCCCGAGGTCGTGGATATCGTGGCCTGTGCTCGTGAGCATGGTGCGGTCGCCATCGGCGAGTCGGGCCTCGACTACCACTACGATAGCGTGTCCCGGGAGTGCCAGTACGAGCGCTTCGCTCGCCACCTGAAGGCGGCCACGGAACTGCGTGCGCCGATCATCGTGCATACCCGGGAGGCCCGCGAGGATACGCTGGATCTGATCCGTGCCCATACCGATCCGGCGATCGGCGGCGTGCTGCACTGCTTCACCGAAGACCTGGACATGGCCCGGGAGGCGGTCCGGCTCGGCTTCTATATCTCGCTATCGGGGATCGTGACCTTCCGCAATGCCACCTCGGTCAAGGAGTTGGCGCGTCGCTTGCCGCTGGATCGCCTGCTGATCGAGACCGACAGTCCTTACCTGGCGCCGGTGCCGTATCGCGGCAAGCCCAATGAGCCGGCCTGGGTGGTGGAAGTGGCGCAGTGCATCGCCGCCGAGCGTGGCATCAGTGTGGAAGAAGTGGCGCTGCAGACCACGGCCAACTTCCATCAACTGTTCCGTGCCGCCGCCCCCGAGGCGCCGGCGGACCTTCGCCAGGCGCTCAGCGATGCCGGCTTCGTGCGCTGAGTAAGAGTCGCCGCCACGCGGGCAGACGCCCGCACCCTGGCCTCGCCGGGTCGGCGCGACTGCGCTGGGAGCACTATCATCGAAGATGAGCCACGACGGCTTTCAGACGAGGGAGGCCCTATGCAGCTGGACCGGATTCTCAATGGGGTTGCGCCGCTGGGCGATCGTCCGCCGGTGGATCAATGGGCACCTGAGTTGAGTGGCGAGATGGACCTGGTGATCGCTCGGGACGGCCGCTGGATCCATGAAGGCAGCGAGATCACCCGTGCCGAACTCGTGCGCCTGTTCGCCCGCATTCTACGCCGCGAAGACGATGGTCATTATTGCCTGGTCACGCCGATCGAGAAATGGCGCATCTCGGTGGAGGATCATCCCTTCGTGGTGGTGGATGCCGAGCCTGAGGGTGACGCCTGGGCGCTGATTACCAACGTCGGTGAGCGCGTCGTCCTCGGCCATGAGCATCGCCTGACCGTGACCGAGACGCCTGCCGCGGAGGCGGTGCCCGAGGTCAATCTTCGCCTGGGCCTCGCCGCGCGGCTGGGGCGCAACGTCTTCTATCGCCTCGCCGAGCATGGCGAGCTGGCCGCCGAGGGCGACCGCCAGGCGCTGGGGCTGACCAGCGGTGGCGTCTGGCAGCCACTGGGGCGTATCGACGGGGCGTCCGAATGGGGCTGACCGACGAACAACAGACGGTGGTGATGCATCCGGGGGGCCACGCCCGGGTAGCCGCCGTGGCAGGGTCCGGCAAGACCACGACACTCGTGGCGAGGGTGCTGCACCTGCTCGAGCAGGGCGTGCCGGCGCCGCGTATCATGGTGCTGATGTTCAACCGCGCCGCCCGGGAGGATTTTCAGCGCCGCCTCGTCGGCATGGCGCCGGCGGGGCTGGCGTTGCCGGATGTGCGGACCTTTCATTCGCTGGGCCACCGCTTGAGCGGCAGCCTGACCCGCTGGGGTGCGCTGTCGCCGCGCCAGTTGTTGACCGCCGACTGGCAGATGGAGCGGTTGTTGCGTCAGGCGACGTTGCAGGCGCTCGAGAGCGTGGACGAGGATCGAGACAGCGCCCTGGAGCCCGAAAGGCTCGAGGCGCTGGCGCATTTCTGTGGCCTGGTGAAGGCCGAAGTGATCGACCCCGAGCTCCTCTATGAGCGCCGCGATCTGGGCGAGGGCACGCGCCATTTCGTTCAGGCCTACGGTCATGCCGAGGCGCTCATGGCCGAACAAGGGGTGATGAGCTACGCCGACCTTCTGTATCGGCCGCTGATGGCGCTGGAAGCGGACCCTGCCCTGTCACGACGGGTGCAGGGTTTCCTCGACCACGTCATCATCGACGAGTATCAGGATATCAATGCCGCCCAGCAGCGTCTGCTGGCGGTGCTGGCCGGTCGCCAGGCGGCCGTCATGGCGGTGGGGGATGCCAACCAGTGCATCTACGAGTGGCGCGGGGCGCGCCCGGACACCATGCTCGAGACGTTTACCGCGATCTTCGGCCCCGGTCGCGACTACCCGCTATCGACCACCTTTCGCCACGGCCACGCTCTGGCGCTGGCCGCCAACCATGCGATTGCCGCCAACCGGCGTCGACCCGATCAGCTCTGCCTGGCGGCGCCGGGCAACCCCGATACCCGGCTGGAAGTGCGCCAGGGCGCCGCGGCCTTTCTCGACACCCTGGGTCAGTGGCAGCGTGATGGTCGGCGGCTCGATGAAGCCTGCCTGTTGGTGCGCAGCTGGGCCCTGTCGGTGCCGATGCAGCTCGCGCTACTGCGCGAGGGGATACCGTTTCGCCTGGCCCGGGAAGACCGTTTCGTCTTTCGCCTGCCACTGGTCGAGGCGCTGGCCGGTTACCTGGCGCTGGCGGTATCCGCGGCGTTATTGCGTGATCCGGCGCATCTGCTGTTGCTGTTCTCCCAGCCGACCTGCTTCGTGCCCCGAGAGACCCTCGCGGCACTGGCGACGCGCCTGGCCGAGACCCAACGCTGGCCGGACAAGCACGATCCCCTGCTCGCGCGGCTGAAGCCTCACCAGCGACGTACCCTGAAGCGCCGCTACGCTCTGCTCAACGAACTGCCTCGACTCGCTCATCTCGGGGCCGACAAGTTACTCGAACATGTGGTCGCGGAGGTCGAGGCCGAGAAGGTGCTCAAGCGTGCCGCCGCCCGCCGCGACAAGGGCGAAGAGGACATTCGCCTGCTCGACGTGCTGATCGAGCAGGCCCGGGAGGTGCCGGACTTGTCGACCTTCATCGAATTGTTGCGCCGCCCGGTACAGAACCGCGACGACGGCGTATTGATCAGTACCGTGCATGGCGCCAAGGGACTGGAATGGCCGATGGTCGTGGTGGGGGGCGTCAATGAGGAAGACTTCCCTCACTACAGCCGTGATAACCCGCTGGACGCGGAGCGCCTCGAGGAGGAACGCAGGCTTTACTACGTGGCGATCACCCGGGCCATCGAGCGCTTGGTGGTGCTGCATGATGGCGGTGATCATCGTCCCAGCCGGTTCGTTGCCGAGACAGCCTGCGACGACGTGGGCGCTGTCGCTCGGGCCTTGGCCGCCGAGGTGCCGCCGGGCGAGCCCCTCCAGGTGTCGTCACCGCGCCTGGTGCAGCAATACTTGAGTGGCATCGGCTGTCAACTTGCCGTCAGGAAGGCCACGATGGCACCAGGGGCTCAGCTGCCTGGCGACTTCGCCGTGGGCGAACGCATTCGTCACGGCGTCTTCGGCGATGGCGATATCTGTGTCGTCGAAGGCGATCCGGCTAATCCGGTGATCGAAGTGCGCTTTGCCCAGGCCGGCCTGCGCCGCCTGATCGCTCGGCGCGCGCCCATCGAACGGCTGGCCCGGGAGCCCGATCCGCGCCCATCGAACGGCTGACCCGACAGCCCGATGTGTGCCCGTCAAGCGGCTGACCCGACAGCCCGATGTGTGCCCATCGAGCGGCTGACCTGGGAGCCCGATGTGTGTCCGTCGAGCGTCCGACCCGGGAGCTCTAGGTGTGCCCGTCGAGTGTCCGACCCGACAGCCCGATGTGTGCCCCGACGTCGCCCGCAACCCTTGCCAGGAGAGACCGCATGACCCATCCGCTGATTACCGCCAAGGCCCTCGATGAGGCGCTGTCAGGCGTGACGCCGCCCGTGATCCTCGATTGCCGAGTGCGTCTGACCGATCCCGGCGCCGGCAAGCAGCTATGGCGCGAAGGCCATGTGCCAGGCAGCCAGCACCTGGATCTCGATCGCGACCTGTCCGGCGCTACCGCATCCGGCGGTGGGCGCCATCCCTTGCCGGCCCGTGATGCCTTTCGTGACACTCTGCAGCGGCTGGGGTTGTCGCCGGACCGCCCCATCGTGGTGCTGGACGACATGGGCGGACAACTCGCTGCGGCTCGAGCCTGGTGGATGCTTAGCCACTGGGCCGGGCACCCCGAGGTGCAACTGCTTGATGGTGGGCTGGCGGCCTGGGAAGCCCTCGGCGGTGAATGGGAGGTGGGCGACGGCGCAGATGTGACACCGTCCCGGTGGCAGCCGGTGTTCGACGATAGCGGCCTGGTTGGGCTCGAGGAAATGGCGACCAGCGCAGCACTCAAGGTCGATGCCCGGGCGAGTGAGCGTTTTCGCGGTGACAGCGAGCCCCTCGACCCCAGGGCCGGACACATTCCCGGCGCGGTGAATCGTCCCTGTTCGGAGAACCTCGACGAGCAGGGCCTGTTCAAATCCTCGCAGCAATTGGCCGCGGAATTGCCCCACGCAGAGGCGGTGATCGCCTACTGTGGTTCCGGGGTGACGGCTTGCCATGACCTGTTGGCCTATCAGCTCGCCGGGCGGGCGTTGCCGCGCCTGTACGTGGGGTCGTGGAGTGAATGGAGCGCCGATCCCCAGCGTCCCGCGGCCACCGGCGCGGCAGGGTAGGCCGGCGACGCCGTTCACCGACGTACAACAACACCCCCGGAAGGGAAAAGCACCCCGACAGTTGGACACCCATTCCAACCTTCGGGGTGCTTTTACGAGCCATCGATACGACGGGAGGTTCGAGCTGTTGGTGGCACAGCCGCGTTGGCACGATCACACCCGCTTGAGGGAGGCAGCCCGCCAGCATGACCTTGGGACCGGGTGCCGGTCTCAGCCTTGGGCGCGGCCGTCGGTCTCAGTCTTGGGCGCGGGCGTCGTCGTCGGTGTGGGCGAGGGGTCGGCTGCGTGGCGCGCTTCCCCCTTGGCCAACAGCATGGCGTTGGCGGTGTTGCCCATGACGTTGAGCGACGTGCGAAAGCCATCGGTGAAGCGATCGACGCCGGCGACCACGGCGACGCCTTCCAGCGGCAGGCCCGCCGCCGACAGCACGGTGCTCATCGCGACGAGTCCGGCACCAGGAACGCCGGCGGTGGAGAACGACACCAGCAGACCCGTGGCGAAGATCGTCAGGGCCAGGGTCAGTGTCACCTCGACGCCAAACAGCTGAGCCACAAACAGCGCATTGAAGCCTTGCAGCACGGCGGCGCCGTCACGCTTTAGCGCGGTGCCGAAGGGCAGTGCGAAGGCGGTCAGCTCGCGAGGCGCACCGTAGGCTTTGGCGTTTTCCAGCGCGATGGGCAGCGTCGCGTTGGAGCTCGCCGTGCCGAGGGCGAAGCTCAGTGCCTCGCCGAAATGGCGCAGATAGGCCCCGGGACGAGATCCGGTCAGGGTCAGCAGCGCCAGGTAGAACAGCGCCATGGCGGCGATGGCGATCAGCAGGCCGACCACATAGAGCCCGAGCTTGAGCAGCAGGTCCAGGCCCTGGGTCGCGACCACCGAGGCGATCAGGGCGAAGACCCCGATGGGGGCAAGCTTCAGCACCAGCGACAGGACCTTGAGGACGATCTCGTAGCCACTTTCGAGCACGCCGATAAACGCACGGCTGTGCTCCGGCAACTGACGAGCGGCGATACCGATCAGCGCGGCGGCCAGAATGATCTGCAGCAGGTTGGCCTCGGCCAGGGCTTCGAAAGGGTTCTTCGGCACCAGGCCGACCAGCCACTGGGCCAGCGGTTGAGGGTCGCTGGTGGCGGTGGCCTGAGCGCCGGCGGCATCGACACCGAGTCCGGGGGTCAGCCAGGCGGCCACGGCCATGCCGATCGCCAGCGCCACGGCGCTGGTGACCACGTAGAGCCCCAGCAGTTTCCCGGCGTAGCGGCCGACATTGGCGCCGCGCTCGACCTGGGTAAAACTCAGGATCAGCGCACAGAACACCATCGGCACGACGATGAACTGCAGCAGGCGCAGGAAGACCTGGCCCAACGGTGTAAGCAGGTTGGTGTCGAGCGGCTCGGCCCACCCGGGCACCAGCAGATTGATCGCGGCGCCAGCGGCGATGCCAAGGATCAGGGCAAGCAGGATCTGACGAGTGTGTGCCATGAGAGTGTCCGTGTTGATGGCCTTCGATCGCGAGTCCAGCGAAGGAGCGTGCATTAGTGAGGCTGCACACTATTGTGTCGACCAAGGTATAAGGCAAGGCTATCAACAGAACGATCTGTTATTACCTTAGAGAAAACCCGCGGTGGACCGAGGGCGGATACCGGGCGCCGGCGTGACTCGTCGGCCAGGGTGGCGAATCAGCGGCGAATCAGCGGCGAGGCAGGAGCGAACAGCGCCGCAGGTGCGTCAGTTGGCACGGCAAGGCACGACAAGGCGATAGCGGGCGGGGCCGATGGCCCCGCCCGCGGAGGTGAGCGACACGGGTTCGCGTATCGCTTGCCGACGTGGCGATCACATGTTCGGGTAATTTGGCCCGCCGCCGCCTTCGGGTGCGACCCAGGTGATGTTCTGGGCCGGATCCTTGATGTCACAGGTCTTGCAGTGCACGCAGTTCTGGAAGTTGATCTGGAACTTCGGCTTGCCGGCATCGTCCTCGACGACCTCGTACACGCCCGCCGGGCAATAACGTACGGCCGGCTCCGCGTACTCGGGCAGGTTGTCGCGAATCGGCAGGTCGGGATCGGCGAGCTTCAAGTGACAGGGTTGGTCTTCCTCATGATTGGTGTTGGACAGGAACACCGAGGACGGCTTGTCGAAGGAGAGTTTACCGTCGGGCTTGGGATAATCGATCTTGTCGAACTCGGCGGCCGGCTTGAGAGTGGCGTAATCCGGCTTGGTGTCGTGCACGGTCGGCAATTTTCCGCCGAGTAGTTGATCGACAAAATTGTAGGCACCACCGCCGACGGTGCCGTACTTGTGAATGGCAGGGCCGAAGCTCGCGCTGTCTTTGAGCTCCTGATAGGCCCAGCTCTCTTCCCATAGCTGGGTAAAGGCACTGAGTTCCTTGCCGCCCTCGTCGCCATTCTTGAGCGCCGCGAAGACGCTTTCGGCGGCCACCAGGCCCGACTTCATGGCGGTGTGCAGGCCCTTGATCTTGGCAAAATTCAGGGTGCCGGCATCGCAGCCGATCAAGAGTCCCCCCGGGAAGGTCATCTTCGGCAGGCTGTTGATCCCGCCCTTGGCGATGGCGCGGGCGCCGTAGGCCACGCGCTTGCCGCCCTCGAGATGCTGCTTGAGCACCGGGTGATGCTTCATGCGCTGGAACTCGTCAAAGGGCGAGAGGTAGGGGTTGTGATAGGCCAGGTCCATGATCAGGCCGACCACCGCCTGCTGGTTGTCGCCATGGTAGAGAAACCAGCCGCCGTGCGTGTGCTTGTCCAGGGGCCAGCCAGAGCCATGCAGCACCAGCCCGGGCTCGTACTTGTCGGCGGGGATGTCCCACAACTCCTTGAGTCCGATGGCGTAGTGCTGAGGATCACGGCCCTGATCGAGGGAATATTCCGCGATCAGGCGCTTGCCGATGTGGCCACGAGCGCCTTCGGCAAACAGCGTGTACTTGGCGCGCAGCTCCATGCCCGGCATATGGCCGGATTTCTCGCTGCCGTCGGCACCCACGCCCATGTCTCCGATCAGGATGCCGCGCACCACGCCGTCTTCGACGATGGCTTCCTGGGCGGCGAAGCCCGGGAAGATCTCGACCCCGAGCGCTTCGGCCTGTTCCGCCAGCCAGCGGCACAGGTTGCCGGCGGAAATGACGTAGCGAGTCTGGTCGCCGCCGGTATTGTGCATGGTCTTCGGGACCAGCGCATTGGGCAGTTTCTGGGCCTTGTCGGCATCCTTGAGCAGGTAGAGCTCATCGCGCACGGCGGGAGTGGTGAGCGGGGCACCACGTTCCTGCCAGTCGGGGAACAGCTCGGTCAGGGCGCGCGGCTCGAATACCGCGCCGGAGAGGATGTGGGCGCCGACCTCGGAGCCCTTTTCGACCACGCATACGGTCAATTCCTGCTCCGCTTCGGTTGCCTGCTGCATCAGACGGCAGGCAGCGGCGAGCCCCGAAGGGCCTGCACCGACGATGACCACGTCGAAATCCATGGTGTCGCGTTCTACTTGTTCTGTCATCGAGTCCTCTCCTCCTGGCATCGGCGCTGGGGACGGTCTACCACCAACGTCGAACAGATTTTAAACGGTCGTTTGCTTCAAGACTAACCCCATGATAGGCATAATAGCGTCGCCAGGCCATCCTTACGATGGCCTACTGTGAGACGGTCATCATCGAGGGCGGGGCGCGTAGGGATTGTTGCCAAGCGTCAGGCTGTGGCACATTGAAGAGGTTTTCAGAGCCCCTATCAAACGCTTGCATGAAACGTCTAGAAACCTATCG
The DNA here is from genome assembly GCF_052645355.1 of Halomonas sp. V046. Classification (NCBI taxonomy): domain Bacteria; kingdom Pseudomonadati; phylum Pseudomonadota; class Gammaproteobacteria; order Oceanospirillales; family Halomonadaceae; genus Halomonas; species Halomonas sp. V046. Next base: position 141,807 of record NZ_JBQXYF010000004.1, read on the forward strand.
GATGGTTCTAAGGCGCCGCGTGTGACCAGGGTGGCGATCAGGCTCAAAGACAGCCCACGGCCTAGCTCGTGGCGTTCTTCATCGACGGTTCCAAGGGTGAACCAAGCGAGGACAACATGAAAGTACTCGTCGCGGTCAAACGCGTCATCGACTACAACGTCAAGATCCGGGTCAAGCCGGATGGCAGCGATGTGGATTTGACCAACGTCAAGATGGCCATGAACCCGTTCTGCGAGATCGCCGTGGAAGAAGCGGTGCGGCTCAAGGAAAAGGGCGTGGCCACCGAGGTTGTCGCCGTGACGGTCGGCCCCAAGGCCGCCCAGGAGCAGCTGCGCACGGCGTTGGCGCTTGGCGCCGATCGCGCCATTCATGTCGAGACCGATGAGCGCGTCGAGTCTCTCGGCGCGGCCAAGGCCCTGGCCAAGGTGGTCGAGCAGGAGAGCCCGGGGCTCGTGATTCTCGGCAAGCAGGCCATCGATTCCGATAACAATCAGACCGGCCAGATGCTGGCTGCGCTGACCGGCATGGCCCAGGGCACCTTCGCCTCGGACGTCAGTGTCGACGGCGACAAGCTCAAGGTCATCCGTGAAATCGACGGCGGTCTGCAGACCGTGGAGCTGGCCCTGCCCGCGGTGGTAACCACCGATCTGCGCTTGAACGAGCCGCGCTACGCCAAGCTGCCGGACATCATGAAGGCCAAGAAGAAGCCGATGGACGTCACCACGCCGGCCGATCTCGGCGTGGAAGTGGCTTCTCGCCTGACCCTGGTCAAGGTCGAGCCGCCCGCCGAGCGTCAGGGCGGCGTGAAAGTGGGCTCCGTGGACGAGCTCGTCGACAAACTCAAGAACGAAGCCAAGGTGATTTCATGAGCATTCTTGTCTTAGCCGAACATCACGACGGTCATCTCGGTGAAGCGACCGCCCATGTGGTGGCCGCTGCAAAGGCCATCGGCGGCGATATCGATGTGCTGGTGGCAGGCCAGGACGTCGGCGCCATTGCCGAGGCCGCCGCCAAGCTCGACGGCGTCAAGCGTGTACGGGTCGCCGATGGCGAGGTGTTCGCCCACCAGTTGGCCGAGCCCATGGCCGATCTGCTGGTTAGCCTCGCCGACGACTACAGCCACGTGCTGGCGGCGGCCTCGACCACCGGCAAGAACGTGCTGCCGCGGCTCGCTGCGCTCAAGGACGTGGCCCAGATCTCCGAGATCATCGCCGTCGAGAGCGCCGATACCTTCAAGCGCCCGATCTATGCCGGTAACGCCATCGCCACGGTCAAAAGCGACGACGCGCTCAAGGTCATCACCGTTCGCTCCACCGGTTTCGACGCCGTGGGTGAGGGTGGTAGCGCCGCCGTCGAACCCGTCGCGGCAAGCGTTGCCAATAGCCTGTCGAGCTTCGTCGGCGAGGAGCTTGCCAAGAGCGATCGTCCCGAACTCGGCGCCGCCAAGATCGTTATTTCCGGTGGTCGTGGCATGGGCAGCGGCGAGAACTTCAAGATTCTCGACAGCATCGCCGACAAGCTCGGCGCCGCCATCGGTGCATCGCGAGCTGCGGTGGACGCGGGCTACGTGCCCAACGACATGCAGGTGGGCCAGACCGGCAAGATCGTCGCTCCGGATCTGTACATCGCCGTCGGCATCTCGGGTGCCATCCAGCACCTGGCGGGGATGAAAGACTCCAAGGTCATCGTCGCGATCAACAAAGACGAAGAGGCGCCGATCTTCCAGGTCGCGGACTACGGCCTGGTGGCCGATCTGTTCGAGGCCATTCCGGAGCTCGATGGCAAGCTATGACGCGGCGGTGCGGCGAGCGCGACGCTAGACGCCACACCGCGTGTCTGTCGGCGAACCGCGAGCGCGACGCTATCCACGGCGCTTGAGGGCGCTTGAGGGCACTGAGCCCACGGCATGACGAACCCCCGATGCATCGCATCGGGGGTTCTGTCGTTCTATACGTGGGTTCGAGACGCGGATTTTCGAGGTAGCGGCCTGCTCCTGCGCCGGTGGTGCCGAGGCGCTCGGGAGGGGGGCAGCGGTGTCCAGTGGCCTTGGGACGCGCCTGATGGCGTCCTCGCTCGCGGTCAGGCGCTGCCCTTCCTTGGCGCTTTGCGTTGTGCCCAAAGGTCGTGCCAACATTGATAACTATTCGTGTTTGCGATACTGTATCCGCCACTTTTGCGCGCCGAGTTCTCGGTGCGTGCCCGACGTATCGGAGGCAACGTGCAGTCGACTATCCCTTCCTCCCCACGCTGGTTTGGCGGGGGCGCTAGCGTCTCGCCGAGTCTGCGCCGCGGCCTTTGCGTCTTCGCGCTGGCGGCCGCTGTCATGGCTGCGCCGCTGGCGATCGCCGAGGGGAATCTCAGCGATGAGGCACTGGCGGCGCAGCGTGCCCAGGCCGAGCTGCAGACCAGGATCGATGCCGCCGATGAGGCGGTGCGCGAGAACATTCAAGCACTGCGCCAGGCCGAGACCGAGGCGCGTCGCCTCGAGAGCTACAACGCCGCCCTGGCCCCTCAGGTCGAGCGCCAGGCCGAGACCGCCACCGAGCGCGAGGCGGCGCTGGCGACGCTGTCCGAGACCCGTGAGGCCTTGCCGGGACGCCTCGCCGACATGACCGAGCGCCTGTCGACGTGGGTCGACCAGGACCTGCCTTTTCTACACGACGAGCGTCGCGCCAGGGTCGCCTCGTTGCAGAGCGCCTTGAGTGATCCGGCCCTTGGCGATGGCGAGAAGCTCGAGCGGGTCCTGGGCGCCTGGCGTGCCGAGCTCGAGTATGGGCGTGAGCTCGATGCCTGGCGGGGACGCCTGGCCGCTACCGATGGCGAGACGGACGGCCGCGAAGTGGACTTCCTGCGCCTGGGTCGGGTCGGCTGGTATTACCTGACGCCGGATGGCAGCGAAGGCGGCGTGTGGAAGGTGGCCGAGCATGGCTGGCAGCCGCTGGATGCCAACGCCCGCAGTGAAGTCGGCAAGGGCATGAGTATCGTTAGGGATCAGCGTGCGCCGGCACTGCTCGATCTGCCGCTGTCCCAGCCGCTGGAGGGACGCTCATGAAGGCGCTGGTGTTGTCTGCGTTCGTCACATGTCGAAGCGCCCTGGGTCATGGCCGTCTCTCGCCAGTCGGCGCCCGGGGTCATGGCCGTCTCTTGCCAGTCAGCGCCCGGGGTCATGGCCGTTTCTTGCCAGTCAGCGCCCGCGGCATGCGACTCAACGCCCGGAACATGCTAGGCGCCGCCGCCCTGAGCGTGATGGCCGCGGCGCCGCTCGCCGTCCAGGCCCAGGAGGCGTCGCCGGCCTCATCTCAAGAGCAGCCTCAGGAGCAGGCCCAGGCGCAAGCGCCGTCTCAAGCGGGGAGCGTCGGCGCCGCGCTGAGCACCCTGCGCGCCGACCGCGAGGCCGCCGAGGCCCGGGATAGCGCGCGCCTGGCGGGGCTTGTCGATGATAGCGAGGCGCTGTCGGCCGCACTCGACAAGGCCCAGGCCGACCTGGCCGCGGCGCGTGAACGGCGCGAAAGCCTGGAGGCCCGTCAGCAGGAATTGAGCGCAACTCTCGATGCGCTGAACGCCGAACGCGATGCCCAGGGCGGTGATCTGGCCGGCGTCTTCGCCAGTGTCGCCGCCGAAGGCGGCGAGCTGCGTGATGACCTTGCCAACAGCTGGCTGACGGTGGGCGCCCGAGTCGAGCTCCCGGAGCGCCTCGGCGACGATGAGATCGTCACCCTCGATCAGATCGAGCGGCTCGCCGATAGCCTGATGGGGCTGACCGCCGAGACGGCTCGAGTGGTGAGCCTCGATGCGCCGGTGGCCGCCGCCGATGGTCGCGTGGCGTCGCGTCCGGTGACCCGAATCGGCGATCAGCTTGCCTTCAGCAACGATCAGCTGCTTGAGCGCGTCGGGGAGGACGGTCGCCTGGCGGTGATCGAGCATACGCCGGGCATCGTGGCCGAGCGCCTCAACGCCTTCTCCGCGGGGGACAGCAACGTAGTGCCGGTGGACCCCGCCGAGGGACGCGTGCTTCAGGCGTTGGCCCTTCAGCCGACCCTGTGGCAGCGCTTCCAGCAGGGCGGTGCGGTGGGCTGGGTCGTGGTGGCGCTGGGGGCCCTCGGCCTGGTCATCGCCCTCGGCCAGTACCTGTATCTGCTGCGTGTCAGCATGACCACGCGGCGCCAGTTGGCCGATCTCGACAATCTGCGCGCGGACAATCCGTTGGGACGCGTGCTTAATCGCTTTCATGCCTTCGGTGCGGGCCACGCGCCCGAGGCCCTGGAGGCGCGTCTCGACGAGGCGATGCTCGCCGAGCAGCCGCGCATCGAGCGTGGTCAGGCCCTGGTCAAGATGCTGGCCGCCGTGGCGCCTCTACTCGGCCTGCTCGGAACCGTCACCGGCATGATCGTGACCTTCCAGTCGATCACGGTGTTTGGCACCGGCGATCCGCAGTTGATGGCCGGCGGCATCAGTCAGGCGCTGGTGACCACCGTGTTGGGTCTGATCACCGCGGTCCCGCTGCTGTTCGCCCATACCGCGCTGTCGGCACGCTCGCGTGCCCTGATCGGCACCATGGAAGGGCGCGCCAGCGCCGTGCTTGCCGATCGTCTGGAGGCGGATCGCGCGCCGTCGACATCGCCAAGCGAGGCCAGGCACCATGCCGATGCCCTGGCTTGATCCGCTTGCCCGGTTGATCGATGCCGGTGGCCCGGTCCTGGTCGTGATTGCGTTCGTGGCCATGCTGCTGTTCTCGGTGGGCCTCGAGCGTTGGTGGTTCTTTCGCTTCCACTACCGCCCGGCTCGCCAGGCGTTGGTTGGCCAGTGGGTCGCGCGCGGGGACCGCACCAGCTGGAGCGCCATGACGCTGCGTGAGGTCTGGGTGAGAGACCTGATCCAGGGGCTGCGCGGTCCCTTGCCCTGGTTGCGTCTGCTGGTGGTGATCTGCCCGCTGCTGGGGCTTCTTGGCACCGTCACCGGCATGATCACGGTATTCGATAGTCTCTCGTTGGCCGGTACCAACCAGGCTCGCGCCATGGCCGATGGCGTGGCGCGGGCGACCCTGCCGACGTTGACCGGCATGGCCGTGTCGGTGGTGGGCCTGCTCTTTATTACCCGTCTTGAACATATCATTCGGCGCGAGGATCAGAAGCTGCATGATCGCCTCGCCCGTGCCGCGGAGGATGCACATGCGTAGGCGCAGGCTATCGGCCGCCTCGGACGAATCCAGTGAGGTCAACCTGACCCCGATGCTGGACGTGGTGTTCATCATGTTGATCTTCTTCATCGTGACCACCAGCTTCATCAAGGAAAGCGGGGTCGAGATCGAGCGGCCTGAGTCGAGTGCGGCGAGCGCGAGGCCCGACGTGCAGGTGCTGGTGGCGATTACCCCGGAAGGCGCGGTGTGGGTGGACGGCGAACCCGTCGATATTCATCGCATCGGCACCACGGTCGCCGGCATGGTCAGCGATGACGGCTCGGTGGTGATCCAGGCCGATCGTGAGGCCGCCACCGGCGTGCTGATCGAGGTCATGGATCGGCTGCGCGATGCCGACGTGGACAAGGTGGCGGTAGCGGCACAGCGGAGCGCTGGCTGATGCGGCGAGTGCTGTCCCTGATTGCCGGTTCGCTGCTGACCCTGGTGCTGTTCGCCTTGTTGGCGCTGCTGGTGGTGCCGCCCCAGGCGGAGCCAGAGCTGCGGGAGGAGATCACCCTGACGCTCGCCGAGGCGCCGGCCCCCGAGGCCGAGACGCCAAGCGAAGCGGCGCCGTCCTCGGCACCACCGCCACCGCCGCCCACGGCATCCGCACCGCCGCCGCCGAGTCCGGCACCGACGGTCGATAGCGAAATCGCCCTGCCCGAACCCGAGATGCCGGCCATGGACATGCCGGAACTCGCCATGGACAGCCGGCTGCCCGAGCTGACCGAGACGCCGCCTGAACCCGAACCTCAGCCTGAACCAGAGCCCGAACCGCAACCAGAGCCGCAACCTGCACCCAGGCCGACACCCAGCCCGTCGCCGGCACCTAGCCCGTCGCCCAGCCCGTCGCCGGCACCTAGCCCGTCGCCCAGCCCGTCGCCGGCAGCCGCCAGCGGCAGCGCCGCTTCCCAGGCCGCGCCGGCGTCTAACACACCGGTCGACGTTGGCACCTCGGCGCGGGCCACCAGCAAGGTGCCGCCTCAGTATCCCTCCAGGGCTCAGCGGCGAGGTCTCGAGGGTTACGTCATTGTGCAGTTCCTGATCCGCGCCGACGGCAGCGTCGATCGCGGCAGCATCGAGGTGCTCGAGGCGAGCCCACGGCGCACCTTCGAACGGGCCGCCACCGATGCGATCGCCGGCTGGCGCTTCGAGTCGGCGTCGGGGCTCCGGCGTGCCAGGCAGCGATTGGAGTTTCAGCTGAAATGAGCATCGTTCACGTTCTCTCCCATGCGCTGCCTGGCCGCCCGCGCATCATGGCGGTGGCGGTCGGCGCGGTGATGGCGTTGGCCTGCACCGCGGCTAACGCGGCGCCGACCCTATCGGCGGGTATCATCGCCGATCTCAAGGGTCTCGAGCAGGCGCTCGCCGGCGATCCAGGCGGCGTCGAGTCGAGGGCCGAGGACCAGGCCGAGAGGCTCCGGGGCGGCAATGCCTCCGATCGCTGGGCTCGGGCACTGTATCTGCAGCTTGCGGCAAGCGCCGAGGCATCCCTCGATAAACCCCTGGAGGCCGCCGACCATCTGGCGGCTGCGCGCAGCGTCGACGGTGTGGAGACGAGCCAGCGTGATCGCTGGCAGCGTCAGGAGGCCGGGTTGAGACTGGCAGCCGAGCGCTGGGAGGAGGGTAGCGACCTGCTCGCCGACTGGCTCGAACGGCATCCCGATAGCGTCGAGGAGCGGTGGTTGATGGCCCAGCTAGCGGCCAGGCGTGAGGCCTGGGACAGCGCTGCCGATTGGGTCGACGCCGCGCACAAGGCGGATCCCTCGCCGACGCCCGAGCGATTGGCACTGCTCGCCACGGTCATGCAGCGCAGTGGCCGGCTCGATGCGGCCCTGGCGGCGCTGGAGGCCCAGCTCAGGCAGGCAGGCGACGATCCTGAGGCATGGCGCCGCGCCGCCGCGCTGGCCCAGCGACTCGGCGATCCGCGCCGCGCCGCAGCGCTGTGGGAGAGCGCTTGGCGACGCGGGCTTCTGTCCGGCGCCGAGGATCTCGAACGGCGCATCAGGCTGCACCTGGCGGCAGGCACCCCCGCGCGTGCCGCGGAGCTGCTCTCCAGCGCGCTGGACGATGGCCGTCTTGCCGACACCCCCGCCAACCGTCGCCTGCTGGCTCAGGCCTGGCAGGCCGCACGCAGCCACGATCAGGCGCTGAGTGCCTGGCGAGCCGTCGCCGAGGAGAGCGGCGCCGCCGAGGACTGGTTGACCCTCGGTCAATTGGCCTCAGGCTGGGGCAAGACCGAGCTGGCGCGTCAGGCCTTGAGCCGCGCGCAGCGAGGCGGGGCCGACGGCGCCGCGGCCTGGCTTGCAGCGCTTAGTGACGGCGCGAGTGGGAGCAGTGACAAGTAGCCAGTGGCAAGGAGTCAGTGACAAGGAGCCAGTGACAAGTAGGTGAAGGCATGTCCCACGTCACGCATGGCGATAGGCTCGTCGCTTACGATCGGCATGAGTGGGGGCACAGTCCCGTCAAGCGATAGTGGGACAGATCGCGCCAGCGGGTGTGACATCATCTCGTGGCGCCGGTGGCCGCACGGGTCCTTCGGTTCGGTGTTTTCAGGCCGTCCCAGACAGGACCTTTTCCTCAAGCATAAACGCTCGAGCCTAGCTTGTTCAGTTGCTGGAAACGACTATCTGGAACAGGCGTTGAGCCGGTTCAGGACAGGCTGGAAGCTCAGCGCTGGCACACCGGAAGGCGTCGTTGAAATGTCTTGCGACCCAGGCCCTCGCAGACGCCCGCTGCAGCGTCGATTGGCGGTGCTAACGTGGCGAATGGAGATGCCGATAGACAGCGACGGTCGTCGCGCCAAAGGGAAACATGCCGATGATCGAGATAGGGGTGGTGCTTTATCCGGGGGCGCAGCAGGCGGCTGTCCTGGGCCTGACCGACCTGTTTCGTGTCGCGAATCGCATGGCCTCGTCGCGTCTTCGGCAGTCCGAGCCGCCGCTGCGGGTAACGCATTGGCAACAGCACGCCGCCGATGCAAGCCCGGAGCGTGTGTTCGATAGTGCCCCGGGCGCGCCTTCCGTGCTGTCGGCGCTGATCCTGCCGCCCACGCTGAACGAACCGGAACCGATCGCGGCGGATGAGATCCTGCCGCTGACGGTGTGGCTGCGTGAGCGGCACGCGGAAGGCGTCGCCTTGGGCTCGGTCTGCGCCGGTGCCTTTCCACTGGCGGCCACCGGCCTGATGGCAGGGCGCACGATGACCACTCACTGGACGTATGCCGAATTGCTGCAACGGCGATACCCCGACGTACACGTGGATGCGGACCAGTTGATCATCGACGATGGTGATGTCATGACGGCCGGAGGGCTCATGGCCTGGACGGACTTGGGGCTCCGGCTCGTGGATCGGCTACTGGGCCCCACGATCATGATCGAAACGGCGCGCATGCTGCTGGTGGATCCGCCGGGCCGGGAGCAGCGCTACTACAGCGTGTTTTCTCCCCGATTGACGCATGGCGATGCGGCGGTCCTCAAGGTCCAGCACTGGCTGCAGGCCACCCAGGCCAAGGACGTGGCACTGCGCACCTTGGCCGCGCAGGCCGGACTGGAAGAGCGCACACTCCTGCGTCGCTTCCACAAGGCCACCGGCATGACAACGACCGAATACTGCCAGCGCCTGCGCGTGGGGCGGGCCCGTGAGTTGCTGCAGTTCGGCAACGCCTCCATCGACCGTGTGGCGTGGGAAGTCGGCTACAGCGACCCCGGCGCCTTGCGCAAGGTATTTACGCGCATCGTCGGTTTGTCTCCCAGCGCGTATCGCCGTCGCTTTAGCGCAAGCGGCCAGGGCGCACACGGCTAAGCATCGCGATACGGCCCAGGACAGTTGACGGTTGCTGTCGCTATCGACACCAAAAATGTCCATGGCGCCACTTCTCGCCATGTCAGCTACCGGCGAACATTGGGGCTATTCATCCGCTCAAGGAGCTAGCCCATGAAGACGTCCGGTTTGATCGTCATCGATTTGCAGAACGAGTACCTGCCCAGCGGTAAGCTGCCTCTGGCGGGCATCGAGGCCGCCGTCGACAATGCCGCCAAGGTGATCGCCGATGCCCGGGCGAAGGGCATCCCCGTCTTTCACATTCGCCACGAGTTCGCCGGTAGTGAGGCGCCGGCATTCGTGCCGGGCACCGACGGCGTCGAGATCCAGCCCGCGGTGGCGCCGGTCGGCAATGAGCCGGTCATCGTCAAGAATCACATCAACGCGTTTCGCGACACCGATCTCAAGCAGCAGCTCACGGCGCATGGGGTCGACGAAGTCGTGATTATCGGTGCGATGAGCCACATGTGTGTCGATGCCTGCGTGCGTGCCGCCGTTGATATGGGGTACCCGGCCACCGTATTGCACGATGCCTGTGCCACTCTCGATCTAAAGTACAGCGGGGTGAGCGTGCCTGCGGCTCAGGTCCACGCGGCCATGATGGCGGCCTTCGAGTTCGGCTACGGGAGCGTGATGTCGACACAGGCGTACCTGGCGGCCACGTAGACAACCGCATCTCCATCGCTGCTGCGCCAACGCCCCCGATGCCTGTCTTGCGCAGGCGTCGGGGGCGTTGCGCTTGGCGGCTGGCCCGATGACCGACCGACGGTCGCGGCGTCGAACCGCCCAGGCGGCTTTGCCACCGGCCCGCATCGTTGCCGTCAAGGTCCAGGTCGTACGCATGGTCGATAGACGCCCGGGAGAAGGGGCGCGTGGGGCTCAGCGAGGCGCTGATGGCCCCCCTGGTGTTGGACGCCTTGGCTGTTTGCTCGGCTCAGGGCTGTTTGCTCGGCTCAAGGCTGTTTTTGCTTGGCCCATCGCTAGCCCCATGTCAAAGGTCGAACTGGGTCCAGATCGGGGCGTGGTCCGAGGGTTTCTCCATGCCGCGCAGCCGGTAGTCGATGCCGGCGTCCGTGATGCGCTCGCGCAGGGCATCGGTGGTCAGGATATAGTCGATGCGCAGGCCCCGCTTGGGCTCGCGGTCGAAGCCCTTGGAGCGGTAGTCGAACCAGCTATACAGGTCGTCGACATCGGGATAGCGGTGACGGTAGCTGTCGGTCAGGCCCCAGCCCTTGAGGCGGTCGAGCCACTCGCGTTCTTCCGGCTGGAAGCTGGTCTTGCCTTCGCGCAGCCAGCGCTTGCGGTTGTCCTCGCCGATGCCGATATCGATATCGGCCGGGGAGATGTTGAAGTCGCCCATGATAGCCAGGCGCTCGCCGGCCTGATGGTGGTCATCGAGCAGCGTCTGCAGCTGTTCGTAGAAGGCGCGCTTGAGCGGATACTTGGTCGGGTGAGCGACGTTTTCGCCCTGGGGAAAGTAGCCGTTGTAGACCCACAGTGGCTCGCCATCGGCGCAGGCCAGGCGCACGCCGATCATGCGGCGCTGGGCGTCTTCGGCGTCTCCCGGCAGGCCGTAGCGAACTTCCAGTGGCGCTTCTCGGGTCATCACGGCAACGCCGTAGTGGCCCTTCTGGCCGAAGAAGTGCACGTGGTAGCCCATCGCTTCGACGGCCTCGCGGGGAAACTCGCTGTCCTGGACCTTGGTTTCCTGAAGGCCGATCAGCGCCGGCTGGTGCGCCTCGATCAGCGCCTCGAGCTGGTGCGGGCGTGCACGCAGGCCATTGATGTTGAACGACACCAGGCGCATCAGTCGTTATCCTTACGCGGCGTGTCGCCGGTGTCCTTGGGCTCGGGATGGATGTCGATGGTCGGTGCTGACTGCTGACGTTCCAGGCGCTTGGCGGCTTGCAGTTTACGCTGCTGGCGTTTCTTCTGGGTGTAGCGACGCGACGACACGACCTCGTCGGGGTTATCGTGGCGCCACTTCTTGAAATCCTTGCGTCGACCGGTGCGAATGGTCACCTTGTCGGCTAGAGATCGGGTTTTCTTACGGCGTGTCATGACGCGGGGCTCCTTTATCGTTGGCGGCATTCTACCAGTGTGCCGGCCCGCTCTGACAGTGAAGCGCCACGGGTGCATCATGTAGGTGGGCCGAAATCGTCAGAGGCTGGTACAATACCCGCCTTGGATTTTTCTCTTTTCACTCGAAACGGACACACAGCACAGCCTATGAGCGAGTCGGAACAGACCACCGCACCGGCCCAGAGCCGCAAGCCCAAGCGTCGTCGCCGCAAGCCGAGGCGCCGCCAGTCCAGCTGGGATCTTCGCCAGTTTCAGGTGCCCGCCGTGGCGGGCAAGTGGCGGTTCCACGACTTCGATCTGCCGCTGCCGCTGATGCGTGCCATTCACGCCGAAGGCTTCGAGTACTGCACGCCGATTCAGGCCGAAGCACTGACCCAGACGCTGCTGGGCGGAGACGTGGTCGGCAAGGCCCAGACCGGCACCGGCAAGACCGCGGCCTTCCTGATCTCCATGTTGGCCTACTTCCTGGAAGAGCCGGCGCCGGACGGCCAGAAGGCCGGCGCGCCGCGTGCCCTGATCGTGGCTCCGACCCGCGAGTTGGCGCTGCAGATCGAGAAGGACGCCAAGGCCCTGGCTCGCTTCACCGCGTTGAACGTGACCAGCGTCGTCGGCGGCATGGACTACCAGAAGCAGCGAGAGGGCCTGGCCGGCAACGTCGATATTCTGGTGGCAACGCCGGGTCGTCTGCTGGACTTTCAGCAGAAGCGCGACATCGATCTTGGCCAGGTGGAAGTCCTGGTGCTGGATGAGGCCGATCGGATGCTGTCGATGGGCTTCATCCCGGACGTGAAGCGCATCATCCGCTACACGCCCAAGCCCGAGGAGCGCCAGACGTTCCTGTTCTCGGCAACCTTCACCGACGATATCCTCAATCTGGCGAGCCAGTGGACCCTCGATCCGGCCCACGTCGAGATCGCCGTGACCGTCGAAAACGCCGCCGATATCGACCAGCGCGTCTATCTGGTCAGCGACGACGACAAGCAGCGTCTGCTGGTCAAGCTGCTCCAGCAGGAGAGCTTCGAGCGCGTCATGGTCTTCGGTAACCGGCGCGATCTGGTGCGTAACCTGCTTGAGCTGCTGAAGAAGGCCGACATCAACGTCGCCATGCTGTCGGGTGACGTGCCACAGAATCAGCGCATTCGCACCCTCGAAGAGTTCCGTGAGGGCAGCGTCCAGGTGCTGGTCGCCACCGATGTCGCCGGGCGTGGCATCCATATCGAAGACGTCAGTCACGTCATCAACTACACCTTGCCGGAAGATCCGGAGGACTATGTCCACCGGATCGGTCGTACCGGACGTGCCGGTGCCAAGGGCGTATCGATCAGCTTCGTCGGTGAAGAAGACGCGTTCTCGCTGCCCGAGATCGAGCGCTTCATCGGTGACAAGCTGCCCTGTGAGCACCCGCCGGAAGGCATGCTGTAAATCGCGCATCACACAGCGAGCAGGAGGCCGGCAGATGCCGGCCTTTTCGATAGTGGTCAAGTGGAGGGCCCTTGGGGCGGCGCCACCTGGCAATGACAGGCACTGCACACCCGGATGACCGCCATGCTTGAAGAGGTGCTCAAGAGCGAGATACAAACCGCCTACCGCCGGGTGCTGGAGGGGCTTGATCTGACGCCGCGCTATGGTCAGCGCCTGATGATCGCCGAGATCGCGCGAACCCTGGGCAATATCGAACTCGACGACGCCGGCAAGCGCGTCAGCGACGAACACGTCTGCGTGCTCGAGGCGGGGACCGGCACCGGCAAGACGCTGGCCTACCTGCTCTCGGCGCTGCCCGTGGCCAAGGCTCGGGGCAAGCGACTGGTGCTGGCCACCGCCACGGTGGCCCTGCAGGAGCAGGTGCTGCATCAGGACCTGCCGGCGCTCAAGGCGCATAGCGGGCTCGCTTTCGGCTATGCCCTGGCCAAGGGTCGCGGGCGCTATGTGTGTGTCGCCAAGCTCGACCAGGCCATGGAGGGGGCCGAGGACAACCCGACGCTGTCGTTGTTCGAGCAGGCCCTCGACGCACCGGGCGATGAGTTCAAGAGCCTGGTACAGCGCATGGGAGATGCCTACGGCAACGGGCGCTGGGAAGGCGATCGCGACAGTTGGGGCGAGGCCATCGACGATGGCCACTGGCGCCGGCTCACCGTCGATCATCGTCAGTGTACCAATCGCCGCTGCGGGCACTTCGGTGCCTGCGCGTTCTTTCGCGCCCGCCGCGATCTCGAGAGCGCCGACATCATCGTCGCCAACCATGACCTGGTGCTGGCCGACCTGGCCCTCGGCGGTGGCATGGTGCTGCCGGACCCCGCCGACTGTCTCTACGTCTTCGACGAAGGCCACCACCTGCCGGACAAGGCGATCCAGCACTTCACTCATCGCTTCAGCGTTGGCGGTGGCCTTAGGTGGCTGCGCAACCTGCGTGGCTCGCTCACCGAGCTCAATACGGCTCTCGGCGTACAGCCAACCCTGGCGCGTTTACTGGGTAACATGCCGACGCTGCTTGAGGCCGTGGAGCCGCGCCTTGGCGAGGTGTTTGCCCTCGGCCACCAGCTCGCCAACCGGCCCGACGGTCTACAGGAGGACGAAGACAGCGGTCAGCATCGCTTCGAGATGGGCCGGGTGCCGGATGCGCTGCGCGAGCAGGCCGAAGGGCTGGTGATTCCCTTCGCCGAGCTGTCACGCTCGCTCGAGAGCATGACCGATATCCTGCGCGAGAGCCTCGACCCGGAGAAGGCGACGGGGTTGCCCCGCGAGCAGGCCGAGGCCTGGTTGCCGCTGCTGGCGCTGTTGCATGGGCGCGCGCTGGAGGCGCACGCGCTGTGGCAGGCCTTCGCCGAGCTCGACGCGGCCAATGAGCCACCGCGGGCGCGCTGGCTGATCCTGGAGCGCTTTCAGGGCGAGGCCGAGCTGTCCTTTTCGGCAAGCCCGGTGTCGGCGGCGCATACCCTGGCCAAGTCGCTGTGGGGGCGTTGTTTCGGCGCGGTCGTGACGTCGGCCACGCTCACCGCTCTCGGGCGTTTCGAACGCCTGCAGGAGAGGGCGGGGCTGGCCAACCGCTATCGCTACCAGCGCCTGCCGAGCCCCTTCGACTACTCGCGTGCGGTGCTCAGTGTGCCTCGAGAGGCCATGGATCCTGCCGATCGCGAAGGTCATGAGCGCGCCATCGTCGACTTCGTCGAAGCGCTGGGCCAGGACGAGGCGGTGTTGGTGCTGTTCTCTTCCCGGGCGCAGCTGCGTGGCGTCGAGCGCGCCTTGTCGCGAGAGTCTCGCGATCGGGTGCTGGCCCAGGACCGGTTGCCCAAGCGGGAACTGGTCGAGCGGCATCGTGCCGCGGTCGATGCCGGCGGTGGCAGCGTCCTGTTTGGTCTGGCGAGCTTCGCCGAGGGCATCGACTTGCCGGGTGACTACCTGACCCACGTGGTGATCACGCGTTTGCCGTTCGCCGTGCCCGATGACCCGGTGGGGGCGACCTTGGCCGAATGGATCGAGAGCCAGGGCGGCAATCCCTTTATGCGCATCAGCGTGCCGGATGCCTCGATCAAGCTGGTCCAGGCCTGCGGCAGGCTGATTCGCAAGGAGGCGGATACCGGACGCATCACGCTGCTCGATCGCCGCGTGCTGACCCGGCGCTACGGGAGGGCCTTGCTCGACGCCTTGCCGCCGTTCGTGCGCGAGATCGATGGGGTGGTGCAGTAGCCGCGAGGGTGGCTGCGCTCGCGTGGCTCTGTTACCCCCCCCGATGGCGTCCCCCCCTGATGACGAACGCTCGGTCTGTCGCCGGCATGGCGGCCATCGCCGCCGGGGAGGGACGTCATGCGGTCGGTACAACGGGGATCTTTCAACGGCGGTCTTTCCTTGCGTTGTACCGACTGTCTGGCGCCAGGGTGCTGTGGTCAAGGCGCTGTGGTCAAGGCCCTGTGGTCAAGTGTGCTCAATGCGCTGTGGTCAAGGCCCTGTGGTCAAGGCGCTGTGGTCAATGCGCTGTGGTCAAGGCGCTGTGGTCAAGGCGGTCAAGGCGGTCAAGGCGGTCAAGGCGGTCAAGGCGGTCAAGGCGGTCAAGGCGGTCAAGGCGGTCAAGGCGGTCAAGGCGGTCAAGGCAATGTCCTCTCCATCTTGTCGGCATACGCCTACATGAATCGACGCTTCGACGCCAAGCCAGCCGGACTGGGGTAGGCGAGAGTGTGCAGTGACGATGCTGGTGACGATCGCGGCCGAGTGCGTCGTGGCGTGGCACGGCAATCCGCGGCAATCACTACGCTGGTGGTTAAATCGCCTCTGCGACAGGGAGCTTCGCCATGTACGTCGCCCTCAAATGGGACCACAAGATCGGTGCGCACTTCGTGTCCTGGATCGTCGTCCAGTGCGCCGAGGTGGGGGAGAAGTTCGGCTTGCCTCAGGCCTTGGCGCCGCGGCGTGATATCGCCTATTTCGTCCACCCGGACTCCGCGGAGCGCGATGCCAAGGCGTTCGCCGCGTTCAAGCAGGCGGGTAGCGTCCCGCAGCCGGATCCGGCCTACAGCGCCTATCTGTCGGCGCATCATGGCTACTGCCACTACGCCTGGGATCACAACTATCTCGCCGAGCTGGTAAAGCACGCGGTGCTGTACTGGGAGGACGGCCAGCATCGGCGCGATGCCCCGGTGCGCGATGACTTGGCCTATTTCGTGTGCCCCGAGGCCTCGGAGTGCGACAGTCGGTTCTTCGCCCAGTATAAGCTTGCCGAGCAGGGCCGCGAGCGCGCGTGACATCTAGCGCTTCGCGCGAGTGACGTGACTCGCCCTCTCGCGAATGATGGGAAATAGCCCTTGCGCGAGCGACCTGGGCAGGCCAGGTGGCGACGATGGCCAGGTGAACCAGGTCCTTTCCATTGACCCTCGACGCCACTGCCCGGCGCGAACCGCGTCGGCACGCGTGATCTTGATGATGCCCTGGCGTGTTTCCTGGTACATGTCCCGGGCTATGTTCCGCCCTAGTTCCGGGCTATGTCCTGGTCTATGTCCCGGGCTGTGTTCCGCCCTAGTTCCGGGCTATGTTCCGGGCTATGTCCTGGTCTATTCCCTGCGCCATGTTCCGGGCTATGTTCCGGGCTATGTTTCGGGCTATGTTCCGGGCTATGTCCTGGTCTATTTCCTGCGCCATGTTGCCCCGGCCTGTGCCCTGTCCTGGGCCTGTGACCTTGGGGGAGCCCGGCGCGGCGATCTCCAAGGCCAGTGTTGCGGTCTGGCCCTGGAGGCGTGGGCGTGAAGGTTCGGGTGTGCGGCCTTTACGAGACGCGTTTGGCGAGTACCGGTGCCAGTCGTTCGTTCATGCTGCGCAGGGCCTCGACGCTGGTGTCCCAGTCGATGCAGGCGTCGGTAACGGACACGCCGTAGGCCATCTGGCTGCGGTCTTCGCTGAGTTTCTGATTGCCCCAGCCGATATTCGACTCGACCATCAGGCCGATGATGGAGCGGTTGCCGTCGAGAATCTGATGGGTGACGTTTTCCAGCACCAGCGGCTGCAGCGCGGCATCCTTGTTGGAGTTGGCGTGGGAGCAGTCGATCATGATGTTGGGCTTGACCCCGGCCCTCTTGAGCTCCTGCTCGGCCAGCGCAACGCTGACGCTGTCGTAGTTGGGCTTGCCATTGCCGCCGCGCAGCACTACATGGGCGTAGGCGTTGCCCCGGGTGCGAATGATCGCCACCTGGCCGCGCTGATCGATGCCGAGGAAATTGTGCGGGTGAGACACCGACTGCAGCGCATTGACCGCGACGTCGAGGCTGCCGTCGGTGCCATTCTTGAAGCCCACCGGGCATGACAGGCCGGACGACATTTCGCGGTGGGTCTGGGACTCGGTGGTCCGGGCGCCGATGGCCGACCAGCTGATGCAGTCCTGCAGGTACTGGGGCGATATCGGGTCCAGCGCCTCGGTGGCCAGCGGCAGGCCGAGCTCGGACAGTTCGACCAGCAGACGCCGGGCGATGTGCAGACCTTCTTCGATCTCGAACGAGCCGTTCAAGTGGGGGTCATTGATCAGCCCCTTCCAGCCGACGGTAGTGCGCGGCTTCTCGAAGTAGACTCGCATCACGATATACAGGCTATCCTTGACCTCATCGGCGAGCCGGCGCAGGCGGCGAGCATAGTCCAGCGCCGCATCCACATCGTGGATGGAGCAGGGCCCGACGACCATCAGCAGGCGCGGGTCCTTGCCATCGAGAATATTCTGGATGGTCTCGCGTCCCTCGATGACGGTGGTTTCCGCCTCGGGCGTCAGGGGGATTTCCTGCTTGAGCTGCTCGGGTGTGACGAGAACGTCCTGGGCGAGAACGTTGAGGTTGTTCACCTGCTGGTCGGACATGGGGGCTACCTGTGGGGTCGTGGCGGCGCGCGGGCGCGATGTGCATGGCCCTACTATCCCTTGAGCCACGGGCAAATTCAATCGCCCGGGGGAACCTTGCCATACGCGGGTTGTCGTAGCGCGACAATGAAATGCAGGCAAAGGAAGCTTGATGCAAGCCCGTGAAACAGGAACACTTGTTCCTTTTGTCGTGACGAATCCCATGATCCGATTTCAGCCACCGGGCCTCAGGTTGACCTATGCTGCCCCAAGCGTCTTCAGTGCGAACACCGTCGCGACTCACTTCCGGCCCGTTCGGGGAGGAGTCGCATGAGCAGTAGGGAAACCGATCAGCAGTTGGTCGAGCGAGCCCAGAAGGGCGACAACCGTGCCTTCGATCTGCTGGTCAAAAAGTACCAGCACAAGATCCTCGGCCTGATCGGGCGCTACATCAACGATCACGCCGAAGTGCAGGACGTGGCTCAGGAAGCCTTCATCAAGGCGTACCGAGCGCTGGGAAAATTTCGCGCCGAGAGTGCCTTCTATACCTGGATGTACCGCATTGCGATCAACACCGCCAAGAACCATCTGGTCTCTCGGGGGCGGCGACCGCCGGGCAGTGACCTCGATATCAACGACGCCGAAATGATCGACATGAGTGGTCGGCTGTCGGATATCGAGACGCCGGAAGCAGCCATTGCCCGCGATCAGCTTGAGGCGGCGGTGTTCGAGGCCATCGAGAATCTGCCCGACGATCTGCGTACCGCGATCACCCTGCGCGAGCTCGACGGGCTGTCCTATGAGGACATCGCCCAGATCATGCAGTGCCCGGTCGGTACGGTACGATCGCGTATTTTCCGTGCCAGGGAGGCCGTGGACCAGCATATTCAGCCCCTGGTCACGACCACCCGCAACGCTGAACCCGTGCCGGAATAGGTGACTCCTGCGGCGCGTTCAGGCAGATGAAATCGATCTGGCCGGTGATTTCCCCATTTTTTTCATGATAAGGATGAACTGATTGGTGTTTGCCGCGTCTTACCCTGTGACTGGCCCAGCGTTTTACGGGCCGCCAGCCGCAATGCGGCGCTCGTCGGGAGCCATAGACAAGGGCCCCGATGGGTCAAATGACCATGAGGCGCAACGCTTCGTCGATGTGAGGTGTGGAGAATGAGTCTGAACGCACGGGAATCGCTTTCAGCCCTGATGGACAACGAAGGTGACGAACTCGAGTTGCGCCGGGTGCTCAAGTCACTGGAAACCGATGGTGATGCCGCTTCCGCCTGGCGTCGGTACCACCTGATGAGAGCTAGCATGCGACGCGAGTCCGATATGGATCCGTCGGTGGACCTGTCGGCCGGGATCATGGCACGCCTTGCCGATGAGCCGGCGCCCCTGCTCGACGATGCCACAGCGGGCCGTGCCGGTCGCGTGGCCAGCCTTCCCTTCGCCCGGGGGGCCGGTATCGCTGCCGCCGTGTCCTTGATGGTGATCAGCGGCGTGCAGTTTTACAACGGTTCGTTCAGTGGTAGCGCTGGTTCGGCACCGGCGGGAGCCGGTTCGGAGCTGGCCACTGGCACCCAAGCCTCGTCGCCGTCGGCGGTGAGCACGGTGTCCGCCGGTGGGGCAGAGCTCGCTGCGGCGCGGCCTTCGCTGATCGATCTGCCGATGTTCCAGTCGTCTGGCGGCGGTAACAGCGGGCTGATGACAGTGGGTGCAAGCCCGTCATCACCGATGTTCATGTCACCGTCTTCGGAGCAGTCGGCACGCGCCGACCAGGCCCAGGCGCGGCTGTTGCAGTCGTATCTCGATCGCCATGCTCAGGGCGCCGCCTTCAGCAGTGCCGATAGTTGGATGCCGATGGTGCGGGCCCTGCCCGGTGAAACCGCCGACGCTCGTTAAATCGGCTGGTGCGACACCGCACAAACCCGATATCGCCAGGGCAAGACGGTTGGTATGGCGAGAAAGGCTGCCTCGGTCACGTTACTGGGCAGCCGTCGGGGGCGGAGCTCTGGCGCTGGGTGCAAGCGAAAGGGCGTTCCAGCGAGAGTCCGTTCAAGCAAAGGCAAGGAAACGCAGCACAGAAGAATGTAGAAGCAAAAATTGCAGCAAAGAAACGTACAGCAACGGAAAGGGGGCGCCGACACAAAGTCGCGCGCCCTTTCTTATGCAAGTGGCATGCAGCTGACGTGTGCCCGGCGGGCAGGGTCCGCCCACCGCATCGGCTTGCCATCGGTCCCGAGCGGCCCCGTCTTTCGTTCGTGTCGCGACCGGGGCCGACGCCGACGCCGGTCTACCGACGGCGTGCTGTCTTCTCACAGCGATGCAGAGCGCGTTAGGATCGATGGTCACTGTCAGCAGTATCTGAATCAGGTCGCCCCGTCCAGGAAGGTCCTATGCCATTCCCATCCCTCTTGTCCCGTTCACTGACCCTTGCCGTGCTGTCGCTGGCCGTGCCTGTCCTCGGTGGCCTGGCGTTGCCGGCGATGGCCGCCGACGATGAGGTCACTGGTGCGCTCGCGTCCGAGCAAGCCTCGGCCACCACGACCCAGTCCGTTTACGATTGTCGTGAACTGGACTCGGTGGCGGCCCCTGTGAGTGCTGTGCAGTGGTTCGAGCGCAGCGTCTGGGCGACACACTGCTATCGCTATCAGGCCAGGGCGGTACAGATCGTCGATGATCAGGTCGCGACGCTGTCCTTGGCACGCGACGTGCAGGACGGCGTCGAGCGTGAGCGCCTGCACTATCTTGACGGGCCCAGTCGGTCGTTGTTGCGCGAAGGCGGATCGCTGCGCTTTCAGTTGAACACGGCGCCTGGCGCCAGTGGCGAGAGGGAACACCAGGGAGGCGCGGACGATGCAACGGCAGCCAGCGTCGGTCGCGGCGCCGAGGGTCCGCCCCCCGACGGATCGGCACCGGCCTCGCCTGAGGCCCTGGTGGCCCATCTCGTGCAGTACTACGAGATCACGCTGGACGGCCAGGAGCGCATCGCCAATCGCGTCAGCGAGCGACTGCGCCTAGTGCCACGGGATGACCTGCGTTATGGCTATCGCCTGTGGCTCGATCGCGCCACGGGGTTGCCGCTCAAGCGCATGCTGGTCGATGGCCAGGGGCGAGCGCTGGAGACCTTTCAACTGGTGGGGCTGACGCCGCCCGAGCGTTACGAGGGGGAGGTTCGGCTGTTGGCGCCGGTCTCCAGCGCCACCTTCCCGTGGCGCGCTGGCTGGTTGCCACAAGGCTTCGTGGCGCAGCCGCTGATGGCCATGGCGTCTGGCGAGGAAGGACCCAGGCGCCATCGGCTGTACAGCGATGGGTTGTCGACCATCAGCGTTTTCGTCGAGCCGGTGTCGACGACCGAGGCCTTGCGACCCGGCCTGCATCGCCTCGGCGCGAGCCATGCGGCGGTGCGGCGATTCGAGACGGACGGCCACGCTCTGCAGGTCATCGCGGTGGGAGAGTTGCCGCCTCGGGTACTGTTGCGTATTGCCGAGACCCTGGAACTTGCGCCCGAGCTTCCTTCCGGCGCCGCCGAGTCGTCCTCTTGATGTTGCCCGCGAGGACGCCGCTTGCGGCATGTCGCGAAACCCGAGTGGGTTTCGGCCAGGGAGGTGCCTTGGGTGGCGCCCGGCAGGAGCGTTGGCGTGACGTCTGAGTCGTTCACCTCGCGACCCGGCGCTACCTGTGGCGTGACCGCCGAGGGCGTCGTGGTGGGCTGGGTGACGGGCGGGGTACGCGTCGCGCTGTCCTCCCCGCGCGGTTGCTCGGGGTGCTCGCGCCGGGGTGGCTGCGGAGCAGGGGTGTTGGAGCGCGCCGGGGCTCGCGATTGGCAGCTTGAGGTAGCCGCCGACCCGCCGCCGGCCATCGGCAGCCGGGTCGAGGTGGGCGTATCCGCCGCGACCCTGACCCGCGCCAGCGTGCTGGTCTACGGCATCCCGTTGTGGCTAGCGCTGGGCGTGGCCTGGGGCGTCGATCGGATGTATCCGGATCATCTTGGCGTGCCGGTGGCCTTTGGGTTCGGTCTCGCGGTGGGGGGGCTGGCCTTGCGCCGCTATTTGCGCCGTCGAGACTCTCGGTTCCGTCCGATTCTGGTGGATCCCGGTCGATCCGCGGCGCCACCATAAGGCTTCGCCCTTCGCAGGTCGAGTGCGCCGCGTTGATGATTTGACCGCTAATCAATGAACCTTTTCCGCCGGGCGCGGTAGATCATAGGGCAACCCTTGCGTTGTTACCTCGCATCCTTTGTCGTAGCAGGAGTTTTGCATGAAGCCAATAACTCGAAACCTGACCCTGTGGATGGCGCTGGCCGTCGGGGTCGTGTTCGCCCAGTCGAGCATGGCCAGGGAGCTGCCGGACTTCACCGAGTTGGTGGAGCAAGCCGCTCCCGGGGTGGTCAATATCTCGACCACCCGGATAACGGAACGGTCGGCGTCGCCGTTTGACCAGTTCGGCGGTCAGGACATGCCCGATATCTTTCGTCATTTCTTCGGTGATCGCATGCCCGCGCCGCCGGGGGGGCGCGATTACAGCGAAGAACGCCAGTCGCTCGGCTCCGGCTTCGTCATCGATGCCGACGGCTACATCATGACCAACGCCCACGTGGTGGACGGCGCCGACGAGATCATGGTGCGCCTCAATGATCGTCGCGACCTGAAGGCCGAGCTGGTGGGCGCGGACGAGAAGACCGATGTCGCCGTGCTCAAGGTCGACGCCGACAATCTGCCGACGCTGAATCTGGGTGACTCCGACGGGCTGAAGGTCGGGGAGTGGGTGGCCGCCATCGGCTCGCCGTTCGGTTTCGACCATTCGGTGACCGCCGGCATCATCTCGGCGATCAATCGCACCTTGCCGCGCGACGCCTACGTGCCCTTTATCCAGACCGATGTGGCGATCAATCCGGGGAACTCCGGCGGGCCGCTGTTCAACCTCGACGGCGAGGTCATCGGCATCAACTCGCAGATCTTTACCCGCAGCGGTGGCTTCATGGGCCTGTCCTTCGCCATCCCGATCAATGTGGCCATGGACGTCGCCGATCAGCTCAGGAGCGAGGGTCATGTTACCCGCGGCTGGCTCGGTGTGATGATTCAGCCGGTGTCTCGTGATCTGGCCGAGTCCTTCGGCATGGACCAGGCCGAGGGGGCGCTGATTGCCGACGTCGATCCCGACGGCCCGGCGGCACGCGGTGGCCTTCAGGCCGGGGATATCATCCTGTCGGTGAATGGCGAGAACGTCGAACGCTCGAGTTCCCTGCCGCGCCTGATCGGCAAGGTGAGCCCGGAAAGCGAGGTGGAGCTGACGCTGCTGCGCGGCGGTGAGCAAGTGACCGAGAGCGTTACGGTGGGCAATTGGCCAGAGACGGCAGAGGGGAGTCAGGAGCGTGGCGGGTCGTCACCGGCGCGTCTTGGCATCGCGGTGCAATCGCTGTCCGACGCCGAGCTTGGCAAGTTTGCCATCGACAGTGGCGTGCGCGTCACCGAAGTCGACCCCCGTGGCGTCGCCGCCGCTTCCGGTATTCGCGCCGGCGATGTGCTGGTCAGTATCGACAATCAGACGATACAAAGTGCCCGCCAGCTGACCGAGGTGGTGAGCGGACTGCCCGCCGATCGGGCGGTGCCGGTGCGTCTGTTCCGTGACGGACGCTCGCTGTTCGTCGCCTTGCGGGTGGCCGAGGAATCCGACGACTAGCCGCCCTTCAGGCGGACTCCATAGGCCTGGTGGCACAGGCCGATGTTCCTGGCGCCCGGTGACGATTCACCGGGCGCTGGTGTGTCGGCATCGGCTCGGCGTGCGTCGGCACTGGGATGCCGGTACAATGGCGCCAATTTCTTCCTCGCGTCGTCCAGGCATCCTCCGCCGCATTGCACCTGACGCTCTCTTTGAAACGGAAACCTCTTGCATGTCAGAGACTGATAACCGAAAGGTAATCAATAATATACGTAACTTTTCGATCATCGCGCATATCGATCATGGCAAGTCGACCCTGGCCGATCGCCTGATCCAGAGCTGCGGTGGCCTGACCGAGCGTGAACTCAAGGAGCAGGTGCTCGACTCCATGGACCTGGAGCGCGAGCGCGGGATTACCATCAAGGCCCAGTCGGTGACGCTGGACTATACGGCCGCCGACGGCGAAACCTATCAGTTGAACTTCATCGATACGCCGGGGCACGTGGACTTCTCTTACGAGGTCTCGCGCTCCCTGTACGCCTGTGAAGGCGCGCTGCTGGTGGTGGACGCGGCCCAGGGCGTCGAAGCCCAGTCGGTGGCGAATTGCTACACCGCCATCGAGCAGGGCCTCGAAGTGCTGCCGGTGCTCAACAAGATGGACCTGCCCCAGGCCGATCCGGACAAGGTCGCCCATGAGGTCGAGGAGATCATCGGCCTGGACGCCACCGATGCCTGCCAGGTATCGGCCAAGAGCGGACTGGGGATCGATGCGCTGCTGGAGCGGCTGGTGCGCGACATCCCGCCGCCCAAGGGCGACCCCGAGGCTCCGCTTCAGGCGCTGATCATCGACTCCTGGTTCGACAACTACCTGGGCGTGGTGTCGCTGGTGCGTATCTTCGATGGCACCCTCAAGAAAGGCGAGAAGATTCGGATTATCTCGACCGGTCGCGACTGGCAGGCCAATGAGGTCGGGATCTTTACCCCGCTGCGCAAGTCCACCGACGTCCTGCGCGCCGGTGAAGTCGGTTTCGTGGTGGCGGGCATCAAGGACATCCAGGGCGCGCCGGTGGGGGATACCATCTCCCACGCCAAGACGCCGGACGTGAAACGCCTGCCGGGCTTCCAGAAGGTCAAGCCGCAGGTCTATGCGGGCATGTTCCCGATCAGCGCCGACGATTACGAAGACTTCCGCGACGCCCTCGAGAAGCTGGCGCTCAACGATGCCTCCCTCGACTACGAGCCGGAGAATTCCGACGCCCTCGGCTTCGGCTTCCGGGTCGGCTTCCTCGGCACGCTGCACATGGAGATCGTCCAGGAGCGGCTCGAGCGCGAGTACAACATGGACTTGCTGACCACGGCGCCGACCGTGGTCTATGAGCTTGGCATGAAGAATGGCGATGTCCGCTACGTGTCCAACCCCTCCAAGTTGCCCGACATGGCGGACGTGGACGAGATGCGTGAGCCCATCGTGCGGGCCAGCATCCTGGTGCCGCAGGAGTTCGTCGGCAACGTCATCAGCGAATGCGAATTGCGTCGTGGTAGTCAACTCGACATGCTGTTCCTGGGCAGCCAGATTCAGCTGACCTACGAGCTGCCGATGAGTGAGGTCGTGATGGACTTCTTCGATCGACTGAAGTCCATCTCTAAGGGCTATGCCTCCCTCGACTACAACTTCGAGCGTTTTGACGAGGCCAAGCTGGTACGCCTGGACGTGCTGATCAACGGCGATCGCGTCGATGCGTTGGCGGTCATCATTCACCGTGACCACGCCCATTCACGCGGCCGGATCCTGGTCGAGAAGATGAAAGAGCTGATCCCGCGCCAGATGTTCGACGTCGCCATTCAGGCGGCCATCGGCGGTCAGGTCGTGGCGCGGTCCACGGTCAAGGCGCTGCGCAAGAACGTCACCGCGAAGTGTTACGGGGGCGACATGACTCGCAAGAAGAAGCTGCTCGAGAAGCAGAAAGCGGGTAAGAAACGCATGAAGCAGGTCGGCCGGGTCGAGATTCCCCAGGATGCCTTCCTTGCCGTGCTCAAGGTGAACGATTAGGAAGGACTGACATGGATTTCTCCCTGCTTCTGGTGATCGCGGTGGCGATCACCGGCGCCATCTGGCTGCTCGATCTCATCTGGTGGCGTCCGAAGCGTCGGCGCGTGACCGAGGCAGCCGAAGCCGGTACCACCGAAGGGGTGGACCTGCCGGCACGTCAACGGGCCGTCAAGGACCCGTGGCCGGTGGACTACGCCCGCTCCTTCTTTCCGGTGCTGCTGGTGGTGCTGGTGCTGCGCAGCTTTCTGGTCGAACCGTTCCAGATCCCGTCGGGGTCGATGCGCCCGACGCTGGAAGTGGGCGACTTTATCCTCGTCAACAAGTTCGCTTATGGCCTGCGCTTGCCGGCCGTCAACACCAAGTTCGTCGATATCGACGAACCCGAACGTGGCGACGTGATGGTGTTCCGGTTCCCCCAGGACCCGTCGGTGAACTTCATCAAGCGGGTCGTCGGGCTGCCGGGTGACCGTATTCGCTACGTCGACAAGCAGCTCTACGTCAACGGGGAGCCGGTGCCCAAGTCGCTGATCGAGGCCGGTCCCGAGAAGGCGCCAGGAGAGCTTGAACTGGCCGAGCAACTGGGGCAACACGAGCATCGCATTTATAATAATCCTCGGGACCCGGGTCCGCTGGTGCATGAGGTGGTCGTGCCGGAAGGCAAGTATTTCGCCATGGGCGACAATCGCGACCACTCCAATGACAGCCGCTACTGGGGATTCATCCCTGAGGAGAACATCGTGGGCAAGGCGTTCGCCGTATGGATGCACTGGGACGGTGGGCTGCCGAGCTTCTCCAGCGTACGGCTGATTCCATAGTCGCTGCGTTCCCCGTTCCCCTGCCCACCGTCAGACAACACTTATCAGGAGCGTCGTGAGCAATCCCCTGACTGCCTTCAGCCGCCGTATCGGTCATGAGTTCGCTGACCCCGGCCTGCTGGAATTGGCCATGACCCACCGCAGTTTCGGTGGGCGCAACAACGAGCGTCTCGAGTTTCTCGGTGACTCCATCGTCAACTTCGTCATCGCCGAGGCGCTGTTCCAGCGCTTTCCCGAGGCTCGAGAAGGGCAGCTCTCGCGGCTGCGCGCGCGCCTGGTCAAGGGCCAGACGCTCGCCGAACTGGCGCGCGAGATGAGCGTCGGTGAGTGCCTGCGCCTCGGTTCTGGCGAGATGAAGAGCGGTGGGCACCGTCGCGAATCGATCCTTGCCGACGCCGTCGAAGCGGTGATCGGCGCGATCTATCTCGACGCTGGCATGGACCAGGTGCGCAGCCGCGTGCTGGCCTGGTTTGCCGAGCGCCTCGAGGCGATCGACCTCAAACAGTCGCAGAAAGACCCCAAGACTCGGCTGCAGGAGTTTCTGCAGTCGCGTCAGTCGCCCTTGCCGCGCTATGACGTCACCTCGGTGGAAGGCGAAGCCCACGCGCAGACCTTCACCGTGGAATGCCACGTGGAGGTGCTCGAAGAACACACCGTGGGGACCGGCTCGAGCCGTCGCCACGCCGAGCAGCAGGCCGCCGAGCGTGCCCTGGTCCTGCTCGACCCCAAGGGAGTCAGTGCATGACCCAGACCTGCGGTTTTGTCGCCATTGTCGGGCGGCCCAACGTCGGCAAATCGACCCTGATGAACCGGATCCTCGGCCAGAAGATCTCGATCACCTCGCGTCGTCCCCAGACCACCCGTCACCAGGTGATGGGCATCAAGACCGAGGACGAGGCGCAGTTCATCTACGTCGATACGCCGGGTATTCACATCATGGCCAAGGATCGCAACAAGGCGATCAACCGTTTCATGAACCAGGCCGCGGTGCAGGCCCTGCGCGATGTCGACTGCGTGGTGTTCATCATCGATCGGACGCGCTGGTCGGAGGAAGACCAGATCGTGCTCGATCGTCTGGCTCACGTGACGGCGCCGGTGATTCTGGCGGTGAACAAGGTCGATCGGCTCAACGACAAGGCGAGCCTATTGCCGTGGCTGTCCGATGTCGGCGCGCGTCGCGATTTCGCGGCCGTGGTGCCGATCTCGGCCAAGCACGGCAGCAACGTGCCGGAACTCGAGGTCGAGATCGCCAAGCACCTGCCCGAGGGCATTCACCACTTCCCTGAAGACCAGGTCACCGACAGAAGCCAGCGCTTTCTGGCGGCGGAGCTGGTGCGGGAAAAGGTCATGCGTCAGCTCGGCGACGAGTTGCCTTACCAGATGACGGTGGAGATCGAGGAGTACCGAGACGAGGGCCGGGTGGTGCACATCAGTGCCCTGATTCTGGTCGAGCGTCAGGGCCAGAAGAAGATCCTGATCGGCGACAACGGCGACCGGATCAAGAACATCGGTCGTGAGGCGCGTCTGGACATGGAGCGGGCGCTGGACAGCAAGGTGATGCTGAACCTGTGGGTCAAGGTCAAGCGTGGCTGGTCCGACGACGAGCGGGCGCTGAAGAGCCTCGGCTACGACCTCGACTGAGGTGCGCACCGCCGGTCTCGAAACGCGGCCGGCGCGAGGCTGAGGCCGCGGTCCCGTCGGGTCTTGTCCCAACGTCTGAGGCACTTTTCTAAGGATTCGGTGGAGTTCACGCGATGCAGCCCCAGCCCGCCTTTTTGCTGCACAAGCGCCCCTACCGTGAAACCAGCGCCCTGGTGGAACTGCTGACCCTCGATCATGGTCGAGTGCGCGCGGTGGCCCAGGGCGTTCAGCGTCCGGGCAGTCGTAGCCGCGCGCAGATGCAACCCTTCGCTCCGCTGCACTTGACCTGGCAGGGTGAGCGCGACCTCAAGCGCTTGCGCCTGATCGAGTCGCGCGGGGCCGCGGCGATGCTGGCCGGCGAGGGCCTGCTGTGTGGGCTCTATGCCAACGAATTGCTGACGCGCCTGCTGCCGGTGGAGTTGCCGGTGGCCGACGTCTTCGCGTTCTACACCTCGACCCTGGCCGCCCTGGTCACGCCGGCTTCCCGGGCCACGGCGCTCCGACGCCTCGAGCTTGCGCTGCTCGAGGCGCTGGATGCGGCGCCGCGTTTCACGCTGCCCGATGGCGGGTCACTGGATCCTCAGGCCGCGTATCGCTTCGACGTGGCGAGCCGGGCTTTTGTGCCGGCGCCTCGCGGTATCGACGGACGCACGCTGCGTCTGCTGGCGTCGTCCGACTGGGGGGAGGCTGGGCTTGCCGGCGCCGCGAAGGCGGTGACGCGTGCGGCGCTGTCGCCACTGCTCGGCGAACGCCCGTTGCGCTCCAGGGCGCTGATGCAGGCCCTGGCCGAGCGCCGGCGTGGGTCGGTCGTGACGGGCTGAGAATGCCGCCGTGACGGTGCTAGAATCGCTGAGCTTGCCAGGGCGGCTGGAGTGCCTCCGGCACCTGCCGGTGCTGGCTTGCGCTACTACGTCTTTTCACTAATCGGAGAACACCGATGCATGCTCCTCGCCTGTTGCTCGGCGTCAACATCGATCACATTGCCACCCTGCGTCAGGCCCGTGGCACCCGCTATCCCGATCCGGTACAGGCGGCCCTGGTGGCCGAAGAGGCCGGCGCCGATGGTATTACCGTTCATCTGCGTGAGGATCGTCGCCATATTCAAGAGCGTGACGTGCGACTGTTGGCCGAGGTGCTGAACACACGCATGAACCTCGAGATGGCGGTGCTTGAAGAGATGCTGGTGCTGGCCGAGGACGTGCGCCCGGCCCACGTCTGCCTGGTCCCGGAAAAGCGTGAAGAGCTGACCACCGAAGGCGGCCTGGACGTGGTCGGACAGTTCGCTGCGATCAAGGATGCCTGCGCGCGTCTGGCGGCTGCTGGCGCGGAGGTATCACTGTTCATCGATCCCGAGCCCGATCAGATCGAGGCGGCGGTGCGCGCCGGCGCGCCGGTGATCGAGCTGCATACCGGTGCCTTTGCCGAGGCCATCGGGCGCGATGACGCGACGCGCGAGTACCAGCGTCTGGTGGCGGCCACCGAGATGGCCGGCGAGCTTGGCCTGATCGTCAACGCGGGCCATGGGCTGCACTATCATAACGTCGAGGCAATCGCCGCGATCCCCGGCCTTCATGAGCTGAACATTGGTCACGCCATCATCGCGCGGTCGTTGTTTGTGGGCCTCAAGGAAGCG
This sequence comes from Halomonas sp. V046, assembly GCF_052645355.1. Lineage (NCBI taxonomy): Bacteria > Pseudomonadati > Pseudomonadota > Gammaproteobacteria > Oceanospirillales > Halomonadaceae > Halomonas > Halomonas sp. V046. The sequence goes on from NZ_JBQXYF010000004.1 coordinate 170,988, forward strand.
GTGGCGGAAATGAAGCGGTTGATGCTGGCGGGCTACGAAGCCGGGCTGGTGGCTGCCATCGACGACTTCGCCGAGGAGCACGACCATGAGCATGACCATGCCGATTGCCACCCCACCGACCATGGCCAGCGGCATTAACGCCCTGGCTGGCCTTCACCCAGCGGGACAAGGCCCAGTGAGAAAGGGCCCGGCGGGACGAGGCCCGGGAGCATGATTCTCGGCATCGGCACGGATATTGCCCATATTCATCGCCTGGAGGCGGCCCTTGGGCGGCGCGGTGCGCGGTTTGCCGAGCGCCTGCTGGGGCCGCGGGAGCTTGAGCGGCTGGGTCAGGCACCGCGCCCGGCGGCCTACCTGGCCAAGCGCTTCGCCGCCAAGGAAGCCTTCGTCAAGGCGCTGGGTACAGGCCTGCGTCGGGGCATGCGCTGGACGGACATCGAAGTGGTCAATGATGCACTCGGCCGTCCCTCGCTGGTGCTGTCGGGCAAGGCCAGGGAGTTGGCGAATGTCGCCGGGGTCTCCGGCATTCACCTGAGTCTCAGCGACGAGCAGGATCTGGCCGTGGCCTTCGTGGTTCTCGAAGGTCGCGCCGGTGGCTCGCTCTAGCGATGCTCGAAGCTCGCACCGCGGTCCCCCGCGAGGGCTTGGTCGGAGGCTCAGTCGGAGGCTTGGTCAGAGGCGCTGTCAGAGGCGCTGTCAGAGGCGCTGTCGGAGACGCCGGCGGCATTGTCGGTGGCGGGCCGGGGCCAGGCCCGCAGGTCGTCCATCGCGGTGAACAGATCGGTCAGCATCGGCACCACCGAGGCCAGGCCGCGAGAGCGTAGGCGGGTCTCGAGGGTTTCCGCCAGCAGCCCCAGGCGGGGTACGCCGCAATACCGACAGGCGCCATTCAGGGCGTGTACCGCATCGAGCACGGCTTCCTCATCGTCATTGGCGAGCGCCGCATTGAGGTCGGCTTGCGTCTCGTCAAGCGACGCCACCAAGGTTTCGATCAACTGATGGGCCAGCGCTTCGCGCCCGCCTGCCAGCCGAGCCCCCAGCGCCATGTCGACCGTCGCCAGTTCCTCCTGAGCATTCGGCGAGTCTGTCTCTGCTGGCCTGCTGCGAGTATCGTCGCGGGCCGCCGGTCGCTGCTCGGCGAGGGGGGCCTCGAGCCGGATACCTAGCCAGGTGTGCAGCAGCTCGGCCAGCTTGATCGGGTCGAGGGGCTTGATCAACACGTCATCCATGCCGCTATCCTTGAGTTCCCGGCGCTGAGAGTCGAGCACATGAGCGGTCACCGCGATGATCGGGCGGTCCCGCCACTCGTGGCCGAGCCGTCTCAGGGCCTGGGTCGTCTCGATGCCGTCCATGCCGTGCATGCGAATATCCATCAGCACCAGATCGAATACCCTCTGCTGGGCGAGCGCCAGGGCCTCTTCGCCACTGGCAACCAGCGTCACCTCGCGTCCCGGCCCTTGGATCAATTCCTTGAGCAACAGCCGGTTGGTCTCGCTGTCGTCGACGACCAGCAGGCGGACGCGGCGGGGCGAGAGCTCGGGGAGTTCGGGGCGTGGGGCGGGCCACTGGGCAGGCTGTGGCGGGTTGGAGGTGATCAGCGACGGCGGCGACGCATGGCTGGCAAGGGTGTCGCCGTGCCAGTCGAGATAGCGTGACAGCGCGGCCCCCAGGCCCTGGCGCGACAGCGGCTTGGCGAGGATGCCTGCTCGCTGTGGTAGCGCCAGGGCCGCCATGTCGGGGAGGCCGGCGTTGAGCAGCAGCAGGGTGGGGCGAGTACGCTGTTCCAGGCGCTGGCGCAACTGGCCGAGGCGCTCGCCTTCGATGTCCTCCTGGTTGATGGCTTCAAGCACCAGCGTGGCCTCGCTCGGGGTGTCGACGACCCTGGCGCGCCAGCGGGTGACCAGATGAATCAGCGCCCGGCGGGTCGGGCCGTGAGGCTCCTCGATGTGCAGGGCGAGGCCATCCAGATCCAGCTCTGGTTCGCGCTCGACATGGGGGTTGCCGGCCAGCGACAGGGTGAAATAGAACGTCGAACCATGTTCCGGCGTGCTGTCGACGCCCACGGTTCCGCCCATCTGTTCGACCAGCTGACGCGAGATGGCGAGTCCGAGCCCGGTTCCCCCAAAGCGCCTTGAATGGCTGGCCGCGGCCTGACGAAAGGCCTGAAACAGACGTCGCTGCTGGCTTTCACTGAGGCCGATGCCGGTGTCACTGACGCTCAAGCGCAGCGAGACCCGGTCGTTGTGCGCCTCTTCGACCATGACCCGCACGATGACCTCGCCGTGCTCGGTGAACTTGATCGCGTTGTTGACCAGATTGGTCAGCACCTGACGTATGCGCATCGGGTCGCCGACCAACTCGGCGGGCACATCGTCGTAGACGAGGTTCAAGAGCTGCAGTCCCTTCTGCTGGGCGAGCGGTGCCTGCAGGCCCAGAACCTCGTCGACCAGGCCCTGAATGTCCACCGGGACATGTTCGAGAATCAAGCGTCCGGCTTCCAGCTTGGAGAAATCGAGCACGTCGTTGACCAGCGACAGCAGGTTGTCACAGGCGCGCTGAACCTGATCGAGCCACTCGCGCTGGCGTGGGTCCAGTGCGGAGCGGCCGAGCAGCCGACAGAAGCCGACGATGCCATTGAGCGGAGTGCGAATCTCGTGGCTCATGTTGGCCAGGAACTCCGACTTGATGCGATTGGCCTCCACCGCCTGGCGATGGGCGATGTCCAGTTCGATGTTCTGGACCTCGATGGTCTCCATGGACTCCTGGAGTTCCTGGGTGGCGTGCTCAATCTGATGGTGCAGATCCTCCTTGGCCTCGGCCATGTGGTCGGCCAGGGTATTGACCCGTCGGGCCAGGTCGGCCAGCTCCTGGGGCTGATCGAGCGCCAGGTGGGTTGGCGTGCGCCCGGCGCTGAGCTGGTCGAGAACGTGGCCCATGTCATCCACCGGTTGCACGATGCGCCGGCCCAGTGAAAAGGCCACCAGAAACAGCAGCAAGCCGCTGACCAGCAGGATCAGGCCGCCTCGGGCGAGGTCGCTGTAGGTCGCCAGCAGCAGTAGCGAGGCGTCGACATCCAGGGTCAGCAAGGCGTCGGCCGGCGCCAGGGGCTGACGCAGCACCCACTGACGATAGTGCTGCGAGAGGCTCGCCGTCGACGTCTCGGTGAGCGCCAGCGCCTCACCCTTGAGGCGACCCAGCTCCATCACGGTTTCACCGCCCTGGCGGATGCGCAGTGCCCGCACCGAGGGAATGTCCATCAGCTGGTTGGCAGCGGCCTGCAGTGCCTCGGGCTCGGCCATGGCCAGGGCTTGGCCCAGGCGCGGCGCGACCAGGCGGGTGGCGATCTCCAGCTGCTGTTGCATGGCGTCCTGGCGCTGTTGCGTACCCTTGTTCAGGGAAAATCCCATCACCAGGGTAAGAATCACCAGTGGCAGGACCAGCAACGTCAGCATCAGGCGAGATTTCAAAGACATCGGCGCTGCGTTCCGTGCAGGTGGTGGGGGGCTGGGGCATCGCGTGGTGTAACGCCTGTCCAGTGGCGATGCCCCTCGATATAATGCGTCAAAGACGACTCCACAAGGAAGGATGCATGGAATTCCCGACCCTCGAAGAGGTGGTGGGCCACACGCCCCTGGTCCGCCTGACACGGATCAGCGCTGGGCGCGGCAACACCTTGCTCGCCAAGCTGGAGGGCAACAATCCTGCTGGCTCGGTCAAGGACAGGCCGGCATTGTCGATGTTCAACGAGGCCGAGTTGCGCGGTGACATCGCGCCTGGCGATACCCTGATCGAGGCCACCTCGGGCAATACCGGCATCGCTCTAGCCATGGTAGCGGCGATGAAGGGCTATCGCATGATCTTGATCATGCCCGAGAGCGCCTCGAGCGAGCGCAAGCAGGCCATGGCCGCCTACGGTGCCGAGCTGGTCGAGGTGAGCAAGAAAGGCGGCATGGAAGAGGCGCGGGATCTGGCCGATCAGATGATCGCGCGTGGCGAGGGCAAGGCACTGGATCAGTTTTCCAACCCCGACAACCCGCTAGGCCACTACCGCACCACCGGCCCCGAGCTATGGCAGCAGACCGGCGGCACCATCACGCACTTCGTCAGTTCCATGGGCACCACCGGTACCATCATGGGCGTCTCACGCTACCTGAAGGAGCAGCGCGAGGATATCGAGATCGTCGGCCTGCAACCCGAAGATGGCGCGAGCATTGCCGGTATTCGCCGCTGGCCCGCCGCCTATCTACCGTCCATTTTCGAGCCGACTCGGGTCGACAAGGTGCTCGATATCGGGCAGTTCGAGGCCGAGCAGCACATGCGCCGCCTGGCCCGGGAAGAGGGCATTCTGGCCGGCGTCTCTTCCGGTGGGGCCCTGGCCGGCGCCTTGCGTATCGCCGAGACGGTCGAAAACGCTGTCATCGTGTTCATCGTCTGCGACCGCGGTGATCGCTATCTCTCTACCGGGCTACTGGCTCCGGAGCTTTAACGTGTCAGGACTTGGAAAACGCCGTCCCCCCAGGGCCCGGTCAGGGACCTCCGGACTCACTCGACAATCGCCTGCCAAGGCGTCGTCAGGGCGAGAGTCCGGCGGTGCCTACGCCACCGACCCGACGCCAGCCACGCCGGCTGAGCTGCGTATCGAGAGCCTGGCCCATGATGGTCGTGGCATTGCGCATACGCCACAAGGCAAGACCGTCTTCGTCGAAGGGGCCTTGCCGGGCGAAGTGGTCCAGGTAGCGGTCCATCGCACCCGCAAGCGCTACGACGAGGCACACCTGCGATCGATGATCACGGCGTCGCCGCTGAGGGTCCGTCCCCCGTGTCCGTACATCGACCGCTGTGGCGGCTGCGACCTGCAGCACCTGGGGCGTCAGGCCCAGCGTGAGCACAAGGCCGCCGTGCTCGGCGAGTTGCTCGGCCGTCACGGCGACGAGATACCGAGCATCGAGATCATCGCGACCGAGGCGCAGGCCTATCGTCGTCGCGCGCGGTTGGGGGTGCGACTCGACGGTGAAGGGCGGGTCCAGCTAGGGTTTCGTGCCCGACGCAGTCATCGGTTGGTGTCGGTGTCCAGCTGCACCGTTCTGGTGCCAGCGCTGGCGACGTTGCTGCCGGGCTTGCACCAACTCGTGGCAAGCCTGGAGGCGCCGCGTCAGGTCGGTCACCTCGAGTTGCTCGAGACCGAGCAAGGCAGCACGGTGGTCATCAGGCAGTTGCGTCCCCACCCGGGCGACCTCGCGCGATGGCGTGATTGGGCGCAGCGGAACGGCGTCTTTCTCGCTATGTGGCAGGGGCGTCCGGCGTCGATATTCGAGTGGGTCGAGCCGCAAGGGGGGCCTGCCGCCTTGACGGTGAACGTTCCTGGACCCCGAGGCGAGCTCAGGCTGGCGCTGGCCCCGGGGGATTTTCTCCAGGCCAACGATGGCGTCAACCGGCGCATGGTGCAGACGGCCCTCGACTGGCTGGGTGACGCCAGTGAGCGGCAACGGCTGTTGGATCTGTTCGCCGGTATCGGTAACTTCAGTGTGCCGCTGGCGGCGGCGGGCTATGACGTCGTCGCGGTAGAGGGGCAGCCCGCCATGGTCGAGAAGCTACGCCATAACGCCGATCAGGTGGGCGGCCCGCCGTCGCTGGAGGCGCGCCAGGCCAATCTGCACGATGACACCCAGGTGCGGCGGCTGCTCGAGCAAGGGCGCGCCGATGTCGTGGTGCTGGACCCGCCGCGGGAGGGGGCCGAGGCGATCTGCCGCGAATTAGCCCAGCGACCGGTTGCCAGGGTCTTGTACATTGCCTGTGATCCGGCGACCCTGGCTCGCGATGCGGCATATTTGTTGCAGGGAGGCTATCGACTAACGTGTGCCGCCATGGCCGACATGTTCGTGCACACCTCCCACCTCGAATCCATGCTGCTGTTCGAATACCGCGAACCGCAGTCACCGCGCCAAGGAGTCGCCAGCGATGGTTAAAGTGCGTGAGGAGCAACCGCTGACGGATCACGGGCGTGTCGATATCGATCTTTGGGTCGCGCGCCTGCAAGAGGACGTCAAGCTGGCGGATCCCGAACAGCTCGCCGAGGCCTGCCGCCTGGCCGAGGCGCTGGAGCTTGATTCGGCGCTGCCGCACAAGGCCTGGCTCAAGGATGGCTCCAGCTTCCGCATGGGCCTGGAGATGGCCGATATTCTCGGTGAGTTGCGCCTGGACCAGACCGCCATTGAAGCCGCGGTACTGTATCGCGCCGTGCGCGAAAAATTGCTGCGCCTGGAGCAGGTCGCCAAGCGCTTCGGCGCGGAGGTCGCGAGCCTGATCGACGGCGTCCTGCAGATGGCCGCGATCAGCACCCCGCATGCGAATACCCAGGGGCTGCAGCAGCAGGATCAGCAAGACAACCTGCGCAAGATGCTGGTCAACATGATCGATGATGTGCGGGTGGCGTTGATCAAGATCAGCGAGCGGACCTGTGCCCTGCGTCAGGTTCGCGATGCCCCCCGCGAAAAACGCCTGCAGGTCGCCCAGGAAGTGTTCGACATCTACGCGCCTCTGGCCCATCGCCTCGGTGTCGGCCACCTCAAGTGGGAGCTCGAGGATCTGTCCTTCCGCTACCTGCACGAAGACGAATACAAGGCCATCGCCAAGCAGCTGGCCGAGAAACGCTTGGACCGAGACCGCTTCATCAACGACGTGGTGGAGACCCTGAAGGCGTTGATGGTGGCTCAAGGCATCGAGCGGTTTCTGGTCGATGGGCGGGCCAAGCACATCTATTCGATCTGGCGCAAGATGAAGCGCAAGCGTATCGACTTCTCCCAGGTTCACGACATCCGTGCGGTGCGTATCCTGGTGCCGGATGTCAGCGACTGCTACACCATGCTTGGCATCGTGCACTCGCGCTGGCACCACGTCCCGGATGAGTTCGATGACTACATCGCCAATCCCAAGAAGAATGGCTACCAGTCGCTGCACACCGCGGTCATCGGCCCGGAAAACAAGGTCCTGGAGATCCAGATCCGGACCTTTACCATGCACGACGAGGCGGAGCTCGGGGTGTGCGCCCATTGGCGCTACAAGGGCCATGACACCAGTGCCAAGAGCGACAGTTACGAAGAGAAGATCGCCTGGCTGCGCCAGGTGCTCGAATGGCACGAGGAGGTGGGCGACTTCGGTGATCTGCGCGAAGGCTTGACCAGCGACGTGGCGCCGGATCGGATCTATGTCTTCACCCCCGATGGCCACGTCATTGATCTGCCTCGGGTGGCGACGCCCATCGACTTCGCGTACCGCGTGCACACCGAGGTCGGCCACCGTTGTCGCGGCGCCAAGGTCAACGGTCGCATTGTGCCCCTGACCTACAAGCTCAAGACCGGCCAGCAGGTCGAGATCCTTACCGCCAGCAAGGGCGCGCCGAGTCGCGACTGGCTCAACCCTACCCTGGGGTTCGTGCGCACCTCCCGGGCCCGGGCCAAGATTCAATCGTGGTTCAAGCACCAGGCGCGGGATCGCAATCTGGAAGAAGGGCGCTCATTGTTCGAACGCGAGATGAAGCGTCTGGACGTCGAAGACATGGACCTGGTCCAGTTGGCCAACAAGGTCAACTACACCAGCGCCGATGACATGTACGCCGCCCTCGGGGCAGGCGACTTGCGAATCGGCCAGGTGCTGCACCAGGCCCAGCAGCTGTTCGGCGAGAGCGACGACCAGGAACGCCTCGACCGGCTGCTGGCCAAGCCGCGCAAGGCGCCCAGCAAGGACGATGAAAGCGGGATCACGGTACTCGGCGTCGGCAACCTCAAGACCAGCATGGCCAATTGCTGTCACCCGATGCCGGGTGAGGCCATCGTGGGCTTCATTACCCAAGGTCGCGGCGTCACCGTGCACCGGCAGGATTGCCCGAACATTCTGCAGTTGCGCCTGGATGAGCCCCAGCGAGTCATCGAGGTGGAGTGGGGCGAGCGCGCGCGGACTCAGTACCCGGTGGACTTCGAGATCGAAGCCTGGGATCGCTCGGGGCTGTTGCGGGATGTCACCGCGGTGCTCGGTCAGGACAAGGTCAATGTGCTTTCGGTCAACACCCTGACCAACACCGACGACGGCATTGCACGGCTGACCATTACCGCGGAGGTGGATGGCCTGGAGACCTTGGGGCGGCTGTTCTCGCGCATCCAGCAGTTACCCAATGTGATCGAGGTCAGCCGACTGCGCAGCGGTGTTCAGGGCAAGCCCCGGGGCAAGGGAGGGCACGCCTGATGGGAGACCAGCCACGCTACACGCTCGATGAGCTGTTGACCCTGATGGAGGTGCTGCGCGATCCGGAGTTCGGCTGTCCCTGGGACGTCAAGCAGGACTGGGACAGCATCGTGCCGCATACCCTCGAGGAGGCTTACGAGGTCGCCGACGCCATCGAGCGACGGGCGTTCGACGAGCTGCCCGGTGAGCTCGGCGATCTGCTGTTTCAGGTGGTGTACTACAGCCAGTTCGGCGCCGAACAGGGGCGTTTCGGCTTCGACGATGTGGTGCATGTGCTCACCGACAAGATGGTACGACGTCATCCCCACGTGTTTCCCGATGGGACCCTGGGGTCGCGCCGCGTGGGCATCAGCGCCGCCGAGGTCGAGACCCGCCAGGTGCATTCGCGCTGGGAGTCGCTGAAGGCCAATGAGCGCCAGGCCCGGGGCGACGAGGCCAAGGCCTCGGCATTGGACGATGTGCCGCGCGCGCTGCCGGCGCTGACACGCGCCAACAAGCTGTCCAAGCGCGCCGCTCGGGTCGGTTTCGACTGGCCGGACACCCGCGGCGTGATGGCCAAGCTGCGTGAAGAGCTCGACGAGATCGATGAGGCTCTGGCCGAGGGCGATCTCGCCCACGCCGCCGATGAGGTCGGTGACCTGTTGTTTGCCACGGTCAATCTGGCGCGCACCCTGGGCGTCGACCCTGAGCGCTGCCTGCGCGGCACCAACCAGCGTTTCGAGCGTCGCTTTCGTCACGTCGAGGCGGGGCTCGAAGCCGAGGGGACGGCGATCGAAGAGGCCGATCTGGCGTCCATGGAGCGCCATTGGCAGGCGGCCAAACAGCAAGAATCCAGCGTTTGAGACTATTCGCTATTAACCGATATTGATGAGGGAGTTCCGCAATGAGCCACGACCTGCACGAATCGCTGCGCGACAACGTGCGCATCCTCGGTGACAGCCTGGGGCGCACCATTGCCGACGACCTGGGGCCAGACTTCGTCGCGCGCATCGAGACCATTCGTGGCCTGGCGAAGAGCGGTCGCTCCGGTGAAGAAGCCGGTCAACGCGAGCTGATCGATTATCTGCGTCGACTGCCCGAGAAGGATCTGTTGCCGGTCACGCGGGCCTTCAATCAGTTTCTCAACCTCGCCAACATTGCCGAGCAGCATTACCGCGCCCGCTTTCGTCGCGTCGAAGATTACAAGCCCGGCATGCAACCGGTGCTCGGTGAGCTGCTGGAACGGGCGCGCAATGAGGGGCACGCTCCACGTAAGCTGGTCGAGACACTGGCGAATATGCGCGTCGAGCTGGTGCTGACCGCGCACCCGACCGAGGTCATCCGGCGCACCCTGATCCAGAAGTACGATGCCATCGATGACTGCCTCACCGCCATCGAATCGTCGGCGGACTACCCCGAGCGTGGCGCGCGTGCCAAGGGGCGCCTCGAGGAGCTGATCAGTCAGGCCTGGCATACCGACGAGATTCGTCACGACCGGCCGACGCCAGTGGACGAGGCCAAGTGGGGCTTCGCGGTGATCGAGAACTCTCTGTGGCAGGCGGTCCCCGACTTCCATCGCGATCTCGACAACCTGCTGCTCGATACCGCCGGCGAGCGCCTGCCACTGGACGCCGCGCCGATTCGTTTCGCGTCCTGGATGGGCGGTGACCGAGACGGCAACCCTAACGTTACCGCTCGGGTGACCCGGGAAGTACTGCTGCTGGGGCGCTGGATGGCGGCGGACCTCTACCTGCGCGACTTGGAACAGCTCAAGATCGAGCTATCGATGTGGAGCACCAACAGTGCCCTGCGCGCCGAAGTCGGCAATGTCTCGGAGCCCTACCGGGAGCTGCTCAAGCGCCTTGTCGTTCGTGTCGAAGCCACCCGTGACTGGGCCAAGGCCGAACTCGACGGCAAGAGCTTCGAGGGCGGGCCGATCATCGAGACCCGCGACCAGCTGTATGCCCCCTTGTTGGCCTGCTATCGCTCACTGTGTGATGTCGGGCTGGATACCATCGCCAACGGCGCCTTGCTCGATACGCTGCGGCGCATTGCCGTCTTCGGGGTCACGCTGACCAAGCTGGATCTGCGTCAGGAAGCCGGGCGCCATGCCCAGGTCATGGAAGAGCTGACCCACGATCTGAAGCTTGGCAACTATCGCGACTGGAGCGAAGAGCAGCGCCAGGCGTTCCTGCTCGCCGAACTCGAGTCGGCGCGCCCGCTGATTCCGCGCCGCTGGGAGTGTTCGGCGGAGACCCGCGAGACGCTGGAAACCTTCAGCGTGGTGGCTGGCGAGCATGGCGAAGCGCTGGGGACCTACATCATTTCCATGGCCGCACAGCCGTCGGATGTGCTGACCGTGGCCCTGCTGATGAAAGAAGTCGGCGGGCGCACCGGCATGCCCATCGCACCATTGTTCGAGACGCTGGACGACCTGAATCGCGCCGGCGATGTGATCGGCCGCCTGCTGGACCTGCCGGGCTATCGCCAGCTGGCGGGAGATCGTCAGGAAGTGATGATCGGTTACTCCGACTCGGCCAAGGATGCCGGGCAGCTGGCGGCGGCCTGGGCCCAGTATCGTGCCCAGGAGGCGCTGGTGGATGTGTGTGAGCGTCAAGGCGTCAACCTGACCCTGTTTCATGGTCGGGGCGGCACCGTTGGCCGCGGCGGCGGCCCGTCTCACGCCGCCATCCTGTCCCAGCCCCCGGGGTCGGTGAACGGCAGCCTGCGCGTCACCGAGCAAGGCGAGATGATTCGCTTCAAGTTCGGTCAGCCCGACATCGCCTTGCGCTCGATGGAGATCTACGCCTGTGCGGTGCTCGAAGCCTCGCTGCTGCCGCCGCCCAAGCCCAAGCCCGAATGGCGCGACGAGATGGACCGCCTGGCCGAAATCGCCCACGGCGCCTACGTCGGCGTGGTACGCCAGGATCCCGACTTCGTGCCGTACTTCCGTTCGGTGACGCCGGAAGGTGCCCTTGGGCGTCTGCCGCTGGGTTCGCGGCCGACCAAGCGACGTCAGGATGGCGGCGTCGAGACGCTGCGCGCGATTCCATGGATCTTCGCCTGGACCCAGATTCGCCTGATGCTGCCGGCCTGGCTTGGCACCGGTGAGGCGTTCTCGACCCGTATGGCCGAGCCGGGAGGCCTGGAAGTCATCCAGGAAATGCGCGACAGCTGGCCGTTCTTCGGCACCTACCTCGACATGCTCGAGATGCTGCTGGCCAAGGCCGACATCGACATCGCCACCTACTACGAGCACCGGCTGGTCGATGAGCCGAGCCTCGAGGCGCTCGGCGAGCGCCTGCGTGAGCGCTTCCGTGTCCTGCACAAGGCGCTGCTGACCATTCTCGATGAGGACGAACTGCTCGAGAACACGCCGCTGATCCGCCAGGCCATCGAAGTGCGTAACCCGTACATCGATCCGCTGCATGGGTTGCAGGCGGAGCTGTTGCAGCGTAACCGCGACGCCGATGGCGCCATTAGCGCGGATCTCTCCCGGGCCTTGATGGTCACCATGGCGGGCATTGCCGCTGGGTTGCGCAACACCGGCTGACTCGGTGGGTACCGGAGAGGGCGGCGCATCACCGGTCGCGTGCACGTCGCCCTCCACAGCGCCCCCCACGTCGCCCTCCACGACCCCTTCCACACACGGTTGCGCCCGGCCAAGGCCCGGCGGGCCCGGGCCAAGGCCGGGCGCAACCGTGTGTGGAGGCCGCGTCAGGTGGCACAGGCCACCGAGGTGAACTCGCGATGAGCGAGGGACGTCGCGTTCGCCTGCGAGGGCAGCCGAGTCGCCGTGCAGGAGAGAAAGGGCGTGTTGCACCGGGCTGTCCCACGCAGAGCGCCCCGCTGGCCTGAAGCCGCTCCGTTGGCTAGCCTGAAACCGCTCCGTTGGCTGGCCTACCACCTCGATGGCTGGCCTGACGCCGCCTCGATGGCTAGCCTGAAACCACCTCGATGGTTGGCCTGATGCCGCCTCGATGGCTGGCCTGATGCCGCGCTGATGCCGCCGCGGCTAGAACGGCAGATGGAAGGAGGCGGTGATCATGTTCAGATGCTCGAGCTCGCGGTCATTCACTTCCTCGAATTCGACCTGGCCGATCCAGCTAGACGTCAGCCAGCGTGCCCCGAAGCCCTGTACCCGGGTGGTGCCATGGGTCGGCGTGGCGACGCTGCGACCGGTGACCGGGTCACTCGCCCACTGGGCCATGCCGGTCTTGCCGTAGATACCGAAACGCCCCACCCGCAGGCCCGCCACCAGGCTGCCGCCCAGGCTGGTGAAGTCCTGTACGTGGTTGATGCCGCCACTCGAGGACGGCACGTCGTCGCTTTCGCGATAGCGCAGCTCTGCGCCGACATCGAGTGTCGGGGTTTCTTCGGGAGAGAAACCGGCGGTCAAGCGGAAGCCCGAGGTGTAGCCATCGGGAGTGTGGACGTCATCCCCCTGCACCAGCACGCCATTGTCCATGCGCAAGATTTCCCGTGACATGCCGGAAAAGGCCGGCGAGACCACCTCGGTATCCGCGCCGTCCTGGCGTTTTCTGCCATCGTCCAGCGCCGCATCACTGGCGAGCGCGGGCCACGCCATCATCAGGCACAGCGTCAGCGCCGTGGCTCTGCTACAGGCACGCGCCACGCTACCCGCGTCGAGCGTCACGGCGGCAGAACGGCACGAAGCGGTGCCAAAGGCAAAACGTAGGACCTTGGGTAAGGTCATGGTGGCATCCTTGGACGCATAGCCAGAGGGGCGAACCGTCGACGTCTATCGCCGACGGCGTCTTTTGTCGAGCAGGTCTTTCCTCGGGCCGGTCTTCTATCGAACGGGTCTTGCATCGAACGGGTCTTGCATCGAACGGGTCTTGCATCGAGCGGGTCTTTCGTCGAACGGGCGAATCATCGAACCGCTGCTGCCTTCATGCCCTAGGTTAAAGCACTTCTCAGGCACTTCTCAGGCCTTCTCAGGCCTTCTCATCAAGCCCGTCCCCGGGGCGAAACCTTTCTTGGCGATGTCGTTCGGGGTTCAGTTCGATTCCATCGGGCATTCGGAGGTCGGCCCTTTCTCAGCCCCTTTCTCGGCCCCTTTCTCGGCCCCTTTCTCAGCCCGGTCTTAGCCCTTTCTCAGCCCTTTCTTAGCCGTGCTGCCCCACTGTGCCAGAAAGAAACGTGCGCCAGGGCCCGCGATACTGAGAAAAGGACATAAGTCAATTTAGCAACGGTGTTCGATATGCGCTATTTGCGACTGCGCCATTTCAGGCATTCAGCTCCTGCCATCGTCGAGACAGACAAGGCGTGGCGATGGCGTGCTCCGCGGCGGCATCGAGCAGAGGGCCGAGGATCGCATCGTGCTCGGTGGGTCGGTTGGCCTGGCGGTCCTGAAGCATCGAGGCACGGTTGTTGGCGGTACCGTCGATCACGCGCCACACCAGCGCATGCCAGGGACGCCGCGGGTCGTCGCCATTGCCGGTGCGAGGCGGGGGGATCTCGAGTGCGGTCATCAGCTCGGCCAACTCGTCGACGGTGGCGTCGAGCATGGGGCGAAAGGGGCGGTCGCGGAGCTGGCCATTGCGTATCTGGTAGCGTGCCACCAGCGGATTGATCGCCGCGTTGACCACCAGCTTGTGCCAAAGACGGTTGCCGATATCGTCGACCGCTGCGCAGGCGAGTCCCGCGTCAGCGAGATGCCCGGCGAGCGCTCGTGCAGTGTCCTGGTGACGGCCGTGCAGGTGTCCGATCAGGGTTTCGCCGTGGCCTGCGTGCACCACCTGCGTGTCGCTGACGACATAGGCGCCTTCGGTGGTGGACGCGCACAGGACGGGGCCTGACCACACCGCCGTGATCGGCTGCTGAACACGCAAACCGTTCTGCCACAGCACCACGGGGGTGTCGGCGGCCAGGTGCGGCGCCAGGGCGTCGAATACCGCCTGGGTGGCGTAGGCCTTGGTGGTGAAATGAACCCAGTCGATGTCCTGGGCCGCCCTGCGCATGTCCGTGAACGTGTCGATCGTCCGGTGGTGCAGCGTGCCGTTGGGCGAGGTCAGCGTCTGGTCGTTCGGCAGCAAGCGACGTCCCAACAGGCGCACGTTGGGTGCGTGGGCCTGTTCCTCGTGGCGAGCACTTGCCATCGATAGCGACATTGCCAGCCACCGGCCGATGGCGCCCGGGCCGACGACGAGGCTTCGCCGTGGGATCATCGGTTCTCTCCCTTGGAGGGCTTGCGCGCCGCGCGGCTGCGCTTTGATGAACTCCCGGATGAACTCCCGGATGAACCGCTGGACGCGCCGCCGCGCCGGCGTCGCGTAGTGCTGGCCGCTTTTCCACGGTTGCCGCTGCGACCCTTGCCGCGGGTCCGAGCGGGGGCAGCGTCTTCGCCCTGGGCATTGGCCATGGCCTGGGTGAGCCGCTGGCTGTCCGCGGCACCGACCAGGCCGTGAAGGTCGCGGACCAAGGCCTCGAGGAAGGGCGCAGGATCGCCCTGGTTGGCGATCGCATCCAGACGCTGCTCCCACAGGGCGGTGCGTTCGGGGCGGCCGACCGCCTCGGGCAGCGAGTGGATGAGTGCCACGCCGAGGCGCGTTGCGCGCAGTGCCTTGCTCTGCCTGACCAGGTAACCGCGCTCGATCAGGGTTTCGATGATGCCGGCTCGGGTCGCTTCGGTACCGAGCCCGTCGGTGTCGCGCAGGGTCTTGCGCACCTCGGGGTCGTCGACGTAGCGGGCGATGTTCATCATCGCCTTGATCAGGCTGGCGTCGTTGAACGGCTCGGGTGGGCGCGTCTCGCGGTCCTCCACCTCGGCGGCCTCGACCCGGCAGGTCTCGCCTTCTTGCAGCGCCGGCAGTGGCGGCGCTTCGTCCCGGGTGGTGAACAATGGCTTCCAGCCCGGGCTGAGCACCTGTTGGCCGGCGGCCCGAAAGCGCTCGTCGAGGATGACGAACTCCGCCTTGACCTCGCGGGTGACCAGGGGAGGGTAGAACTGTGCCATTACATTGCGTGCGATCAGTCGATAGACGTCGGCTTCCTGGCCGGACAGGCGGGCGGCATCGAAGACTTTGCCGGTGGGGGCCAGGGCATGGTGAGCGCCCACCTGCTTGTCGTTCCAGGCCCGCGAGCGCAGGGAAAAATCGGCGTGGGTCAGCCAGCCGGCCATCACCGGGTCGCCGGCCAGGGCCTGGCGAAGTTGACCGGGGGCAAGGCTGAGGTGCTCCTGGGGCAGGTAGCGACAGTCGGAGCGTGGATAGGTGATCAGCTGATGGCGCTCGTACAGACGCTGGCAGATGTCCAGGACGGCCTTGGCCGAAAGGCCGTGACGCCGTGCCGCATCGACTTGGAGCGCCGAAAGCGAGTAAGGCAGAGGAGCAGGCTGGCGACGATCACGGGAGTCGACGCTGCTCACATGGCCTTCGCTGCCGAGCAAGCGTTGCTGGAGCGTCTCGGCGGGCGCGCGGTCCAGCAAGCGGCCCTTGTCATCGAGACGCTGCGACTCCCCGGGCACCCACCACGCCCTCAGGTTGCCTGCCTGGACCCGGAGCTCGGCCCACAGCACGTAGAAGGGGTAGGGCACGAAGTGGCGGATATCCTCGTCGCGTCGCACCACCAGGCCGAGCACCGGGGTCTGCACGCGGCCGACCGACAGCACGCCGTCGTGACCGGCCTGACGGCCGATGAGCGTCCACGCTCGCGTCAGGTTGATGCCATACAGCCAGTCCGCCCGGGAGCGCGTTTGGGCGGCTTGATACAGGGGAGCGTAATGGCGATTGTCTTCCAGGCGGGACAGCGAACGGCGC
The DNA here is from genome assembly GCF_052645355.1 of Halomonas sp. V046. Lineage (NCBI taxonomy): Bacteria > Pseudomonadati > Pseudomonadota > Gammaproteobacteria > Oceanospirillales > Halomonadaceae > Halomonas > Halomonas sp. V046. The sequence continues at coordinate 186,986 of NZ_JBQXYF010000004.1, forward strand.
ACGGCCGGCAGGTTCAGGTCGCTGATCAGCAGGCGGGACACCGGGCCCTTGAAGCCGAGGTACTCGATGACCTCCTGGACCAGCAGCTGGCCTTCGCGATCGGGGTCACCGGCATGTACGACATGGTCGGCCTGTTTGAGCCGGGCGCGGATGACGGCCAGTTGGCCGCGGGCCTTGGGCCGGGGACTGAGCTTCCAGCGGGTCGGCACGATCGGCAGGTGATCCCGACGCCATGGCTTGTAGGCGGGATCATAGGCGTCCGGGGGCGCTTGTTCGAGCAGGTGTCCCAGGCACCAGGTCACCTGAGTGTCGCCGGCAACCAGGTAGCCGTCCTTTTTGTGTGCAGGTGCGGGCAGTGCCTCGGCAATGGCCCGAGCAAGGCTGGGTTTTTCGGCAATTATCAAACGCATAGGCCACCGGCAGAGAGAAGCATTCTGGATATTCTTCCAGTATGTGGACGGCGATGCCAGGTGTACCATGTAATGATAAATGTATAAGTTTTATATCAGTTTTATGTGCTGAAATGACCGGTTGGTGTCGGCCTCTGACGCAAGGGCCAGAGCCGCCAGCCGCACCCCGGAGGAAAGCCCCTCGCCAGGGAAGCAGCGCCGGGACGATACAGCAGCCCGAGGCGACCGCGCCGGGTGGGCGAGGGGAGACGTAGTGACTCCCTAGCCGCACCGAGACGATGCAACGGCCCGCGACGGGTGGAAAACGGTAGACGCAGCGACTCCCCAGACAGGAGACGGACGATGCGACAGACAGGCAGGACGCGGCGACTGATGGGCCTGGGCATGCGCACCGGCGGCGCCATGCTGCGTACCCGCCTTGGCGCTGAGGCCGACTGGCGAGCACTCGGCGCAGCGCTGTTCGACGGGCTGTCCGAGCTCAAGGGGCCGGCCATGAAGCTGGCCCAAGTGGCCGCCCAGTGGGATGACCTGCTGCCGGCGGAGCTCGGCGAAGAGCTGGCTCGGTTGCAGCGCCAGGCCGCGCCCATGCCCTGGGAGGGAATCCGCCCGACCCTGGTAGCGCAGTACGGCGAGCTTGACGCGGTCTTCGCCGATATCGAGACGCGGCCCTTCGCCAGCGCGTCCATGGGGCAGGTGCATCGGGCCGTGACCCTGAGCGGACAAGCGGTGGTGCTCAAGGTGCAGTATCCAGGGCTCGCCGATGTGTTGGAGCAGGATCTGGTACAGGTCCACCGCTTGCTGCGTCTGGGGCGCTGGTTCAAGGTGCCGAGTGCACGGCTCGATGCCCTGTTCGAGGAGCTGTCGCAAAGCCTGCGTCATGAGCTCGACTATCAGGCCGAGGCACAGGCCTTGGCGCGCTACCGGCGACGCTACGCCGCACGCGATGATATCGTCGTGCCAGAGCCCCTGCCGGCGCTGTGCGGTCCCCGGGTGCTGGCGATGGCATACGTGCCCGCGACACCCCTGCGTGACCTGCAGGGCGGTGATGATGTGTTGCGCCAACGCGTGGCGGCGAGCCTGGCGGACTGGCTCACCGAGGAGCTGTTCTGCCACGGGGAGGTCCATGCCGATCCCCATGCCGGCAACTTCGCCGTCGATGACCACGGGCGGCTGGTCGTTTACGATCTGGGGGCAGTGATCGCGGTGCAGCCGGGGCAACTGGACGCGCTGCTGCGGTTGCTCGAGGCGACCCTGGCCGAGGATCCCATGGCCATGGACGCGGCGCTGGCCGCCCTTGGCGGACGCCAGGGCCAGGGTGCGCCCCTGGCCCTGTATGCGGAGGCCGCGGCGGCGGCGGCGCCATTGTTCGCGCCAGGCGAGCAGGATTTTGGCGACGTGCGTGTCCATCGTCGCCTCAGGGAGCTGAGCCCACGGGTCTGGGCGGCGCTGGATCGGCTGCAGCCGCCGGCGGGGATTCTGCTGTTGTCTCGCACCCTCAATGGGCACTACTGGAATCTGGTGCGTCTAGGGGCGCGCCTGGATATGAATTCGAGGACTCGGCCGCTACTGCGACGGCGTTACGAGGACGTGGGTACTGCCCACTCGTGAATACCACTGGTAGACTGTGCCGTTTTTAATTAGGGAGATGGCGATGCTGGCAGTATGGGTAGATCAGCTGCTGGGCTTTGCCTCGGGCGCCTTGGTCGCGGTTCGACAAGACGAGCGCTATCCGTCGCTGATCCGTTGGGCTCGCGAGGACGGCCCCGGCCAGGTCGGTGGGGACATGGCGCTAGCACAGGCACTGGCCCCCGAGCTATGGTCTCAGACCCCGTTGGCGCGTCTCGACTTCGAGTGTGAGGCGCTGGCGCGGCCGGGCCGCAACGAGCCCTGTTGGTGCGACTCCGGTCGCAAGACCAAGCAGTGCTGTGGGGCGGTGCAGATGCCCGGCCATATTCCGCCACACCTGATGTGGATGCTGTCGCTGCGCGAATGGAAAGGCGACACGCTCAAGGCCGCCCTGGCCAGCGGGCGGGCCCCGGCTCAGGCGCTACTCGAAGCCGGCCTGATCGCTGCCGAATCCGGTCAGCGCGGGCGCGCTCAGCAGATCCTCGAGTCGTTGTTCGAGACCGCCGACTGGTCGCGGTTGCCGGAGCAGGCCGAGCCCGCCTTCGAAATCCTGGTCGATCTGTTTCAGGAGCGCGGATTCCATCGCAAGCGTGAAGCACTGCTCGATGAAGTGCTCGAACGCGGGCCGCTGTTCCTGCGCGGTGTCGCCCTCGAACGGCTGTGCTTGATGCATCTGGACAACGATGATCTGGATGGCGCCCGCGACGCCTTCGTGCGCGCCCAGCAAGCGTTGCCGGACTCGCCGACGCTGGCCTATATCGAGGCGATGCTGCTGCTCCACGAAGGTCATGAGGAAGAAGCGGTCGAGCGGTCTCGGTTCTGGTTACGGCGACTGACGCGCCAGGGCGACCTGGATCCCGATCAGCTGCAGTTTTTGGCCGATCTCGCCGACAACCCCGGGGCTACCTTGGCCGATCAGCTGCTCAGCGCCGAAGAGGACCTCGGTGAACCCCTGGTGGGCCTGCAGATGCTGCTGGCCGAACTGCCGGTGGCGCCAAAGCTCAAGGTGGTCGCCGAGGACGGCGAACTGGTGTATCGCTCGTCGGCCCGGGAGGACACGCTCTACGCTGCCTTCCAGGAGGGGTTTCAGGTCGATGTCGATGTGGACGCCCCGATGGGGTTTCAGGGCGACCCCTGGCTCAATGCCGGCGAGTGGCTGCCGGCCTTGTGCGCTAACCCCGAGCAGCTCGACTCTCCCGCGGTACTGCAGTCCGTGGCCCTGGCGCTGACCAGTCGTTTCGGTAGCCTGCCGTGGATGGCGCCCAGCCTGTTCGAACCCCTGGCCGAACGCCTGGAGCGTTGGCTCGAGCAGATTCGTAACGCCGGCGATGGCCCCTTCCAGTGGGAGAGCGGTGACAATGCCCAGCTGCTGCGCGCCGGCCTGGCCCTGGTGGTGGGCATGGAGCGCGGTTCGCGTCAGCATTCCCGCGAGCTTGCCGAGGTGCTGCTGGCGTTGGATGAGCAGGATAGCCTGGGCCTGCGTGAGCTGGTGCTGGACCAGTTGCTGCGAGAAGGGCGCGATGAAGAGGCACTGGCGATCAGTCGCCGAGCGTTTGAGCTGGGGCCTGAGACCGGGGAGGACGCGCCGCAGCTCGGCATGTACATGGGCCAGGTACTGGCGTTGTACCGCCTTGGCGACGTGGACGAGGCCGAAAAGGCCCTCACCCACGCCAAGCATCATAACGGCCACGCCGCGGCGCTATTGTGTGCCGATAACCCACGCCAGCCGGGGCCAAACCTGTCCGGGACCCTGGCCGCCCCCGGCAGTCGCGCGGAGGCGTGGCAGTACCGCACCTTGATGCGTGACCAGTGGCGGGCTACCCCCGGTGCCTTGGACTGGTTGCGCGGCGGTAGCTGAAGGGCGGCGCCAGGGCGGGCCGTGCCGGTGACAACGCGGCCTCGCCGTCGTCCTCGCCCATGAAGGCGCCTAGCGGCGGGTCAAGACGCCGCAGCCGGGAGCAGACTCTTGCTGCGAGAAATCCAGATCGCCATCAGCACCGCGGGCACACCGAGCAGGGAGGCCAGCACGAAAAAGCTCGGGTAGCCCTGGGCGTCTACCAGCAGACCGCCGAAGCCCGAGAGGAATTTCCCCGGCAGCGTCATCAGCGATGAGAACAGCGCGTACTGGGTGGCGGTGTAGGCCCGCGAGGTCAGGCTTGACAGAAAGGCGATGAACACGGCGCTGGCCAGGCCATTGCTCAGGTTGTCGCCGACAATGGTCATCACCAGCATCGATTTCTCGGCCCCGCTCGCGGCCAGCAGCGCGAACATCAGGTTGGTCAGCACGGTGGCCGTCGCACCCACCACCAGAATGCGACCGATACCGTAGCGTACCACCAGCACCCCGCCCAGAAGTCCACCGACCAGACTCATGATCACGCCAAACACCTTGGTGACGGTGGCGATGGTCTCGAGGGAAAACCCCAGGTCCACGTACAGGGGATAGGCCATGGACGCCATGGCCAGATCGCTGATGCGGTAGATGCCGACGAACACCAGCAGCCACAGTGCCTTGACGCCGTGGCGGGTGAAGAAGTCGAGGAAGGGACACACCACCGAACCGATGAGCCAGGCGCCCAGGCGGCGCTGCCAGGCCGGGCGCTGGCGGCTGGCGCGCAGGAAGGCGCGGACGCGTGGTTCGTGGGCCAGGCGCGCAGCGAGGGAACGCCGTGCCGGTTCCGGGCGTACCAGGACCGTCAGCATGCCGATCGCCATCATCGCGCCCATGGCGATGTAGGCCAGGTGCCAGGAGGTCGCCGAGGCGAGGTAGAGCGCGCCTGCCCCGGCCATGATCAGACCACCTCGATAGCCGATGATGTAGGTCGATGCCATCGCCGCCTGGACGTCATCCGCGGCGGATTCGATACGAAAGGCATCGATGGCGATGTCCTGGGTGGCCGAGCCGAAGGCCACGGTCAGGGCGAAGATCGCGACCAGCGGCAGCTGGCTCGCCGGATCAAGGCTCGCCATGCCGAATAGGCCGGCCATGATCAAGGCCTGGCCTACCAGCATCCAGCTGCGCCGCTGGCCGAGTAGCCGCGTCAGGCCCGGCAGGGCGATGCCATCCACCACCGGTGCCCAGAAAAACTTGATCGAGTACAACAAACCGATCCACGAGAAGAAGCCGATGGCGGCGACTTCAACGCCGGCGGTGCGCAGCCAGGTGGTCAGGGTAGAGAACACCAGCAGAAACGGTAGCCCCGCGGAGAAGCCCAGGAACAGCATGGTCACAACAGGGGCGCGCAGGTAGATGCCGAGGGCATCACTCCAGGAGCGCCGGGCGGGGGGCGTGGGCATGTCGGGCGGACTCCTTGCCGGACAGCGACGGCGCACATGGCGCCATCGCAATGGTAAAATAGTCGATCAGCAGGCGGGTGCCGGCGGCACCCGCCGGCGAATTGTTGCAGAGCCGGGTCGGCGATGCCAGTTGGCGGCGTCGGGAGCCCTCCTGTCATCATGGCAGGTGGCCGGTTGCACATTCGCCGCCGTTGCGTGTTTTCGGCCCGACAGGAGTCCCATGAGCCACACCGACATCGTTACCAATGCCTCCGATGCGACGCCACGCTGGTACGTCATCCAGTGCAAGGGCGGAGAGTCTTTCCGCGCCGCCGAGCATCTGGGCAATCAGGGCTACGACTTGTTTCACCCGGTGCTTGAAGTCCAGAAGAAGCGACGCGGCAAGCTTGAGTGGGTCCAGGAGCCGCTGTTCCCCTACTATCTGTTTCTGCGCCTCGACCAGGTCGAAAGCAATTGGCGTCCGATCCGGTCGACCCGGGGCGTGCTCAAGATTGTTACCTTCGGTCTCGCCATGCCGGTGCCTGTCAGCGATGAGTTGATCGAGCTGTTGCGTCGCCATGGCACCAGCGAGCCCGATGCCCCTGGTCAACTCTACTTTCGCGCCGGCGAGTCCGTGGAGATCACCGAAGGCCCGTTCAAGGATCTGAAGGCAGTGTTCGAGAGCCACAAGGGCGAGGAGCGGGCGATCGTGCTGCTCAACATGTTGCATCGCCAGCAGCGCCTGGAGATGCCGGTCTCGCGCCTGAAGCGCGAAGACTGATGCCAGGCGTGTCCGCGGTCGGCGGTCCGCGCTGACCGCGCCGACTCGGTCAGTCACCTTTCATCGATGGAGCCAGACATGAAGATTGCCCCGCAGCGGGTCGCGAGCCTGCATTATCGGCTTACCAATGAGCACGGCGAGGTGCTCGATGACTCGCGCCAGCGTGACCAGCCGCTGGAATACCTGCACGGCCACGACAACCTGATGGCTGGCCTCGAGCGGGCGCTCGATGGCCAGTCGCCGGGGGCCGAACTGAGCGTTACCCTGGCGCCTGCCGACGCCTATGGGCCCCGCGATGAGTCCTTGGTCAGGGAGGTCGGGCGCCAATCCTTTCCGGTGGATAACCTGACCCCGGGAATGCGCTTTCAGACCCCCGGAGACGCCGGGCCGCAGATCGTCACCGTGGTCGAGGTAAGAGGCGACAGCGTGGTGATCGACACCAATCATCCGTTGGCCGGCGAGCGCCTATCCTATCGCATCGAGGTGTTGTCGGTGCGAGACGCCACCCGCGCCGAGCTTGCCAAGGGCAATCCCCTGCCGCCGGGCACCGCGGCGTCGACGGTCGAAGACCGCAAGGTGCTGTGACGCGTCGCCTGGCACCGCGGATCACGCCGGCACGAAGCTCCCCGGCGAAGCGTTGACGATGCGTCGATGCCTCGCGCCTTCCCTTGACCCAGGTCAGCACACTGCTGGCGGTGAATCGTTAGGATGATCACATCGACATCGTCAAGGGGGACCTAGCCATGTATCTGGATAATGCGGTTGTCTTCGGGTTAGGTGCTCTTGGTTTGACGATGGCCTTCATGGCCGGTTGGATCGTCTTCGTGGTGCGCGACGCCAGAAGAAAGAAGTCCTAGCCGTCACACCTTCGTCAGGGGAGGGGGAGTCATCCCCCTTTTTTTCAACCGACCCATCTGGGTCGGTTTTTTTTTGTCTGGCGTTGCCGGTCAGGCGCGTGTCAGGGGCCGCGGGCCGCGGCTCGTGCGTAAAGACGCCCGCCTTCGGCGAGCGAAGGCGGGCGCAGGCGGGCACGTCGGCACTCTCGTGCTGGTGCGATCCCGGGCCGGTGATGGACGGCCCAGGAGTCGACTGGCGCGGTCAGGCGGTGATCTTGCCCCGGAGGAAGTCGAGGATGGCGTCGGCCGGCACCATGGTGGCCTCGTCGTCGCGACGGCCCTTGTACTCGAGCTCCCCCTTGTCGAGGCTGCGATCGCCGACGACCAGGCGGTGAGGAATGCCCATCAGCTCCTGGTCGGCGAAGCGCACGCCCGGTCGCAGATCACGATCGTCGAGCAGAACGTCGAAGCCGGCTTCTGTCAGGGCGTCGTGGAGACGATCCGACTCCTCGCGAACGCGCTGAGACTTGTGGGCGTTCATCGGCACGATGGCGATGTGGAACGGCGCGATGGCGTCGGGCCAGGTGATGCCGTTGGCGTCGTGGTTCTGCTCGATGGCCGCCGCCACCACACGGGTCACGCCGATGCCGTAGCAGCCCATCCACGGGTGCACTTCGCGACCTTCTTCACCCAGCACGCTGGCGTTCAAGGCCTCGCTGTACTTGCGACCCAGCTGGAAGACGTGACCGACTTCGATACCGCGCTTGATGGCGAGGACACCCTTGCCGTCCGGTGAGGGATCGCCGGCGACGACGTTGCGGATGTCGGCGACCTTGGGCAGCGCGGCGTCGCGTTCCCAGTTGATGCCAAAATAGTGCTTGCCATCGACGTTGGCGCCGGCACCGAAGTCGCTCATCAAGGCCACGCTGCGGTCGATGATGATCGGCATCTCAAGGCCCACAGGTCCCAGTGAGCCGGGGCCCGCGCCGACGGCGGCACGAATCTGTTCCTCTGTCGCCATGACGAGGGGCACCGCCACCTCCGGCAGGTGCTCCGCCTTGACCTCGTTGAGCTCATGATCGCCGCGGACCAGCAGAGCCACCAGGCCGCCATCTTCGCCCTGAACCATCAACGTCTTGAGGGTCTTTTCGATCGGCAGGCCATGCTGCTCCACGAGGGTGGCGATGGTCTTGGCGTGGGGCGTATCGACCAGGCGCAATGCCTCATTCGGGGCCTCGCAACGGGCATCCGAGCCCAGCGGCGCCGGCAGCGCCTCGGCCTTCTCCATGTTGGCGGCATAGTCGGACTCGGTGGAGAAGATGATGTCATCTTCGCCGGAGTCGGCCAGCACGTGGAACTCATGGGAGCCGGTGCCGCCGATCGAGCCGTTGTCGGCGATCACCGGGCGGAAATCGAGACCGAGTCGGGTGAAGATGCGCGAATAGGCGTCATACATCTTCTGGTAGGTCTGTTGCAGCGACGCCTCGTCGATGTGGAACGAGTAGGCATCCTTCATGATGAACTCCCGCGAGCGCATCACCCCGAAACGCGGGCGGATCTCGTCGCGGAACTTGGTCTGGATCTGATAGAAGTTGATCGGCAGCTGCTTGTAGCTGGCAATTTCCTTGCGCACCAGGTCGGTGATCACTTCCTCATGGGTCGGGCCGACGCAGTAATCACGCTCATGGCGGTCCTTGAGGCGCAAAAGCTCGGGGCCATACTGTTCCCAGCGCCCGGACTCCTGCCACAGGTCGGCGGGCTGGACGGCCGGCATCAGCACTTCCTGGGCGCCGGCACGGTCCATTTCCTCGCGCACCACTCGCTCTACCTTGCGCAGGGTCTTGAGGCCGAGGGGCAGCCAGGTGTAGAGCCCGGAGGTGAGACGGCGAATCATGCCGGAGCGCAGCATCAGCTGGTGGCTGATGACCTCGGCGTCGGCAGGGGTTTCCTTGAGGGTGGCAATCAGAAGCTCGGTGGCGCGCATGGGTCCGGAGGTTCCTTCGAAGCGAGATGGGGTGTCGTCAGGGCGACCAGGGGAGGACGGCGTGTGACCCTGGGGTCGCCTGCGGCGGCATGGATGACTCCGCATTGTACGGGGAAGCCTGTTTGGCGGCAAAACCCTTGCCCGGATGGTAGAGCGTTGGCGATCTGGCTTCGACGATGACGCCTCACATGATACTATTTCGTGGCGTTCGTCATGCTCAGCACAACATCCGCCGCCGGACGTTGTACGGCGAGGTCATCCGTCGTTTGCTGAGTCGCCGTTGTCGTGTGGTTCGTCATGTCCCCGGGGCCCCCGGTGGACGTCTTTTTTCTGTCAGGAGAATCGTTCATGCTGCGACCCCCACGGTTGCTTACCGGTCTTGTGCTCGCTACCACACTGACGTCACTCGCCGGGTGTGGCACGGTCTTTCATCCGGAGCGCAAGGGCCAGATCAATGGCCAGATCGACCCGGTGATCGCCATCGCCAATGGCGTGGGCCTGCTGTTCTATATCATCCCTGGTGTGATCGCTTACGCGGTGGACTTTTCCAACGGCACGATCTACCTGCCTGGCACCCAGACGACCGACGTCGAATCGTTGCCGCTGGAGGGCGACATGGACGTGGCGGCCTTCGAGCAGCTACTGAGCGAGAAGGCCGGCCAGCCGGTGACCCTCGACAACGAGCTGGTTCGCGTGGAGCAAGTCGAGAGCCTCGACGAGGCGTTGGCGCTGGTCCGCATGTCCGGCGTTCACGATCAGGCGAGGATCGCCGAGATGAAGCCGGCGGGATAAGCGAACGGCGCAATGAACGGTGAAACGAGCAGCGAAAAAAACGAGCGAGAAGGTCACGTGCTGACGCGAGCGTGACGCGGGCGTGACGCGGGCCGTCCGGCCAACCCCGCTCTTGCCGCGAGGCTTCGCTATGGCGGTCGCGACGGCGCTCGTTGTGTTCCGCGACAGAGACTTGCGCGTCAGGCCTTGCGCAGCACCCGCGCCACCAGCATTCCTGCCAGCAACCCCCAAAACGCCGAGCCGATGCCCCAGAGGGTGATCTGCGAGGCCGTCATCAGGAAGGTCACCAGCGCCGCATCGCGCTCGCCAGGCTCGGCGAAGGCGGTAGCGAGTCCCGCCCCCAGGGTGCCGAGCAGCGCCAGCCCGGCCACCGCCATCACCAGCACCGAGGGCAGCGCGGTAAATAGCGCCGCCACGCCGGCGCCGAATGCGCCCAGCAGCAGGTAGCCTATTCCCGCGGCAATGCCGGCGGTGTAGCGTCGCTTGGCATCGACATGGGCCTCGTCGCCGAGGCAGGGCGCTGCGCTGATTGCCGCCAGATTGAGGCCATGGGCGCCGAACGGAGCCAGTAGCAGCGAGGCGGCGCCGGTCCATCCGATGGCCGACGAGACCGGTGCAGGGAAGCCGGCACTGCGTACCATGGCGACGCCGGGCAGGTTCTGCGTGGCCATGGTCACGATGAACAACGGCACCCCAACGCCGAGACACACCGCCGGGGAAAAGGACGGCACGACAAGACTCGGCGTCGTCACGGCAAGCTCCACGGCCGACAGGTCCAGGCGGTCCTGCACCAGGGTCATTGCCAGGCCCGTGGCGAACACCGTCGGGATGGCCAGGCGAGGGGCAAAACGGCGAGCGATGAGCCAACTCGCCGCCAGCACCAACGGCAGTCCGAGCTCCTGCTGCATGGCACCGAACAGGTCCAGGCCGAACGACAACAGGATGCCGGCGAGCATGGCCGAGGCAAGCGATGCCGGCACCAGGCGCATCAGCCGCTCGGCGAGTCCGCTCACACCGCACAGGGTCAGGAGCGCCGCTGACACCATGAAGGCGCCGATGGCCTGATCGAAGGGCACGCCCGGCAGCTGGGTCACCAGCAAGGCCGCCCCCGGCGTGGACCAGGCGGTGAGCAGCGGCATGCGGTGATACCACGACAGGCCCAGTGAAGTGAGCCCCATGCCGATGCCGAGCGCCCACATCCACGAGCCGATCTGATCGCCGTTGGCGCCGGCCGCCTGGGCGGCCTGGAAGATGATGGCGGCGGAACTGCCGTAGCCGATCAGCACCGCCACAAGGCCGGCGATGACCGTCGAGGGGCTGGTGTCGCGCCAGGCGTTGCTCCCGGGACGGGCGGTGGTGGCCGTAAAACTCATGACGACTCCTTGACGATGAGGGGAACGCGTCGTCACCCGGTGCGAGGGTGCGGCGATGAGGACCGACGGTGCGCGTCGCCTTGTCGAGACGGGCATTGAGACGCTGTCGGCGCGGCCTTGTGCGTTATAACGGCCATCTGCGACCACGCTAGCACCGGACGCTATAACGCACAAGCGTCCAGGGCGTTGCGGACGTCGGCGTGCCGGGTCACGGGGTACTGGGTCGCGGGTCGTCGGCGCGCTGGGTCGCGGGTCGTCGGCGCGCTGGGTCGCGGGTCGTCGGCGCGCTGGGTCGCGATCCGGGTGCGTTCAGGCGGGGGGCAACGCACGCCCTTGAGCCGCGGTAGGTATACTGAGGCCAGCCTTCACGGAGACCGAACATGCAGGATATTGCCGATCACATCGCCACGACGCTTAAGCAGCTGCGCGGTCAGCGCCGCTGGAGCCTCGAGCAGACGGCGCGAGAGACCGGCGTCAGCAAGGCCATGCTGGGTCAGATTGAACGCGGCGAGTCGAGTCCGACGGTCGCCACGCTGTGGAAAATCGCCAGCGGCTTTCGCGTCAGCTTCTCGACGCTGTTCGATGGCGGTGCCGGCGAGGGGCGCGGGCTCAAGGAGCGCCGCCTGGAAGGGCATGAGTCGGTGTGGGGGGAAGACAGCGCCGGTATGCAGGCGAAGCTGCTGTTTCCCTACGACCCGCTGCTCGGCTTCGAGATGTTCGAGATCGATCTGGCGGCGGGCGCCGAGAGCGCCTCCAGCGCCCACGCCACCGGGGTGGTGGAGCATATCGTGGTGCTCGAAGGGGTGCTGGCGCTGGGCCTGGACGACGAATGGCAGCGACTCGAGGTCGGCCAGGGGCTGCGCTTCTTCGCCGACCGCCCCCATGTGATGCGTAATGCAGGCTCAGGGCGGCTACGTTTTCACGATGTCATTCACTACTTGCCAGGGGCAGCCTCAGGCCAGTAGCCGTGGCGTCGCCGGTGCGGGCATCCCGAGGGGTGTCGGCCAGGCGCCCAAGACGGGGTGTGCGGGGTTAGCCGCCGGCCAGCGATGCATCGCCCGTGGTAGCCGTCAACGCTTCCAGGGCCTCGGGGCGATAGCGTTCCAGCAGTGCCCAGAGAATGGCGGCGGTCTCGACATCGGGGTGGCCGCGGTAGTCGCCGGGGCGAAAGTGCATCTGGAAAGCCCGCAGCGTGGCCTGGGTAGCGGCATCCACGACGCCGCTGGCGCCCAGCTCGAAGCCCCAGGCCGCCAGGGCCCGTTGCAGCCTCGGTGTCGACGGCGGGGCGGCGTCGAAACGCCTGCGATAGGCATCGACTCGCTCGGCCTCCGGCCAGGCGCCGATGCCGGCCTCATGGAGACGCTGCCAGGGGAAGGCCGGGCCCGGGTCGAGCTTGCGGGTCGGCGCAATGTCGGAATGGGCGAGGACGTTCTCGGGGGCGATACGGTGACGCTCGATGATGTCTCGGGCGAGCACCGTCAAGGCATCGATCTGGCTGTCGGGATAGGCCATCCACCGAATGTTTGCCTCGGATGGCGCCAACTCGCTACCGACCCAGGGCACATCGGGCCCCTGGTTGACGATCTCGATCCCGATCGAGGTGTCGTTGAGCCCCTTGCGACCGCCCCAGTGGCTGGCGCCGGCGTGCCAGGCCCGGCGTGACTCCGCGACCAGCTGGAACACCACCGGCTGGTTCTGCAAGCGACGTGAAGGCAGTGGCACCAGGTAGTGGCTCGAGACCCGGTCCCCGGTCAGGGCGCGTATCGAGTCGTGCTGATTCTCGTCGGTATAGTGAAGCACCAGAAAATGCACCCGGCTGTTGTGCCCCCGGGCCGGGTAGCGATGATCCACCACGTAGCCCTCGCGAGCCTCCAGCGCTGGGCCAGACTGCACCAACCCCTCGCTCACCAGGTTGATCCCTAGCTCGCAACCGCCGAGTAGTGCCACCGATAGCGTCGCCGCCACCAGAAAGAGGCTCGGGCGACGTCGCCGCGAGGCCTGCGCTTGAGGCGTGTGTCGTCGTTCGCTCATAGTGTCGGCCCCCACCAGAGTCGCAGCAGCAGGCCGAGAACCAGCGTGCTGGTGACGCTAGCCAGGGTGCCGAGCAGCACGTACTCGGTGAGTTTTCGATCACGACTTTCCTTGAGATCGCCAAAGCGCAGCACCGACTTGGCGGCCAGCAGGAAGCCCACCGCGGTGAGTTGATCGAAGAGCGTCAGGGTCAGGACCAGCAGGCGTTCGAGCACGCCGATGCGGGCGCCTGCCTGGCTCAGGGTGCCAGGGTCATCGAGCTGCGATGACAGCGGCCCCATGAGCATGGCGATGGCAATCGACATCGGACGAGTGACGATCACATAGGCCACCAGAAGCCCCAGCGCCTTGGGCGATGTGATCGCGGTGGCCGCCTGCGTCAGCGGCGCGAGACTGCCGCTCCAGAATAGCCAGATCATCACGATGACGGCGCCATGAAGCGCCTGATCGAGGATGAAGATCGTCAAGGGCCGCGACGGCCAGCGGTGGTCCAACCGTCCCTTGCCCAGATCGATCAGCCAGTGACTGGCACCGATGGCCAGCGCCGCGAACACCGCTGACACGAGGGTCGCGGTGGGGGACGCCAGTGCGAACAGGGTCAGTACCACCAGGCCGAGGCCGGCGTGGATCAGGGCGTGGTGAACCAGGCGCCGCGAGCGGCGGCCGTGGCGCCGCCGGTCGTCGACCCAGGCGTTCGGCTGCAGCAGGAAGTCGCCGATGAGGTGGGCGAGCAGCAAGGCCAGAGGGAGCCCCGGCGTCAAGGCCGTGTCCAGCGCGGTCATGGGGAGTGCTCCGGGTCGGCGGATGGGTGAGGTGAAGCAACGTCGCTGGCATGGCTGCGATGAAAGTGAGCCAGGGTAGCGCTGAGCAACTCCCAGCGGGCGACCTGGAGGCGCTTGTGGACGCTGGGCTGGCGAATCCCCAGGCGCTCGGCCAGCGCGGCCTGGGTGATGCCGGGAAACGCCAGGCACAGGCCGACCACCTCGGCGGAGGACGTCGACCAGTTATCGATCATCTCATCGAGAAAGCGAATCAGCAGACCCTGGGCATCGCTGGCGACGTCGCTGGCCACCAGATGGCGGTCGCTCTCGGCCAGGGCATCGAGGGCTCGTCCGGAGGCGATGAAGGGGGCATCGTCGGCATCGGTCAGGGAGCGGCCGGGGCGCCAGACCGAAAGGCCGGTGATCACGGCGAGTCGGGCATCCCAGCGCTGGCCCGGTGGGCTGTGGGCGATCAGCGCCGCGCGTAACGCCACACCCGCGGACATGCCCCCCGCGGCGTCCGCCAGTGCGAGCTGAAAGCCGTCGCCGCGAAAGCGACTGAAGTCGCCATGATGACGCGCCGCGAGAGTCTCCAGGGCAGCGTCAAGGCAGCCGTACAGCGCATCGGTATCGGTCTGTCGCGAGGCGATCAGGTCGCCGGTGATCACGCTGAGCATGGCGGACGCCGACGCAGGGCGCTCATCGGCCGAGCCGCGCGGCTTGGCTGGGGCAGGCGTCTGGCGGTGGCGGGCAGTCATGGCCGGGACTCCAGGATCAGGATGGGGACATCGCTTGGCGCTGTCGCTTGTTGTCATCGTTTGTTGCCATGGCTTGTTGTGATAGATCGGTGACATGGCTTGTTGCGATAGCTCGGTGCGATAGCTCGGTGCGATAGATCGGTGCGATAGATCGGTGCGATAGATCGGTGCCATGGCTCGGCACGATCGTCGAGAGACAGGGCCGAGTGCCTTAGCGTAGCGAAGTCTTGCCGTGGCGAGACACCGTGAGAGGGCAGTGAGGAGAATTATAGCCTGAATAGCCTATTTTTTCATTTAATAGCCTTTTTGGGCTATTTTTATACGTTATAGGCTCGTAGGGCTATGGCCGCCCGGCGACAGGGTATCGCGACAGGGTATCGCGATAGGGTGTCGCGACAGGCTAGCGATGAGACGGCACGCAGGCGTTTTCGGTCACTCATCGCCCGGGGGCGCCGACACGCCGGATTTACCCGCGCAGGGTGTCAGCGCGCCAGCTCGCGCATGGCGCCGTCCAGGCCTTCGAGTGTCATCGGGTACATGCGAGCGTGAATCAGCTCGTGAATCAACCGGGTGGATGGGGTGAACTCCCAATGGCGCGGCGGATTCGGATTGAGCCACACCAGGCGGGGATAGTGGTCGACCAGGCGCTTGAGCCACACGGCGCCAGGCTCTTCGTTGAGGTGCTCCACCGAACCGCCGGCATGGGTGATCTCATAGGGTGACATGGCGGCGTCGCCGACCACGACCACTTGATAGTCGCTGCCGAAGGTACGCAGCAGCTCCAGGGTCGGCAGTCGCTCCCGGTGGCGCCGGGCATTGTTTCGCCACACGCCCTCGTAGAGGCAGTTGTGGAAATAGAAGTGTTCGAGATGCCGAAACTCCGAGCGGGCCGCGGCAAACAGCTCTTCGCAGGCGCGCACGTGGTCGTCCATGGAGCCACCGACATCGAGAAACAACAGGATCTTGACCGCATTGTGTCGTGGTGCGCGCATGCGCACGTTCAACAGGCCCGCATCCCGTGCCGTGTCACGAATGGTGGCGTCGATGTCGAACTCCTCGAGCGCGCCCTGGCGGGCGAAGCGGCGCAGGCGGCGCAGCGCCATCTTGATATTGCGCGGCCCCAAGGCCTGGCCGTCGTCGTAGTCGCGAAAGCGGCGCTCGTCCCACACCTTGATCGCACGGCGATGTCGCGAGCCGTCCTGGCCCATGCGAATGCCTTCCGGGTTGTAGCCATAGGCCCCGAACGGGCTGGTGCCGCCGGTGCCTATCCACTTGTTGCCGCCGGCGTGACGCTCGTGCTGTTCCTTCAGGCGCTCCTTGAACGTCTCGAGCAGCTTGTCGAGTCCGCCTAGTGATGCAATCTTGGCCTTCTCTCCCTCGCTGAGCTGCTTTTCGAACTCGCGCCGCAGCCAGTCATCGGGAATCAGTGCCTCGATGGCGGTGTCGAGGCTCTCGACGCCGGATATCCAGCTCGCGAAGGCGCGGTCGAAGCGGTCGAAGTGGCGCTCGTCCTTGACCAGCACGGTACGTGCAAGGGTGTAGAAGGCTTCCACATCGGCGAACACGACACCTTGCTCCACCGCCGCGTGCAGGTCGAGAAGCTCGCGCAGCGACACCGGCACCTGGTGGTGCCTGAGACGATCGAACAGATCGAGAAACACGGCTCAGCGTCCCTGGCGGCGGATCATGAAGGCCAGCCGCTCGAGCAGGTGGGTGTCCTGTTCATTCTTGACCAGGGCACCCGCCAGCGGCGGGAGTGCCTTGCTGGGGTCGCGATGATGCAGGGCCTCCTGGGACAGCTCGTCCGCCATCAATAGCTTCAGCCAGTCGACCAGCTCCGAGGTCGATGGCTTCTTCTTGAGCCCGGGGGCGTCGCGCAGGGCAAAGAAGACTTCCAGGGCCTGGCCGACCAGGCGCGGCGCAATGTCGGGGAAGTGCACCGCGACGATGCGTTCCATGGTGGCACGGTCGGGAAAGTCGATGTAATGAAAGAAGCAGCGGCGCAGGAAGGCGTCCGGTAGCTCCTTCTCGTTGTTGGAGGTAATCACCACGATAGGCCGATGCTCGGCGCGGATCGTCTCGCCGGTCTCGTAGACGTGGAACTCCATGCGATCGAGTTCCTGCAGCAGGTCGTTGGGAAACTCGATGTCGGCCTTGTCGATCTCGTCGATCAACAGCACCACGCGTTCGCTGCGGGTGAAGGCCTCCCATAGCTTGCCCGGGCGCAGATAGTTGGCGACGTTATCGACGCCCTCGACGCCTAGCTGGGAGTCGCGCAGGCGACTCACCGCATCGTACTCATACAGGCCCTGGGCGGCCTTGGTGGTCGACTTGATGTGCCAGGTGATCAGGCGGGTGTCCAGGCTCGCGGCGAGCTCTTCGGCGAGCAGCGTCTTGCCGGTGCCCGGCTCGCCCTTGATCAGCAGCGGCCGCTGCAGCGTAACGGCGGCGTTGACGGCCTGCTTGAGCGCCTCTGTGGCGACATAGGTAGAGGTAGAATCGAACGCCATGGTGGCCTCGTGTCGAACTAGCGAAAAAATCGGGTTCAAACGAGTGTACGGAAGGGGGGCGGAAAATCCAGCGCCGAGCGCCGAGCGACGAACTCGGCGCGAGCGCAAGCAGGCGACGGCCGGCTGGCAGGGGATGGTGGCGGGTACGGCCTTGTGGCTGTCGGCGATGCCCGCCAGCATGGCATGCGGCCGAGGCTCGCCCATGCAACGGCGCTAAACCCGGAAGGATCGCAGGGGCAGCTGGCCTGACACTACTCGCCTGGCGCTACTCGCCTGGCGCTATTTACCTTCCCCGCGGTAGGCGGTGATCAGGCTGGCCGGGTCCTTTTCGCCGTGGCCCCGGGCGTGGTGGGCGCGCAGCAGTTGCGCCGCGAGTCCGGTCATCGGGGTGGCGCTGGTGATTCTCTGGCTGTGTGCGACCGCCGTGTCCAGGTCCTTGAGCAGTGTGCGCAGGTGCCAGCTCGGGGCCTCGAAGTCTCGGGTCGCCATGCGCGGGACGAGCATGCGGAAGGGCGTCGAGTCGGCGAAGCCACCGGCGAGGGCGTCACACAATCGGTGGGCATCGACGCCGCTGACTTCGGCCATGGCCACCATCTCGGCAATGGCTGCCGCGGCACAGCCTACCAGCATCTGATTGCAGACCTTGGTTACCTGGCCCGCGCCGATCTCCCCCATGTGGGTCACGCGAGAGGCCAGCGGCGCGAGCAGTGGCCGGGCCGCATCGACGTCGGTAGTGTCGCCGCCGCACATGATCGCCAGGGTGCCCGCCTCGGCGCCGGCGACGCCGCCGGATACCGGGGCGTCGACCCAGCCGACGCCGGTGCGGGCCTTCAGCGCCTCGGCGATGTCTCGAGTGGCGGCGGGGTCGGAGCTCGACAGGTCGATCAGGCGCTGTCCCGCCCGGGCATGCTCGGCAATGCCGCCGTCGCCAAGTACCACGTCGCGCACCACCTGGGTGTTCGCCAGACATAGCATGATCACATCGACGCTCTCGACGAGTTCGCCGATCGACCCCGCGACTCGGGCGTCGGTGGCCGCGGCCACGGTCGCTGCCTTGGCTGCGGAACGGTTCCAGAGCGTGACCGGGAAACCGGCCTGGGAAAGGCGTCGAGTGATGGGGTCGCCCATCAAGCCGATGCCGATAAAGCCAAGACGGGGAAGGGCCATGCGAATCTCCTGAGCAAAGGGATGACCACCGGGCGCGCAGAACGCGTCGCGAGGGCACCGACAAGGTTCCCCCGAGTGTGCCATGGAAAACGATTCCATCAAGGGGGTCTGGGCGGCTTCTGATCCAGCTCGGGGGTGGTTTACCACCCCGCTCAGGGCTGTTTATCACCCCGCTCATGGCTGTTTATCACCCCGCTCATGGCTGTTTATCACCCCGCTCAGGGCTGTTTATCACCCCGCTCAGGGCTGTTTATCACCCCGCTCAGGGCTGTTTATCACCCCGCTCAGGGCTGTTTATCACCCCGCTCAGGGCTGTTTATCACCCCGCTCATGGCTGTTTATCACCCCGCTCAGGGCTGTCTATCACCCCGCTCAGGGCTGTTTACCACTCCGCTCAGGGCTGTCTATCACCCCGCTCAGGGCTGTCTACCACCCCGCTCAGGGCTGTCTACCACCCCGCTCAGGGCGGCTCGGCTCACTGCAATAGCCGGTTCTCCAGCAGGCGCACGCGCACGCGGGGCCAGCGATGGCCGGGGGCCGGCATCGGGGATCGTCCTGGGAATCGTCTTGCCCACTCCCGGGGTAACTGCCTGTTCGGTACGAATCGCCATGGTGGGTGTCGAGGGACTGGACGAGACTGCTCGCGCTTCATAGTCTGGGAGGATCCTTGAGGCTTCTAGGCCTTTCCTACCGATCACAGGCGCGACGATGCTCGACTATTCTCTGGTGCACTGGATGACCTTTCTGTCCGCCGCGGTTCTGCTCAATCTGTCCCCGGGGCCGGACATGGCCTTTGTGCTCGGCCAGACCGCTCGGCATGGGCCTCGCGGTGGGTTTGCGGCGATGTTCGGCGTCTGGAGCGGTGCGGGCCTGCACGTGCTGATGGCAGCCCTTGGCCTCTCCGCGGTGCTCGCCACCTCGGCACTTGCCTTCAGTATCGTCAAGTGGGTAGGGGCCGCCTACCTGGTGTGGATGGGGCTCCAGGCACTGTTTGCACGCTCAACCTCCGACGCGTCGGGTGAGCCCAGCAAGCCTGCGGTGCTGCGGCGTGGCGAGGTGTATCGCCAGGGCATTCTGATTTCGTTGCTCAACCCCAAGGTGGCGATCTTCTTTCTCGCCTTTCTGCCCCAGTTCGTGGTCGAAGGCGCCGGAGCGGTCAGCCTGCAGCTGGCCTTTCATGGCTTCTTGATCATTGCCGTCGCGGCGGTGATCGAGCCACCACTGGTGCTGGCCGGGGCACGTCTGGCGAAGGCGTTTCGCGGCAATGCGCGCATCGGCGGCTGGTTGGAGCGTGGGCTTGGTGCCCTTTTCGTTGCGCTGGGCGTACGCCTGGCGTTGAGTGGGCGCGGTTAGCCCGGCGGGGCGACCCGGAAGACGCGGAGGTGCGGTGATGAAACTGAGAATACTGTCGGATCTGCATCTGGAGCACTTCGATGGGGCGCGCGAGGTGCCAGACGTCGATGCCGACATCGTCGTCCTGGCGGGGGACATCCATGTCGGCCTCAAGGGGCTGGAATGGGCGGCGCGACGCTTTCCCGACCAGAGCGTGGTCTATGTGCCGGGTAACCATGAGTTCTATCGCCATCGCATGGCGCCGCTGCGTACCGAGATGCGTGAGCTGGCCGGGAGGCTGGGTATCCATTTGCTCGACAACGACGCTATCGAGCTGCATGGCGTGCGCTTTCTCGGCACCACACTGTGGACCGACTTCGCGCTCTATGACGAGCGCGAGCCGAGCGAGCAAAACGAGATTCCCGTCGATACCCTGTCGGCGGCGCTCAGGCAGATGCCGGATTTTGCCATCATCGAGCAGCCCGACGGCGAGGTGTTTTCCCCCGAGGAGAGCCAGCGCCTGCATCGCTCGGCGCTGGGCTGGTTGCGCCAAGCGCTTGCCGAGCCCTGGGCGGGCCCCACCGTGGTGGTCAGCCACCATGCGCCGCTGGCCGAGTGCATCCCCCTTCAGTACCAGGGCGACGACCTGTCGCCGGCCTTCGCCTCGCGTCTCGATGAACTGATGGGACCGATTACCCTGTGGGTGCACGGCCATGTCCATGATCCCGTCGACGTCAGCGTATCCGGCACCCGGGTGCTGGCCAATCCAGGCGGCTACCCAGGGGAGCGATCCGAGGAGGCGCTCGATCTTGGCCTGGTCGTGGAGCTCTAGGCCGCGCCAGCGTCGCCCGGTGACGGTGACGGTGGCTGCGGCGAGCCTTTGGCAAGTGTCGTTTGGCAAGAGGCTGGCGCACGCGTCGGGGCCTAGCCGCCCTTGAGCTGTTCCTTGAGCTTGTTGGGCAGCTTCTTGATGATCAGCCGGTCCTGGCTCTCGTCGTACTCGATGCTGTTACCGAGCAGGTGCGAGTCGAAGCTGATCGAGACGCCCTCGGCGCGGCCGGTGAAGCGGCGAAACTGGGTCAGGGTGCGCTTGTCCGGTGGAATCTCCGGCGACAGGCCGTAGTCGGCGTTGCGGATATGGTCGTAGAAGGCCTTGGGGTTGTCGTCGGCGACCAGCGCCGATAACTCGTCCAGGGTCATGGACTCGCCGCGGCTGGCCTGGTCGGTGGCGTAGTCGATCAGGGCGTCGGTTTTTTCACGAGAGGCGTCTTCGGCCATGTCCTCGCTTTCCACGTAGTCGCTGAAGGCCTTCAGCAGGGTACGGGTCTCGCTCTTGGGATCGACCCCTTCCATCGCACCGATCAGCGCCTGGAGGTCGTCGGTGAGCTTCTTGCCACCGCGATCGGCGAGCATCGACAGGTACTGGCTGGCGGCACCGCCGGCTTGCCACTGGGTCAGGTTGATGCGCAGCGCCAGCGCCATCTGGTTGTGGTTGATCTGGCCGCTGATGGCGACTTCGTGATCGTGGCCGATCACGAAGCCATCGCGGTGGTGGACCAGCGCCAGAAACAGAGTGCGGGTATCGCCCTGGCGCAGGTCGGCCCAGATCAGGTGACCACCGAGGGGGAGGTGGTCGTCGATCAACCCGGTCAAGCGCTGGCCGAGTGCCGCGGACAGCGTCGGCAGATCGAGCTCGCCGTCGACGTAGCGTTTGAGCTCGCCGGGAAAGGCACTCGGCGTCGGCGCAGCGGACGAGCCAGTGTCATCGTCATCTTCCCAGGGGGCCGTGTCGGCGTCGGGGGAAGGCGTCGGCGCCGGCGGGGTGGCGCCGGGATCGAGCAGCCGACCCCAGCGCTTGGACTTGCCGTGATAGGCATCACTCAGACGGGTCACCAGGCCGTCGAGGGCCTCGCTGTCCGGGTGGAGCCCGTCGGCAGGCACGAAGCGGGCCGGGCTGTCGCTCGAGGCCTTGTCGAGGCGGTGGATGACGCAGGCGGTAATCGGCATGAAGACCTCGCGGCGGACGAATGCAAAAAACGGCCGCCGATGATAGCGCACTCAGGGGCCGATGCCGATGAGGGAGACCCTATCGGGGCCGGCAGGCAAACGATGGAGCAACGCCGGCGCGGCTCACGGCGGCGCGGCTCACGGCGGCCCGGTCAGGTCGCCCGAGGCGCGGATGGCCGTGCCGGGGAGCCGCTACATGGGGCTTCCGGCACGCCCTGGCGAATGTCGGCAGGGCGTGTCGCGGGGGGGGTAGCGTGACGAGCGTCGCCAGGACGCTACGGCTTCAACCGATAGCCGCTTCTGAAGATGGCGTGAATCACCACCAACGCCACCGCCATGAACAGCAGGATCACCGCAAGGCTGACCCCCACGCTGACATCCCCCAGGCCATAGAAGCTCCAGCGGAACCCCGACACCAGATAGACCACCGGGTTGAACAGCGTCACGGTCTGCCACAGCGGCGGCAGCATGTCGATGGAGTAGAAGGTGCCGCCGAGGAACGTCAGCGGCGTAATGATCAACAGCGGCACCAGCTGCAATTTCTCGAAGCCATCCGCCCAGATGCCGATGATGAAGCCGAGCAGACTGAACGTCAGGGCGGTCAGCACCAGAAACAGCAGCATCATGACCGGGTGCTGGATCTCGAAGGGTACGAACAGGCTGGCGGTACCGAGCACGATCAGCCCCAGCACGATGGACTTGGTGGCGGCGGCACCGACGAAGCCCAGGACGATCTCCAGCGGCGAGACCGGGGCCGAGAGAATCTCGTAGATCGATCCTGAAAAGCGCGGAAAGAAGATCCCGAACGAGGCGTTGGACACGCTCTGGGTCAACAGCATCAGCATGATCAGACCGGGCACGATAAAGGCGCCGTAGTCGATGCCCTCGACCTGGGTAATGCGTGAGCCGATGGCGGAGCCGAACACCACGAAATACAGCGACGTCGACAGGACCGGAGAGACCACGCTCTGCAGCACGGTGCGCAGGCTCCTGGCCATCTCGGCGTAATAGAGGGTCTTGACCGAGGTGAAGTTCATGTCCGCTCCCTGACCAGACTGACGAAGATTTCCTCCAGCGAGCTCTGGCGGGTGTGGAGGTCCTTGAACGGGATGCCGGCGGCTTCCAGTTCGGCCAGCAGTTCGGCGATACCGGACTGATCGTCGCTGTCGCCGTCATCGTCGACCTGACGGTCCGTTGCTGCGTCGCCGTCCGGCGTCTCGCGCGAACCCGCGTCATAGGAATAGACCAGCGCGTGGCCGTCGTCGCTCAAACGCAAGTCGAAGCGGGCGAGACCCGCGGGGACGGCGTCAAGCGGATGGCGCAAGTGCAGGGTTAGCTCCTTGCTGCCGAGCTGGCGCATCAGCTCATGCTTCTCTTCCACCAGCACCAATTCGCCGGCGCGGATGACGCCGATGCGGTCGGCCATCTCCTCGGCTTCTTCGATGTAGTGGGTCGTCAGAATAATGGTCACGCCGTTGTCCCTGAGGCCGCGGACCACCTCCCACATGTCGCGCCTGAGCTCGACGTCGACGCCGGCGGTGGGTTCATCGAGAAACAGCACCTCGGGCTCGTGGGCCAGGGCCTTGGCGATCAACACTCGGCGCTTCATGCCGCCGGACAGCGTGATCAGACGACTCTTGCGCTTATCCCACAGGCTCAACGAGCGCAGCACCTTTTCGATATGGGCAGGGTCAGCCGGCTTGCCGAACAGGCCGCGGCTGAAGCTTACCGTGTCCCACACGGTGGAGAAGGCTTCGCTGGTGAGTTCCTGGGGCACCAGACCAATCCGCGAGCGAGCGGCGCGAAAGTCGTCGAGGATATCGTGGCCGGCGACGCTGACCCGACCCGCGGAGGGATTCACCAGGCCACAGATAACGCTGATCAGGGTGGTCTTGCCGGCGCCGTTGGGGCCGAGCAGCGCGAAGATCTCGCCACGCCTGATACTCAAGTCGATGCCCTTGAGCGCCTCGAAGCCGCCCGCGTAGGTCTTGGTCAGGGCGTCAATCTGCAGGATCGCTTGTCCGCTCGTCGGCTCACGGGACATGACGCAGTGCCTCATTGACGATGTCTTTGTGCTTGGCGTGAGGGGCGCTTGACAGGCATTGGCGCCGGGCCTGACGCGCGCTTTGGTATCGGCTGAGACCAGGGCTGTGACCGGGGCTGTGACCGGGGCTGTGGCAAGGGGCTGGCGAGGACCAGGACGACAGCATGACGACTTCCTTATCGACGGAGTGGTTCACCATCCTACTCCGGTGTGTTGGTTGTGCACACCGATCGAAGGAGGCAGCGATTGTCTCTCGATGCTACGCCGCAGCGATCGTGGCCGGGTAAGGGGGGCGCCGTCGGGGCGACCAAGATCCGACGACACCGGGCGGGTAGCCCCAGAGCAGGTGAGCTTCAGCTGGGTAGCGGGTAGTGAATAGCGGGTAGCGAATAGCAGGTAGTGAATGGCGGGTAGTGAATAGCGGGGAGTGAATAGCGGGGAGTGAATAGCGGGTAGCGAATAGCAGGTAGTGAATGGCAGGTAGTGAATAGCGGGTAGTGAATGGCGGGTAGCGAATAGCAGGTAGCGAATAGCAGGTAGTGAATGGCGGGTAGTGAATAGCAGGTAGTGAATGGCGGGTAGTGAATGGCGGGTAGTGAATAGCCGATCGTGAATCGTGGGGCGTGTATCCAGGGCCAATGACAGCATCGGTCAAGCCATCGGCCAGACACCTCCGCAGAGACCAACTTACAAGGGACGGACACAGCATGAATGGACCAGTGACAGGCAGGCGGAACGCCTCTGCGCCGACGCGAACGCAGGGTGAGCAAATCGGTGTCGTGGCGGGGTCGCGCGGGGAACTAGGGCGCGCCTGGTTGGTGGGGCTGGCGCTGTCGCTGATTGTCGCCTTCGCGGTGGCTCCGCAGGTCGGTGGCGCCAGCGTCCGGGTCTCCTCGGAAGCGGACGTCTCGAGCGCCACGGTCGCAGCCGGCGAGGCCGAGGCACGAGGCGCCGTCCGCGAACGCGACACGGCGAGCCAAGAGGGGCACCCCCTGGCCGACGCTAACGGTCATTGACGAAGGATCCGGCAGCAAGAACCAGTAAGCAAGAGCCAGCAAGCAAGAGCCAGGCAGGAGGGAGTGGATTCGACCATCGCGCGCGCGAGGTGGCCAACTCAGAGCCGCCCGGCGTATTTCCGGGCGTGCGGACGCCATCGTCGCGCAAGCCGATCCGCGATCTCTCAGGCCAGTCCGGTGGACGCTGAAGCTCCTGCGATGGACCGTCGTGGGTGACGCAGGGCGGTGTCGCACGGGCAACGACGATCCGGGGGCGGAGGCGCCCCCGGATTGTCATCGACTGCCCAGTGGCGTGTTCGTCATCGATTGCCCAGTGGCGTGTTCGTCATCGACTGCTCGGTGGCGTGCCCGTCATCGACTGCCCAGTGGCGTGCTCGTCATCGACTGCTCGGTGGTGTGCCCGTCATCGACTGCCCAGTGGCGTGCTCGTCATCGATTGCTCGGTGGCGTTGTGGGTCAGCCTATGGCCGGGGCGTCATAGCCTTCCGGCTCGTCGCTGTAGACGCAGACATTGGCGTCTTCGATGTCGCCATCCGGGCCTTCCAGCTGGTGGGCGAAGAATTCGCGGATCTCGTTGCGCTGACAGTGGGCTTCGAAGGCCGCACGGTTGGCCCAGATCTCGTGGAAGACGATCGGGTAGCTGTCGCCGGCGGCGAAGGGGTTGTCGATCTTGCGGGTGACGGTATAGAACAGGCAGCCGTCTTCGCGGTGGGCGTTGGGTTCCAGCGCCTGGAGGGCCTGGAACAGCGCCTGTTCGCGGCCGGGCTTGGGCTTGAAGCTGGCGGTGCAGTAGATCTTCTGTGACATCCGAAAGACTCCTTTCCTGGTGTCGAGGCCAAGGCTCTTGGGCCAATGAGTGCCGAAGGGCCGAATACCAGAACGCCGCGATTCACGCGGCGTTCCGAAGCGGCTGGCGGTCATCCTGCTCAGCTGCGGCTGGTGATTTCCAGCAAATGATAGCCGAATTGGGTCTTCACCGGTCCGTGAACCTTGTTCAAGTCGCCAGAGAACACGACTTCGTCGAATTCACGCACCATCTGCCCCGGGCCGAAGCTCCCGAGATCGCCGCCCTGGCGACCGGAGGGGCAGTTGGAGTGCTGGCGGGCGACCTCGGCGAAGTCCTTGCCGTTCTCGATTTCGGCCTTGAGGGTCTGACACTGCTCTTCGCTGTCGACCAGGATGTGGCGGGCGGTGGCTTGGGCCATGGGATTCTCCAGATGGGGGGTTGGGCCGGGCAGGATATCATGTGCTGAATGGTCGAGGCATGGCCAATGCCGTGGCAGGAACCAGGGGCAGGAACCAGGGGCAGGAACCAGAGGCCGGAACCAGGGGCAGGAACCAGAGGCCGGAACCAGGGGCAGGAACCAGAGGCAGGAGCCAGAGGCAGGAACCAGAGGCCGGAACCAGAGGCCGGAACCAGAGGCCGGAACCAGGGGCAGGAACCAGGGGCAGGAACCAGGGGCAGGAACCAGGGGCAGGAACCAGGGGCAGGAACCAGAGGCAGGAACCAGAGGCAGGAACCAGAGGCAGGAACCAGAGGCAGGAACCAGAGGCCGGAACCGCGCAGATGGTAATCCTGTCCGCGCGGCGTGCAGGGGGCGGAGGCTGTCGCCATTGGGGCGCCGAGGATCGGGAGCGGGGAGGCCGTCGGCTGGCGGATGACCGGGGCCGCAGGGTCTGCAGTCAGTTCGGCACAGCGCCACAGGCTGGGCTATTCTAGTTCGGTCCGGGCCGGATGGGGCCTGGGGGAGGCGAGAAGAGGTCGGCGAGACAACCGGCTCGCCTTTTTCGTCTGGTTCTTCTTGCGTGGTTCCAATTGCCTGATGCGTTTCGTTGGGCTCGGGTCGCCCGGCAGGCGTCGGGACATGACGTGGCCGGGGCCGCCGGCACCGGGCGAAGGGCACCGATTCATTGCGCTGCCGCGTGGCAGCCACGATCAAGGAACGATACTCATGGATAACGCTACCTCGCCGGAGTTGTCCCGGCTCGCTGGTCTACTCGCCCGCCACTGGTGGGTGCTGCTGTTGCGCGGCCTGGCCGCGATCGCTTTCGGTCTCCTGGCCTGGTTTCATCCGGCGCTGACCATCGCTGTGCTCGTGCTGATGTTCGGTGCCTACGCCTTGGTGGATGGCGTGCTGGGTGTCTGGACGGCGCTGGCCGGCCGGCGTCACAACGAGCACTGGGTCTGGCTTCTGGTATGGGGGCTCGCGAGCATCGCCATCGGGATCATCACCTTCACCTCGCCGGGTGTGACCACGCTAGTGCTGCTGATGTTCATCGCGGTGTGGGCCATCGTCACTGGCCTTGCTCAATTGCTCACCGCCATTCGCTTGCGCAAGGAGATTCGCGGCGAGTGGTTGCTCGGCATCGCCGGCCTGGGATCGGTGATCTTCGGCCTGCTGCTGATCGTGATCCCCGGTGCCGGCGCCCTGGCGATGGCCTGGCTGATCGCCGTCTATTCGGTGCTGTTGGGTGTCGTGCTGGTGCTGCTGTCGCTGCGCGTACGCCGTCTGGGCGCCGGGCAGCCGTAGTCATGGAGGAGGATATCGGTATGACCACCGATCGACCGGGGGCGAGACAGAAAATTCTCGTCAGTGCCTGTCTGATGGGAGACCCGGTGCGCTACGACGCCGGGCACAAGCGGCTGCTGGATGAACGCCTGGCGCGCTGGCAGCGGCAGGGCAGGCTGGTGGTGGTGTGTCCTGAAGTCGCCGGAGGCTTGCCGACGCCACGGCCGCCCGCCGAGATCCGGGGCGGAACAGCAGCCGAGATCCGGGGCGGAACAGCCGCCGAGATCCGGGGCGTTGGCGGTGCCGAGGTGCTGGCGGGGAACGCCAGGATCATCGAGAGCACCGGCGGCGACGCCACCGATGCCTTCGTGCTCGGCGCCGAGCTTGCCTTGGGCGTCGCGCAGCGCCACGGCTGTCGGCTGGCGCTATTGACCGAGGCCAGCCCGTCCTGCGGCAGCCGCGAGATCTACGCCGGGCGCTTCGATGGCACTCGGCGCCCCGGCGAAGGCGTCACCACGGCCTTGCTGCGAGCCCACGGCATCGAGGTTTTTTCTCCCGATCAACTCGACGGCCTCAGCCGCAGGCTCGACGAGATCGAGGCGGTCTCTGGCGGGGCGTAGGGGTGCACAAGCCGGCAGGAGGCTCGGGCGCCAGGCCCGAGTCGAGTTAGTCTGACTCGAGGGCTTGCTCGAGCGGAAACGCCGCCTCCAGCGTCTGGCGCTGGCCATCACGCAGGATCACCAGCGGCAAGCGCGAGCCAGGCAGGACGCGAGCCATCAGGGCCGCGAGTTCGGCGGGCTGGGTCAAGGAGCGCTCCGCGACCAGGGTCAGGATATCGTCGACCCGTAGACCCGCTTGCTGAGCCGGACTCGCGGCGGCGACGTGGGTCACCTTGAGTCCTTCGGCGGTCGTTTCTACCGCCACGCCGAGTCTCGGTGGTGCGGTTTTTTCGCCAGGCTCAGGGGCCACCACGAACAGCGCCGTGGCAAGGGTCGGGTCCGCACGACAGGCTTCCTCGGCCTCCACCGGCAACAGCGTAGCGACCTGCGGTATGCCCAGGGCCTGTAACTGGTGGGCGACGCCGTCGCCGTATTCCGCATGCCCGCGCCCCATGATCGCCACGGCCAGGGGGCGCCTGGTTTGCCCGTTGCCCGAGGCCTCGCCGAGCCGACGGGCCAGGGCGTCGGCCATGGCCACATCCCAGACGAGCTGGGCGGCGATAAACTCGTCGAGTGCGGCGTCGCCGATGTCATCGGGCGCATGCTCGCGAAAGCTTGTCGCGAGGCGCTCCCGGTAGCGCTGTCCAGGCTGGCTAGGAGCCGGAATAGCGCCGAACTCGCCATCGACGCCTGAGGCAGGGTCGTCTCCCGAGGCGCGGCCAAGAAACGCCTCGACGAGCCGGTCGCGACGCTCTGGGGTGACGTTCAGTGCCACCAGTGGCAGGGCTCTTTCCCGGGCGAAATGCAGAATCGGCAGATACAGGTCGGCGTCCAGGCCCCAATACCGGTACCAGCCGCTGCGGCGTAGGAACGCCGACTCCGATAGCTTGCCGGCGACCCAGTCGTCCAGCGCCGGCTGGGCCTCGCGTGGCAGCATCTCGAGGCCGATCACCAGCGTCGGGCGGAGCGCATGGAGCGCGGCCAGGGTGGCGAGCTGCCAGCGATGGTGGGCCGCGCTATCGTGCTGCTCGCCGAGCAATACAACGTCTTGCCCGGCAAGCGCCGACCAACCCATCGGTGGTACCGGCGCCGTCTGGTCCGCCACCACCCAACGCCCAGGCGCAGCGCAATCGCCGGGGGAGACGGAAGCGGCGAGTGCAGGACCCGTGACGAACGCAAGCGATGACAGCAGGGCGAGGGCGCTAGAACGCATCGAGGGCATTCCCTGTGGCGAGAGGAGAGCGGCAGGTGACAAGCGAGCCGCCGATGCCTGGCCTTGCCGGGAAGCCAGGCATCGATGGACGCCGAGAGTCCCCTAGCCTAGCCGCGGGGCTGGCTCACGGCCAGCCCCGCGCTGCGCATTCACGGCCCGTCGGGACGAGCCCGTCGTCGGCTGCTACCATGGCGCTTTGCCCAACCGAACCTCCTTGCCATGACCACCGACCCTGCCATGGGCCACGCCGAGCGTTTTGCCCGACTCACCGAGTTGCTTGCGCGGTGGCAAGGACTCTGGAAACCATCGCCTTTTGCACAGCGTGACTGGCCATGGCCCGTGCCCGACGACCCGGTGCCTGGGGCAGCCCTTGGCCGATGCGATCGTGAAGCCCTGATCGCCGCGTTGATGGCGCTGGACGACGCCAACTGCCGGCGGCTGCAGGACGACCCCTTCGAGGATTCGCCGCTGGCGACCTGGTTGCCGGTGAAGGTGCTGTCTGAGCTCGTATCGGTAACGCAGGATCATCGCTCCCCCGGCCCCCTGCCGGCGACCTGGGCCGATCATGTCGGCGGGCGCAAATGGCAACAGATCCTGGCGTTCGCCCCCCAGGTAGGGTTAGGTCGGCACCCGCCGCTGATCGAATGGTGCGCCGGCAAGGGGCACCTGTCGCGGCTGTTGGCAGGCTGGCGCCACACCGACGTGGTGGGCCTGGAATGGCAGGCCTCGCTGTGCGAGCGGGGTCGCCAGCTTGCCGTCGGCCAACAGGCACGGGTGAGGATGGCGCAGCAGGATGTCATGGCCGATGAGGCACAGCGATGGCTGGGCGCCGGTACGGCCGTGGCGGCGTTGCATGCCTGTGGCGATCTGCATGTCCGCCTGCTGGAGCTTGCCAGGCATCGCGGGGTGAGACTGACGCTCGCTCCCTGCTGCTACCAGCGTACCCGGCACCGCCACTATCGCCCGCTCTCCGGCCTCGCCCAACGGCTATGCCAGGAATCGGGGTTCCACCTGACGCGAGAAGCGCTCGCCATGTCCGTGCAGGAAACGGTGACCGCGACGCCGGCCGAGCAGCGCCAGCGTGAGCTCGCCAACGCCTGGCGGCTCGGTTTCGATGACCTGCAGCGTGACGTGCGCGGCATCGACGACTACCTGCCGGTGCCGAGCCTTGCCTATGGCAAGATGCCGGCGAGTTTCGCCGAGTTCTGTCGCTGGGCCGCCGAGCGCAAGGGCCTGACGCTCTCACTCGGCGCGCCGAACGGCCCGGAGGCCCCCCACGACTGGGACGCCTACGAGGCCGCCGGTTGGTCGCGTCTGGCTCGGGTCAACCGGCTGGAGCTGGTGCGCCATCTGTTTCGTCGGCCGTTGGAGCTGTGGCTGGTGCTCGACCGTGCCCTGTGGCTCGAGGAAGCCGGCTTTACGGTCGAGCTGGTCCAGTTCTGTGAGCGCCGCCTGACGCCGCGCAACCTGGTGCTGAAGGCGACGCCGCCCACCTGATGCGATCCGGGCCGAGCGCAACAACGACAACGGCCCCGAGCCATCGAGGCCGGGGCCGCCGCGCGGGCGCCCAGGGGGCATCCGCTGCCTGCACCGCGAGACAGGAGGCACGCGGGCGTTGCTTGCTGCAGTGGGCGCCGTTTAGCGCTTGCCGCGCTTGAGCTGGTCGGCCTCCCACACCTTGGAGCGACGAATCAGCGGAACGATGCTCGAGCCCTGCACCAGGATCGAGAACACCACCACCGAATAGGTCATCACCAGGATGATCTCGCGCACGTCGATGTTCTTGTCGGGAATGACCATGATGCCGCTGGGGATCGACATCGCCATGGCCAGGGCCAGGCCTCCGCGCAGCCCGCCCCAGGTGAGGATCTTCACCGAGTAGGGGTTGTAGCGTCGAAAGCGATTGAAGCCGAGGTAGGCGCAGCGCACGCTCAGGTAGCGAGACAACAGCACCAGTGGCACCGCCGCCAGCATCAGCACCCAGTCCTCCGGGTGGAACGAGAACGACAGCATCGCCATGCCGATCAGCAGGAACAGCACCCCGTTGAGGAACTCATCGACCAGCTCCCAGAAGTGATCCAGGTGCTGTTGGCTCTCCTCGGAGAAGCCCTTGCGGCGGGTACGGTTGCCGATGATGATGCCGGCGATGACCATGGCAAGTGGCCCCGAGACCTCGATGAACTCGGCAAACACGTAGCCCGAGGTCGGCACCAGCAGCGTCAGCATCAGCTCCATGGAGTGGTCGTCGGTGTGGCGAATCAGGTAGTGGAACAGTTGCCCGAGCAGGTAGCCGTAGAGAATCCCGCCCACTGCCTCCTGCAGGAACAGGTGCCCAACGCTCAAGACGGTGGGCTGGGCGCCGCCGAAGGCGATCGAGAACAGGGTGACGAAGATCACCAGGCCAAAGCCATCATTGAACAGCGACTCGCCCTCGATCTGGGTCGAAATACGCCGTGGGGCGTTGAGCTTCTTGACGATGGCCAACACCGCGATGGGGTCGGTGGGTGAGATCAGAGCGCCGAACAGCAGGCAGTAGATCAGGTCGAACTGAATGCCGAGCCAGCCACACAGCAGGTACAGCACTCCGCCGATGAAAAAGGTGGAAAACAAGGTGCTGGCCATGGCCAGGATGGCGATCTCCCATTTCTGATCGCGCAGATGCGGCAGCTTGATGCCCAACGCGCCGGCAAACAGCAAAAATCCGAGGATGCCCTTCAGCAGGAAATCCTCGAAATTCAACTGGTTGATGGCGGTCGCCGCGGTCTCATCGAGGGAAAACCAGCCGGCGTGGCCGGCGATCACGATGGCCAGCGACAGCAGCAGCGACCCGGCCGTGATGGCGATGGTGGATTGCAGCTTGCCAATCTTGCCGTTGACCAGGGAGATCACCATCGCCATCGCGGCGAGGAGACATAGGGTGGCGTACACCGACATGAGGGGAGGCCTCTGAGTTTAATGGGTTGTTCTGTTGCCACCCGGCGGGGCACCGGGCGCGAATATTCGGGGATGGCGCAAGGGCCAGAGGCTCGGAACGTCGCGCGCAGTCGGCCCGTCGCGATCCGGTGAAGCCGGTCGACGTTAACGCGGGCAGGGCTCTGGGCGTATCCATCGCAGCGGTGCATTCCTGAGCATGACTCCCGTCGCCAGGTTGGCGGCGGAGAGGCGAGGACGAAGTGCGAGCGCAGCGGCCTGGCGAAAAAGGCCCGACGGTGCGAACGACAGACGCAGCGACGCAAGAGGGTCGGCGATTGTCGGCGCTGGACAGGGTAAACAGAGGTGTCAGGTCGCGGCTTACTTCGCAGCGCAGCAAAGTATACGCCTCTCGTTTGCCGGGTGCAGCCGCTGTGTCGCATTTTTTGAACACTGCGGGGCGGATGTATCAGTCGCTATCGCGAGGGCCGGTGTGAGCGTGAGAAGCTGACGCCGATGCCTGGCCCTATCGCGTCCACGCCGCCACAGGAATGACCATGTCTCAGCACGATATTGCCCCCTTGCTTGCCACCGCTCAGGCCCATCTGGCGGGGCTCGATCCGCGCTGGAAGCGCTTGATCGATCGCGTCGGCGATTGCCGCCTGACCACCGAGCAGAACCGTAGTCCCTTCGAGGCGCTGTCGCGGGCGGTGGCCTTTCAGCAACTCCATGGCAAGGCCGCCAGCGCCATCGTTGGACGCCTGGTCGAGCGCTTTCCGGGACAGACATTCCCCACGCCGGCGCAGCTGGCCGCCCTGGCCGACGAGGAGCTTCGCCGTTGTGGCTTCTCGGCACGCAAGGCGGCGACGCTGAAGGCCATCGCCGACGCCGCCGTGAAGGGCCAGATACCGACGCGGGACGCCGCCGTGGCGATGGACGATGAGGCGCTCATCGAGCGCTTTACCGCCCTCAAGGGCATCGGGCGCTGGACCGTCGAGATGCTGCTGATCCATACCCTCGGGCGGGCCGACATCCTGCCGGTGGACGACTTCGGTGTGCGCGATGGCGCTCGCTATCTGTTCGCATGGCAGCGCATGCCGACGCCGACCGAGACCCGCCGGCTGTGTGAGCCCTGCCGACCCTATCGCTCGGTGGCCTCCTGGTACCTGTGGCGATGTAACGAGTTGTCGGATTATCGACGCCTGGAGCGGGCCAAGTGATGAAGGGGAGCGGTGATGTCATGAACCGGGGGCGAGGCTCCGCATCTCTAGGCTCACCTCATGGCCTGTGCGTCAACGCCGTCGATAGGGATCCGGGACGTCTTGACCGGGTTGCCAGCGTGAGCGCTCGCCGTTGAGCGTCAACACCAGATTGCGCGACCCGCCATGATCGCGGTGCTCGCACAGGTAGATGCCCTGCCAGGTGCCGAGTGACAGGCGACCGTTGCCGACCGGCACGGTCAGGCTCGGGCCGAGCAGGCTCGCCTTGAGGTGTGCCGGCATGTCATCGCTGCCTTCGTCGGTATGGCGGTAGTAGGGGGCATCTTCCGGCACCATCACGTTGAAGTGACGTTCGAAGTCCTCACGCACCGTGGGGTCGGCGTTTTCGTTGACGGTCAGGGATGCCGAGGTGTGCTGGATGAACACGTGCAGCAGGCCGATGCGCATGTCGGGCAAGGCCGGCAGAGCGCGTTCGATCTCGTCGCTAATAAGGTGGAAGCCGCGGGAGCGCGGGGCGAGGCGAAGGGAAGTCTGAAACCACATGAACGAACACGTCTCACGATAGAAGGATGTTGGAAGGCGAGGCGCCGGGCGGCAAGCCTACCGCGTCACGCGCACCAAGGGCAGCTTTGCATGAGCGAGAGGGCCCGTCGTGCCGTGACCAATCGGTGAGCGAACATTCACTGCCACGGTCCTTTCGTGGGCAACAAGTCACGCCGGGGGCCATTGCCTTGCGAAGTGGACCCATTCGTTGGACCACCTGACAGCTCATCTAAGCTCGGGTGAGTAGATCATAGGCGTCACCACGTTCCATGCAGCAGGCAAGGCGACCACAGTGGAGGTCGACGGTCACGGCTGTGTCGGCGATCGACGTTGATTCCTAAAAGCTATAAAAAAGCCGACCAAAAGCCGAGTCGGATATAAATCAACCGGCTACCAAGCGGCCGCATGACGTTGAAGTGGGGCGATACCGGCAACCCCTTGGCTGGAATGTGGATCTGGAACCGGCTTCAAAAACGGTGGCTCAATACCGCTAAGGCAAGTGGGTCGATTTATTGGCGCTTACGAACAACGCGCCCCGAGCCCTTTTACAGGCGAGTGATCCATCACCCGGGGCCCGGCATTCGTGTCGTACCGTCTATTCGATCACAAGGGGAAACAGGGGGTGGTCCATCGGTACACCGGCGGCGAGCTCCTTGTCGAGGCCGGGGAAGGGCGGAGAGGTCGTCCAGCTGCGTGGGGCATGGACCATGTCGTCGCCGAGCAGGCGCACGGAAAAGGCTCGCCGGCGACCCGCGCCGACTCCTCCTGAAGCGTGCAGGGTAAGCATGTTGAAGAACACAGCGTCCCCCGGTTTTAGTGCCCAGCCTAGAATCCTGTAGTCGTCGCGGCGCGCTTCGATGTCCGGAAGATTTTCCAATGAGCCTTCGGGAAACCACTTGGCCTGGTCGTCCATGAAGGTGCGTGGCATCAGCCATGGGCCACGGTGTGAGCCGGCGATAAATTCTAGCGTCGATTCCCGGGCCACGGGGTCGACCGGCATCCACATGCTGATGTTCTGCTGGCCTTCGACATTGTAATAGGGCTGGTCCTGATGCCATGGGGTGCGGGCTTGAGTGCCGGGTTCCTTGACCAGGAGATGGTCGTGATAGAGACGCACCTGGCGACTTCCCATCAGGCGTCTGGCTGTCTCGCCAAGGCAGGATTGGAAGATGAAGTCTCGATAGGCGGGAATGTCCTGCCAGTTGCAGAAATCCTCGAAGAACCAGCCCGGGTCATCGGGGCGGCTTGCGACCTTGGCACGGGGGCTTGGGGAGCGCAGGTTTTCCTCGATGCCGGTGCTCAGGGCGTCGATCTCGGAAGCGCCGAACAGCCCCCGTACGCAGACCGCACCATCGCGGGCAAAGTCCGCAATCCGCTCGGCGGTCAGCAGCTTGTCCAAGGCCGGTGATGCAGCTTGATGGGGGGAGGTGAGATCGGGCATCAAGGTTCTCCTGTAACGTACGAGTTGTGGTGTGCAAGGGCTCAGGTAAAGTCGGGCAGGCCCTGGACGAGGCGCTCGCCGAGCCGGTCGAAGAAGCGTTCGCAGTGCAGGATCTGGTCGATGTCAATGTATTCATCGGGCAGGTGGGCCTGGTGAATGTTGCCTGGTCCACAGACCACGGTCGGCACGCCGAGTTGGGCGAACAGGCCCGCCTCGCAGCCGAAGCCCAAAGGCATGGGCGTCGCGTCGCCTGCGGTCAACTCGGCGATCCAGGCGAGGTAGGAGTCACGGTTTTCGTCAAGCTGCGGATACTGGCTCAGGCATTCCAGTGTTAACCGGGCCTGTCGGGCCAGCGGCACCAGGTCGGCGGCTAGTGCTTGGGGAAAGTCATCGCTCAAGCGCCTGATCAGTTCCTCGGGGTCCTGGCCTGGCAAGGTGCGCATCTCGAAATCGATGCGGCAGCTATCGGGGATCTTGTTCAGCGCATCGCCACCGGCGACAAGCCCTGTGTGTACGGTGGAGTAGGGCGGATCGAAGCGTGTGTCGGGGGCGTCGATGCCGCGCTTTTCGTTCCCCAGTTGGCGTAGTCGGGAGATCACCCCGGCGGCGACGTCGATGGCGTTTACGCCGCGCTCGGGGTAGCCCGAATGGCCGCCTCTGCCGTGCACGGTCGCGCGCATCGCGATATGGCCTTTATGGGCGTTGCCGATGCGCATACCGGTCGGCTCGCCGATGATGGCACCGCGCAGCCGGTGGGCGAGTGCGCCTAGATGGGGCAGCATCAGCGGCGCACCAAGGCACCCCAGCTCCTCATCAAAGGATAGCGCCAGAACGATCCCGGCCTTGTCGAGCCTTGGGTGAAGCGCGATCAACCGCTCCAGGGCGATGCCGATAAAGGCTTTCATATCGGCACTGCCGCGGCCGTAGAGCCGTCCCTCGAGTCGACGCGGCTCGAAGGGCGAGGTGATGGTCCACTGAGCCGGGTCTGCCGGCACCACATCGGTATGGCCGGAGACGAGCAAGGCCGGACCATCGCGCGGTCCGATCTCGGCGATCAGATTGGCCTTGTCGCCCGCTTCGTTGTGAACCAGCGTTGCGGCGATGTTGGCCGCCGCCAGGCGTTCGACGATGTAGTCGATCAAGACGAGGTTGCTCGAATGACTGGTCGTATCCATCGCGATCAGGTCTTCGATCAACGGCAGCGATCGAGGGGCGTCAGGGACGGTCATTGGACGACTCCTTGGGCCACCTGATAGCGCCGCGTGCAACGACAGGTCGCTCGGCGAGGTCGCGGGCCAGCCCTCTCGTATCGCGCGTCGGGTGTGCCCGGGATCGCCGCGTCGAGGCGACGCTGAACTGTCGTGATGCTCATGCGGCGGGCCATATGATCAGGTTGGCGACCATCAGCAGCGCCGCCCCCAGCGCATACAAGGCGATGATCAACGGCAGCATGAAACGGATCCAGCGGCTCCAGGGAATGCCGGCGATGGTCAAGCCCGCCATCAGCCAGCCTGCCGTGGGGGTGAAGGCGTTGGAGATGCCGTCCCCGAACTGGAAGGCCAGCACGGCGACCTGCCGGTCGACGCCCGCCAGGTCTGCAATCGGCGTCATGATCGGCATGGTCAGGGCGGCCTGGCCGCTGCCGGAGGTGACGATGAAGTTCATCAGGCTCTGCATGGCGTACATGCCAAGAGAGGCCTGAGATGACGAGCCCGGGCCAATGAACCCGGCAAGAAAGTGAATGAGGGTATCGATGATCTGTCCCTGCTGGATGATCACCACGATGGTAAAGGCCAGACCCACCGCCAGGGCGCCGTCCATCATGTCCTTGCAGCCCTTGGAAAACGCCGCGGCAATGGCATTGGCGTTCAGGCCCGCGATGACCCCGGTGACGATGCCGAGCAATAGGAAGGTTCCAGCCATCTCCTTGAGGTACCAGCCCAGCGAGCTGACGCCGACGATCACGACCACCAGAGACAATGCAAAGGCGGCAAGTATCAGCAGGTGGCGGCGTGACAGGGTTGGCAAGGTGTCGCCGCTGGACGCGGCCATGGGCGGTACGATGTCGTAGACGACGCTGCGGCTCGGCTGGCGTTGTACCCGTCTGGCGTAGAACATCACATACGCCACGCTGAGCGAGACGAACAGGACCCAGCACAGCAGGCGATAGCCGAGTCCGGAGAACAACGGCAGCTCGGCGATGGTCTGGGCAACGCCAACGTTGAACGGATTGAGAAAGGAGCCGGTATAGCCGATGGCCGTCCCGACCAGGGGGATGGCGGCGGCGACCACGGCGTCGTATCCGATGCGTAGTGCCAGTGGCAGCAGTATGAAGATGTAGACGATGCTGCCTTCGATCATGCCGTAGGTGCCGGAGCACAGGGCGAAGAACGTCATCATCAGCGGAATGATCAGGATTTCTCGGCCGGCGAGCTTTCTCAAGATGAACTCGACCAGCCCCTCGAGCGCACGAGACTGGCGCAGCACGCCGAAGGTGCCGCCGACGATGATCAGAAAGAAGATGATGGCACCGCCGCTTTGCATGCCCTCGAAGAAGGCATTGAAGAAGCCCAGCAGACCGATACCCTGATGATCGATGACCCGATAGGTGCCATCGATGATCAAAGTGCGTCCCTGGTCGTTGACCACGCGGTCGTAGGTGCCGCTGGGCACGATCCAGGTGACGACGGCGGCGAGGATCGCCAGGCAGAAGAGGATAACGAAGGCGTGGGGTAGGGGCGTGTCGGACGGAGCCGGCGAGGCGCTCTCGTGGGTGGCGGTGGTATGGGTCATTGTTGGTCCCGGTGGCGGGGTAAAGGGCTCCTCCGGGGAGGCGCCGGCACGACGATATCGACTGGGTCATGTGGTGATGCTGAGGGCCTTGACCGGCAATACCTCATGCTTTGGGTTTAGTCCCTCGCCGTGGAGTCTGTCGATGCCGATCGTCGAGATGGCAAGAGATCCGCCGGAATCAGCGTAGTGAGGACATTGGCCGCCAACAGCTCGATGGCGGCCTCGATGTCCGGCGCAAAGTAGCGGTCCTCGGCATATGGCGCGACGCGTTGGCGCAGCACCGCGCGGGCCTGCTCAAGGCGCGGCGTGCTGGTCAGGCCATGCCTCAGGTCGAGGCCCTGGCAGGCCGAAAGCCACTCCACGGCGAGGATGCCGCGCACATTCTCGGCCATGGCCCACAGGCGTCGTCCCGCCGCCGGAGCCATCGATACATGATCTTCCTGGTTGGCCGACGTCGGCAGGCTGTCGACGCTGTGGGGGTGAGCCAACGCCTTGTTTTCGCTGGCCAGCGCCGCGGCAGTGACCTGGGCGATCATGAAGCCGGAGTTGACGCCGCCGTGCTCGACCAGAAACGGCGGCAGGCGCGACATCTGGGTGTCCATCATCAGTGCGATGCGGCGCTCGGCCAGGGCTCCGATTTCGGCGATGGCCAGCGCCAGGTTGTCCGCGGCCAGGGCCACGGGTTCTGCGTGGAAGTTGCCACCGGAGAGCACGTCCCCGGCGTCGGCGAACACCAGCGGATTATCCGACACCGCATTGGCCTCCACCCCTAGCACCTCTGCAGCCTGACGCAATTGGGTCAGCACGGCTCCCATGACCTGGGGCTGGCAGCGCAGCGAGTAGGGATCCTGAACCTTGCCGCAGTGCTCGTGTGAGGCGCTGATGGCGCTACCCGCGCCGAGCAGGTGGCGGTATCCCCGGGCGGCATCGATCTGTCCAGGCTGACCGCGCAGCGCGTGGATGCGGGCATCGAAGGGTACCCGCGATGCCAGGGTCGCCTCGACCGTCAGGGCGCCGGACACCGTCGCGGACGCGTAGAGATCCTCGGCCTCGAACAGGCCCTTCAGGGCGAAGGCGGTGGAGACCTGGGTGCCGTTGAGCAGGGCCAGCCCTTCCTTGGGGGCGAGGGGCATCGGCGAGAGCCCCGCGATGTCCAACGCTTCTCGCGCCGGGAGCCATTGTCCC
The DNA here is from genome assembly GCF_052645355.1 of Halomonas sp. V046. Taxonomy (NCBI): domain Bacteria; kingdom Pseudomonadati; phylum Pseudomonadota; class Gammaproteobacteria; order Oceanospirillales; family Halomonadaceae; genus Halomonas; species Halomonas sp. V046. The sequence continues at coordinate 226,164 of NZ_JBQXYF010000004.1, forward strand.
CGGTGGCGCGCCTGCCCTTCACCCAGCAACACCAGGCTCATGTGAGCCAGGGGTGCCAGATCCCCCGAGGCGCCGACCGACCCCTTGAGCGGGATGCGCGGGTAGACGCCGGCATTGACCAGTTTGATCAGGGCATCGAGCAGCGTGCGCCGGATGCCGGAAAACCCCCGGGCCAGGGCGTTGATCTTCAGCACCATGATCAGGCGGACCAGATCATCGTCCATCGGCTCACCGACCCCGGTGGCGTGGGACAGCACCAGGGAACGCTGCAAATCGTCGAGCTGGTCGGTATCGATGCGGGTCTGAGCCAGCAGGCCGAACCCGGTATTGATGCCGTAGACCACACGGTCCTCGGCGATGACCCGAGCGACCGTGTCGACGCTCGCTTGAATGCCGGCGTCGGCTTGCTCGGCCAGGTGGAGAGATACCGGGCCGGTGAGGATTGTCCTGGCATCGGCAAGGGTCAGTTTTCCGGGGTCGAGTCGCAGGTCGGCCATGGGCAGCATCCTTGTCAGCGGGAGGGGGTGGTCTGGCCAACGACGGTGCCGGGTCCGTGGAAATTCGCCGGTCGCGGCCAGATGTATATACAAATGGGTGCTGAACTGAGGATCGTAGGACGCCGGCGACGTGTCAAGAACGGCGCCGGTCTCGGGGTATGAACAAAAATGCCGTCGTGTCGCGAAAGTCCCGAGGATTCAGCGTTCTGCCAGCGCACCGCTAGCGCCAGACTGGAGCGGTGATGAGCCACCGGTGTCGGGCCGGCGAAGGCTCACGGATGAGTGCGTCATGTATCGCTAGGGCCAGGAAGGCCTCTGTGTATATACAAGAGTCGCCCGCATGCCGATGGCCTGGGTCGCGGGCCGAGTGCCTTTGCTGGCCCTGTCTTCGGGGTATGGAAAGGTGCCAGGCGCTTGCCTAGAGCATCGCCCAGGGCGATGCCCCGGGGTGTTCCAGGACCTCGGCGATCACGTCGAGGGCGTGGTTCAGCGACGCGTGGTCAGCGGCGGATCCGAGGCACAGACGAATGGCCTGGGGAGCCGGTTCGCTGCCGGTGCAGAAAGGCTCGGGCGTCGCCACCCGAATCCCTCGCTGGCCCAACAGCGCGTGGACCTCACTGGAACGGCGCCCCTCCGGCAGGGGCAGCCAGAGGTTGGAGCCGAGTGGCTGGCCCTGGGGCGCGTGGCTGGCCAATCGTTGCCGTGCCATGCGCTGACGCTCGGCGAGCTCCTCGGTCTGCCAGTCGAGCAGCGCCTGGGACTGAGGATGCGCTATCCAGCGACACGCGGCCTCGACCATCAGCGGCGGCACCATCCAGCTCTGGGCGCGGATGGCGGCGCCGATGCGCTCACGTAGCGGTTCCGGGACCTGCAGCGTTCCCACCCGAAGACCCCCGGACAGGACCTTGGCGGTACTGAAGATATGCAAGGTGCGCTCTGGCGCCAGCGCACACAGCGACGGGCCCCGTGCCGAAGGCGGAAGGTACTGCACGGCATCTTCGATCAGCCAGAAATCGTGCTCGCGAGCCAGTGCGACCAACTGCTCTCGGCGCTCAGGCGACAGACTCGCGCCGGTGGGGTTGTTCTGGTCCGGGGTGACGTAGACGAGTCGTGGAGCCTGGCGTTGGCATTGGCGCGCCAGCGCGGTCACGTCCATACCGTGATCATCCAGGGGCACACCGACCGGCTTCAGATGCGATTGGCGGGCGGCGGCGATAAAGCCGGGGTAGGTCAGCGCATCGGCGGCAACCAGGTCTCCCGGCCGGGTGAGCGCCCGCAGGGCCAGGTCGATACCGTGCTGGCCGCCCTGGGTGACGGCCAGCACGCCACAGTGATGGGGAAGGGCGAGTGTTTCGAGCCAGCGGCCGAGGCGACGGCGATGCTCCTCGGTGCCGATATCGGCCTGGTAGTCCACCGCCATCTGCAGCGCGGCCGGGTCCTGGCTGATCTCACGCAGCGCCTCTCGCAATCCCTCCACCCGCCAGGGGTGGGGCGGTGGCAGGCTCAGGCTCATGTCGATGATGCCGTCGGCTTCGCTGCTTCGCGGGTGGATGACGAAGGGTGGCGTGGATTCGGGTTCACAGACGTAGGTGCCGCTCCCCACGCGCGAGGTCACCAAGCCCTGGTGCAGGGCTTCGGCGTAGGCACGGGTCACGGTGCCCACGGTCACCCCCAGGCGATCGGCGAGTCGGCGCTGAGGCGGCAGGCGTTCACCGGGTTTGAGATCGCCCCGGGAAATGGCGGCGCCGATGGCGGTGGCGATACGCCGATAGCGGGGGGCGGCGATGCCGTCGTCGAGCTGCGGTGTCCATATTGTCATGGTGACAATAAAACCTTTGACGTCGTAATTGTCCCCATTATGCTCAGTAAAAGCGGGTTTTTACAGCCCGTGGTTCGGAAAATGTATGGGTACAATTATTGACGGAGCACCAGCCATGGAAGATCTTGGGTTCTTGCTCCCGGCGTCGCTGTTCATGATATCGATGACCATCACGCCCGGGCCGAACAATGTCATGCTGACGGCCTCGGGGGCCAACTACGGCTTTCTGCGCACGATGCCGCACCTGCTGGGCATTCTGGCCGGTTGTTTCATGCTCTTCGGTGGCATCGCGCTGGGGCTCGGCGTGGTGTTCGAGCGTTTCCCGCTGGTCCAGCAGGGGTTGAAGCTCGTCGGCAGTCTGTATCTGCTGGTCCTGGCCTGGAAGATCGCCAAGGCGCCGCCGCCGAACCTGCGCACCGATGGTGCTCGTCCCCTGTCGTTCTGGCAGGCGTTGGCCTTTCAGTTCGCCAACCCCAAGGCCTGGGTAATGGGCATGGCGCTGATGGCGAGTTTCCTGCCCGAGTCGGGCAATCCGCTGCTCAATGCGGTGGTCCTGGCCGGGGTGGCCGAACTGGTAGGACTGCCTTGCATCATGCTGTGGGCGGCGTTTGGCACCGCGATCGGACGACTGCTCAAGACCCCACGGGCATGGCGCTGGTTCAACGGCAGCATGGGGGCGATGACCGCGGCCTGCGTGGTGCTGATCTTGCAGTGAGCCGCGGCGAGGGGCGCTAGGGCCGGGCTTGTCGGGCCCGTAGGCTCACCTGTTAGTCACGCCCGCCCGTTGGCGAGCGTGCGCTTGTCGTCGGTCCGCTCTGGGCCTTTCGGCCTCAGTTGGGATCGTCGGGCGTCGCGCCTTCGGGGCGCCGTGCGGTGACGGTGATTTCGACGCTGGCGCCGCCGTGCAATTGCGGAGACACCGTGCAGGTGCGCGCCGGGAAGCTCGCTTGGTCGAACCATTCGGCGTAGACGCTATCGACATCTGCCTGCAGGGCCAGGTCGGTCACGTGGATCTGGACCTTGACGGCATCTGCCAGTTGGCAGCCCGCCTGCTCCAGCAGGTGATCGACGCGGCGCAGGATCCAGCGCGTTTCTTCCGCCGCGTCCCCGATCACCGAGTCACCGTCCTGGATATCGGCCACCGTCAGGCCGGACAGGTGCGCGTAGTGCTTGTCCATGACGAGATGGCTGCCGGGAAAGGTCGGCGTCGGCAGGGTCGGGTCGTTGAAGTAGCGAGGCATGGTGCCTCCTCAGCGCGGGGCGTTAGTGAAGTGACGAGAGCCGGGCGCGGTCGCACCCGGCCACGGGCGTCAGAACATCGACGTCAGGGCCTTGGGATCAAGCCGAGGTTTCACACTGGACGGGCATGCGGCGTCCAACGGTCCAGGTGGCTTCGTTGCCCTTGCCACGCAGCTGGTGTTGGCCGTTGGCCGAAGCATAGGCCATGCCGGAGCCTGAGCGTTGGCGCTCGAGCTCGAAGGTGTCGCCGTGCATCTCGACCTTGGCGGTCTCGGGCGAGTCGAAGATCACCGTGAACTGGCTGCCGTCCTGGCACACGTACGCGGCACTGCGGGCCTGCTGGTCGCCGCTATCGGTGGTGTCTTCGGTGGTGTGTCCACCGGCACAGCCGGCCAGGGTGGTGGCGATGGCAGTGGCGGCAATCCATGGGGTCAGTTTCATCGGGCTTCCTTGTCGTGGCTGAAGGAGACAGGAGAAAGTGGTGCTGATCCTGTCCGAAACGTTACTGCGTTAGTCTACGACAACCGGCACAAGTTCCTAAGCAGGCTTTGTTGTTTTTCGAATCCAGGTCATCATCGTTACGACGGGAGCTCGCCGTCCGCCTGTAGGCCGTCGGCGCCTTGGCGTGCCCGGTTGCGCCTTGCCTTGTCGTCGCTGGTGTCGTCTGGCACCAGGGCGAGCAGGGTTTCATCACTATCGGCGTCGAAGCTTGCGTCCCGGGTCATGACCCGAACGCCGCCGTCTTCCGAGTAGGCCGAAATGACCCGCGCGTCCGGATTATCGCGGCGATAGTCGGCGAAGGTGTAGGCCTCGCTTAGGCGCGTCAACCGCAAGCACCAGCCCTGGTCGATGCGTGAGATCGCGGTATCGTAGTCAAGCCGGTTGCCGAAATAGTAGCCGCCGAGGGTCTCCGGCGCCTTGTTGGCACTATCGCCGGATTCGCCGTTGGCCGGGGCGAATTGAAAGACGCGGTGGTGCCCGAATTCCGGCCCATAATTGACGCACACCAGGGCGTTGTAGTCGTCGTTGTCGGTCAGCGCCACCAGGGAATCGAACTGGTTCATTTCCATATCGAGTTCGGCCTCCTCCGACAGCACCTCGCCGAAGTAGGTCGGGAAGTCCTTGCCCCGTACCGTGCGCAGGCGCTTGAAGTTGCGATCGGCGATCAGCACCGGCCGACCGGTCGACTGTATGGCCTCTGCCAGGCGCAGCGTGAAAGGGTTGGCGCCAACGATCAGCAGTCCCTTGACCGCCGTGGACTTGAGATTGAAGCGGCGTGACAGTGGCTCCAGCGAGAAGCCGTGGAACACCACGGTGACAGCAACGATGGCGAACGCCAGCGGGGGCAGGATGGCCGCATCCTCGACGCCAAGGTCTACCAGGCGAGAGCCGAACAGGCCGGCGATAGCCACCGCCACCACACCCCGCGGCCCGATCCAACCGACGATCAACTTCTCCGACAGCGGAAGCTTCACCCCGACCAGGGACACGAACACCGCGACCGGGCGCACCAGGAACAGTACCACCAGCACGAAGATGATCTCGCGCGGACTTAAGGACAGCAGACGCGCGAGTTCCACATCCGCCGCCAGCAGGATGAACACGCCCGAGACCAGCAGGATGGTGATGTTCTCCTTGAAGCGTCGAATCTCCTCCAGCGATGACAGCGACGAATTGCCGATGACCACCCCCATGACGGTCACCGCCAGCAGGCCGCTTTCATGCAGCAGGGCGTTGGGCGCGGCATAGGTGAGCATGACGAAGACGATCATCACCGGCACCTTCAGGTACTCGGGAATATGGCCGCGCTTGAGGGCAAGGATCATCAGCCAGGCGGTGAAGTAGCCGAAGGCACCGGCGGCGATGCTGCCGAGTGCCATGTGGGCGAGGGTCAGGGAGAGCGCCTCGGACGAGTAGGCGACGATGGTCAGCTCGAAGGCCAGCACCGCCGCCAGGGCACCGACCGGGTCGTTGATGATGGCTTCCCAGCGCAGGATCTCGGCCGGGCGCCGCTTGAGACTCGCCTGGCGCAGCAGCGGGATGATCACGGTGGGGCCGGTGACGATCAGAATACCGCCAAGCACGGACGCAGACGCCCAGCTGAGCCCGCCGATGAAGTGGCCGGCGAGCGTCGACAGGACCCACACCAGCGGGCCACCGAGAAACACCAGGCGCTTGACGGCGATCTCGGCGTCGGCGAGACGCGAGAAGTTCAGCGTCAGCCCGCCTTCGAACAGGATAAGGGCCACGGCGACCGCGATCAGGGGTTCGAGCAGGTCGCCGAAGATCGCGTGGGGATCCAGCACCCCGCTGACCGGGCCGATCAGCACGCCGACGATCAGCATTACCACGATGGCGGGAATCTTCCAGCGCCAGGCCAGCCACTGGGCACCGATGCCGCAGGCCGCGATCAGGCAGAACACGATAACGGGGGTCATGAAGGCTTCCCTGACACGTGAAAGAGCAAAGAGTCGTCTTCATGAACGCTAGGCGGAGGAGAGGGATATCACAAGCGGGTCGGTTAAACGTAAGTGCCGGCGGCCATCGGCGCGCGTTCCGCCGTCAGCGGCACGCAAGACCGACCCGAACCCCGCCGTTGCGGTTGCCTCGAGAGCGCTAACACCGACGACACCCCACGGCGGTTCGCCGGTAGATGCCGTTTTCTGGATTCCAGCGTGTTGCTCTCCGCTGATGTCAATCGCAGGGCGGCCAATGGCGTGACGTATGGACAAGCGTCAGTATCCACACAACGTCTCCCTCGATGTCATAGACCAGGCGGTAGTTTTCGTGGGGATAGAGCTCGCGCGTATCGGGCAGGAGCCCTGGGCTGCCGAGGAAGGGAAAGGTGCGGAGTCATTCTACCGCATGGCTGAATAGCTGATCCATCTTGAGGGCGCCACGGGGATTTTCTGCTCCGATGTACTCCACGATATCGGCGCGGTCTTGCATCGCCAGTGCCCCGTCCAGCGGACCTTCACGGCTCAGATGCTTCAAGGCGGCGTTTCAATGCTGCGCGACGCCTCGCGGCTTCCGCTTCGACGGCTTCATTGGAGTAGTGCTGGCCGCTGGCTCTCTGTGATCGAGCCTGTTCGACCTTCTGGCCGAGGAATTCATCGTACTCCCTGGCTTTTTGCTGGTGTCGGAGGTAATCACGCATGAGTTCTCGAAGCACCTGGGACGCCGGTCGGTGGGCGGCTTCGGCCATGAAGGCGTCGCGCAGCTCGGATTCGAGCTTCATGGTGAAGACGGCGTGCTTGGTCATGGACCTGTCCTCCGGCATGGTACTAACGAATTCTATACGGCAGTGCAGGGGGATGCCAGAAAGGGCCTGGACCGCCGCTTGCCGCTTGCCGCTTGCCGCTTACCGCTTACCGCTTACCGCTTACCGCTCGCCGGCAGCCGCCACCGCCACGCTTACCGCTTACCGCTCGCCGGCAGCCGCCACCGCCACGCTTGCCTTGGAGCGGTTAGGTCGGCGAATTTCCTTGGTGATCCAGTCGCCCACGGCGGCGATCCTGGCAAGATCCACGGGCGTCTTGATGCCTAGCCCGTTGAGCAGGTAGACGACGTCTTCGGTGGCCACGTTGCCACTAGCCCCCTTGGCGTAGGGGCAACCGCCGAGGCCCGCCACCGAGGCGTCGATGACGGCGACGCCTTCTTCCAGCACCGCCACCAGGTTGGCCAGTGCCTGTCCGTAGGTGTCGTGGAAATGCGCGGCGAGGCGCTCGATCGGCACGTCGCGGGCCACCGCTTCGAGCATGCGCTTGGCCGCCAGTGGCGTGCCGGTGCCGATGGTGTCGCCCAGCGATACCTCGTAGCAGCCCATCTGGTCCAGCGCTCGCGACACCGCCGCCACCGCCTCGGGCGCGATGTCGCCCTCGTAGGGGCAGCCCAGCACGCAGGAGACGTAGCCGCGAACGCGAATGCCTTCGGCCTGGGCGCGTTCGACCACCGGGGCGAAGCGGTCGAGTGACTCGGCGATCGAGCAGTTGATGTTCTTGTGCGAGAACGACTCCGAGGCCGCACCGAAGACGGCGACTTCCGTCACGCCGCATTCGATCGCCGCCTCGAGACCCTTGAGATTCGGGGTCAGGGCCGAATAGGTGACGCCGTGACGCGCCTTGCCTTCTTGCATCAGCGCCTGCATCACCGGGCGATGGTCGGCCATCTGCGGCACCCACTTCGGGGACACGAAACTGGCGGCCTCGATATGGCGATGGCCGGCGCCTGCGAGTCGGTCGATCAGGTCGAGCTTGGTCGCGGTGGCGATCGGGTCCGGCTCGTTCTGCAGGCCGTCCCGGGGGCCGACTTCCACCAGGCGCACGGATTCGGGAAATGCCATGAGGCCTCCTTGACGTTGGGGTGGCACGGGATCGTCCCGTGCTGAGCCGGCACCGCGTCAGCGCCGAGTTCGGGCCAGTTGGCCGTCGAGTCAGCGCCGCACCGGCGACCGGCTGCGTATTCCTTGTTACTCGCCCTCGGGGGCAAATTCCACCAGCACATCGCCTTGGCCCACGGTGTCGCCGGCGGAGAAAGGGAAGCTTGCCACCTGACCATCGGACGGCGCCGATAGGGTGTGTTCCATCTTCATGGCTTCCATCACCATCAGCGCCGAGCCCTTTTCGACCGGTTGTCCCGGCTCGACCAGAAGCGCCACCACGGTGCCGTGCATGGGCGCGGTCAGGGTCGATTCGGTCTCGCGCTGGCCATGGTCGATGGCATCGATGCGCCGCCAGTACAGGCGGGTCTCGCCCTGGGGACTGGCCAGGACAATCTCGTTGCCATCGCGGCGTGCCTGCAGGCGACGGCGGTGGCCGTCCAGGGTGATCGCCACGGCGTCCCCGGGCAGCTCGGTCAGGGTCGCCGAGAGCGGCGCGGTGTCGATATCGGCTCCCCGTACGCTTAGCTGCCAGGCATCGTCACTGGCTCGATGTGTGCCCTCGACGACGGCGAGGCTCTCGGGCTCCGGCGACTGGGCATCACGCGGATCGCACAGGCTGATGCGAATGCTGCGCGGGCCGTTCAGGCGAAAGCCGTCGTGGCGATCCCAGGGCGAGTCGCTCTCGCTCTCCCGAGCCAGTTGGTGCAGGGCGATCAGCGCGGCACTGGCCAGGCTATCGCGATCGGCGCGACGGTCAGCGAACAGGCTGTCCCCGTGGCGTTCGATGAAGCGTGTGTCGAGATCCGCCGCCTGGAACGCCGGGTGGGTCGCCAGACGCTGCAGAAAGCCGCGGTTGGTCACCACGCCCTGCACATCGAGTGCCGCCAGGGCGCGATTGAGGGTGGCGAGCGCGGAGGCGCGATCGGCGCCGTGGACGATCAACTTGGCCAGCATCGGGTCATAGTGCATCGAGACGCTATCGCCGCTTTCGACGCCGCTGTCCAGGCGCACGCGATCGGCGTCCAGGTCCGCGCCGACCAGGTCAAGCGCAAAGCGGGACAGGCGGCCGGTTGCCGGCAGGAAATCGTTATCGGCATCCTCGGCGTAGAGCCGTGCCTCGAAACTATGGCCGTCGATGGTCAGCTCATCCTGGGCAAGCGGCAGCGATTCGCCCATGGCGACGCGTAGCTGCCACTCGACCAGGTCCTGGCCGGTGATCATCTCGGTGACCGGGTGCTCGACCTGCAGGCGGGTGTTCATTTCCATGAAATAGAACGAGCCGTCGACGTCGAGTAGAAACTCCACGGTGCCGGCGCCGACATAGCCGATCTCCTTGGCCGCACGCACCGCGGCTTCCCCCATTTCGCTGCGCAGGGCGTCGCTCATGCCCGGCGCCGGGGCTTCCTCGAGCACCTTCTGGTGACGACGCTGCACGCTGCAGTCACGCTCGAACAGGTAGACGCCGTTGCCGTGGCTATCGCAGAACACCTGGACCTCGACGTGACGCGGCTGGGTCAGGTACTTCTCGATCAGCATGCGGTCGTCGTTGAAAGACGCCCGGGACTCGCGGCGACAGCCGTCGAGGGCCGCCTGAAATGCATCGCCATCCTCGACCACGCGCATGCCCTTGCCGCCGCCGCCGGCGCTGGCCTTGAGCAGCACCGGGTAGCCGATAGCATCGGCCTCGCGCCTGAGCAGGGCATCGTCCTGATCGTTGCCGTGATAACCCGGGACCAGCGGTACGCCGGCGTCCATCATGCGTGCCTTGGCCGCGGACTTGTCGCCCATGGCGGCGATGCTCGCCGCCGGGGGCCCGACGAAGATGATGCCGGCCTCGACGCAGGCACGCACGAAGTCGCCGTTCTCGGACAGAAAGCCGTAACCGGGGTGGATGGCGCCGGCGCCTGAACGCTCGGCCGCCGCGATGACCCTGGCGACGTCGAGGTAGCTCTCCCGCGCGGCGGCAGGCCCGAGTCGGATCGCTTCATCGGCTTCGCGCACGTGGCGTGCGCCTTCGTCGGCATCGGAATAGACCGCGACGGTACGCAGCCCCATGCGGCGGGCGGTGCGCATGACGCGGCAGGCGATTTCGCCGCGGTTGGCGACGAGCAGGGTGTCGAAGCGCGCGCTGGCGGTGCTGTCAAAAGTCGAGCTCATGGTGGCGCTCCAGTCAGGAAGAGGGGGTCCAGGCAGGACGACGTTTTTCGAGGAAGCTCGCCAGGCCTTCCTGGCCTTCGGCGCTGACGCGTAGCTGGCTGATCACGGCGCAGGTACGCTCGCGGGTCTGGTCGGTATCGGGCGCGCGGGCGACCTCGGCCAGCAGCGCCTTGGTCGCTTGACTGGCCTGGGGCGAGGTGCCGAGCAGGGTGTCGAGCATCGCTTCGACCGCAGCATCGAGGCTGTCCGGGGCTACGACCTGATGGGCCAGGCCCAGCTCTCTCGCGGTGGTGGCGTCGATGACTTCGGCGCTCAGGGCGTAGCGGCGCATCTGGCGGCTGCCGATGGCGCGCTGCACATAGGGACTGATGACCGCTGGCGACAGGCCGATGCGCACTTCCGACAGGCAGAACTTGGCGCGCTCGCTGGCGATCACGATGTCGCAGCAGGCGGCGAGACCCACGGCACCGCCGAAGGCGGCGCCCTGAACCCGAGCGAGTGTCGGGCAGGGCAGGGTATCGAGGCCATGCATCAGCGCCGACAGCTTGCGCGAGTCGGCCAGGTTGTCGTCGACGCTGTAGTCGACCATGCGCTTCATCCAGTTGAGATCCGCGCCGGCCGAGAAGCTCTTGCCTTCGGAGCCGAGTACCAGCACCCGAACCTCGCCTCGTGCTGCCTTTTCGCGGAGCGCGTCCAGATGGTCGTTGAGCTCACCGATCAAACCGTCATCGAAGGCATTGTGGACCTCGGGACGCACCAGGGTCAGCCAGGCCACACCGCGGTCGTCGACGGTAAGTTGAGACATGTCAGTCATAGGGAGTTCCTTCGAACGAGCCGGGGGCTGGGCGCCGAGCGTCGGCTCAGTGCCAGGGCCTCCGGCTCAGGCGCAGTTACATTCTGAAGACGCCGAAGCGGGTCTCTTCGATATCGGCGTTCATGGCGGCGGCTAGCGACAGGCCAAGCACATCACGGGTCTGGGCGGGGTCGATGACGCCGTCGTCCCACAGTCGGGCGCTGGCGTAGTACGGGTGCCCCTGGTGCTCGTACTGTTCCCGCGTCGGCTTCTTGAAGGCCGCCTCCTCGTCGGCAGACCAGGACTCGCCGGCGCGCTCGATCTGCTCGCGCTTGACCTGGGCAAGCACCCCGGCCGCCTGCTCGCCGCCCATCACCGAAATGCGCGAGTTCGGCCACATGAACAGCAGGTTGGGATCGTAGGCGCGGCCGCACATGCCATAGTTGCCGGCGCCGAAGCTGCCGCCGATCAGCACGGTAAACTTCGGCACCCTTGCGCAGGCCACCGCCGTGACGAGCTTGGCCCCATGCTTGGCGATGCCTTCGTGCTCGTACTTCGAACCGACCATGAAACCGGTGATGTTCTGCAGGAACACCAGCGGAATCTTGCGCTGGGCGCACAGCTCGATGAAGTGGGCGCCCTTGACCGCGCTTTCGGAAAACAGCACGCCATTGTTGGCCACGATGCCGACCGGGTGACCATGGATATGGGCAAAGCCCGTCACCAGGGTGTCGCCGTAGTAGCGCTTGAATTCATCGAAGTCCGAGCCGTCGACGATGCGGGCGATGACCTCGCGAACGTCGAAGGGCTTCTTCAGGTCGGTACCGACGATGCCGTACAGCTCTTCAGGGTCGAGCTTCGGCGGGCGAGGGGGCTGCATGGCCAGCTGGCCGCGCTTTTGCCAGTTGAGGCGCGCGACGCAGCGGCGGGCCAGCTGCAGGGCGTGGGCATCGTTGTCGGCATAGTGGTCCGCCACGCCGCTGATGCGGGTGTGGACGTCGGCGCCGCCGAGGTCCTCGGCGCTGATGCTCTCGCCGGTGGCAGCCTTCACCAGCGGCGGCCCGCCGAGAAAGATGGTGCCCTGTTCCTTGACGATGATCGACTCGTCGGCCATGGCCGGCACATAGGCGCCGCCGGCGGTGCAGGAGCCCATGACCACGGCGATCTGGGGAATGCCCTGGGCCGACATCGTCGCCTGGTTGTAGAAGATTCGGCCGAAGTGGTCACGGTCGGGAAAGACCTCGTCCTGGCGCGGCAGGAAGGCGCCGCCGGAGTCGACCAGGTAGACGCAGGGCAGGCGGTGCTTGAGGGCGATTTCCTGGGCGCGCAGGTGCTTTTTCACCGTCAGCGGGAAGTAGGTTCCGCCCTTGACGGTGGCATCGTTGGCGACGACGACGCACTCGACGCCCTGAATACGGCCGATGCCGGTCACCACGCCGGCGGCGGGCACCTCGGCGTCGTAGACCTCATGGGCGGCGAGCGCCGAGAACTCGAGGAAGGGCGAGCCTTCGTCGAGCAGGTGGTCGATACGGTCGCGCACGTAAAGCTTGCCGCGCGACTCGTGACGCGTGCGCGCCTTGTCGCCGCCGCCGCGACGGATGGCGGCGGTCAGGTCGTGCAGCCGTTCCACCTCGGCGCGCATCGCCGCGTCCTTGGCCTTGAAGTCCTCGGTGCGCGGATTGATCTGAGTGTCTAGGGTAGCCATTGCCCCTCCGAGATGAGCCGAAGCGTGCCGTGGGAAGGGCGCCCCGTAAGGCGCCGCCCTCCCGCCGTGCGCTTACTTGGATTCGTTGAACAGTTCGCGGCCGATCAGCATGCGACGGATCTCGCTGGTGCCGGCACCGATCTCGTAGAGCTTGGCGTCGCGCAGTAGGCGACCCGTCGGGTACTCGTTGATGTAGCCGTTGCCGCCGAGGAGCTGGATCGCATCCAGCGCCACCTGGGTGGCTTTCTCCGCGCAGTAGAGGATCACCCCGGCGGCATCCTTGCGCGACGAGTGGCCGCGGTCGCAGGCCGCCGCCACCGCATACAGGTACGCGCGGCAGGCGTTCAGCGTGGTGTACATGTCGGCGACCTTGCCCTGGACCAGCTGGAACTCGCCGATCGACTGGTCGAACTGCTTGCGCTCGTGGATGTAGGGAAGCACCACGTCCATAGCCGCCTGCATGATGCCGATCGGACCCGCGGCCAGCACCGTGCGTTCGAAGTCGAGCCCGCTCATCAAGACGCGCACGCCCTTGCCAAGCTCGCCGAGCACGTTGGCCTCGGGCACCTCGCAGTCCTGGAACACCAGCTCACAGGTGTTGGAACCGCGCATGCCGAGCTTGTCGAGCTTCTGGGCGGTGGAGAACCCGGGAAAATCCTTCTCGATGATAAAGGCGGTGATGCCCTTGGAGCCCGCGTCCGGGTCGGTCTTGGCGTAGACCACCAGCACATCGGCATCGGGGCCGTTGGTGATCCACATCTTGTTGCCGTTGAGGATGTAACGGTCGCCGTCCTTGCGGGCGCGAAGCTTCATCGAGACGACGTCGGAGCCGGCGCCGGGCTCGGACATGGCCAGTGCGCCGACGTGCTCACCGCTGATCAGCTTGGGCAGGTACTTGGCTTTCTGTTCGGGGCTTGCGTTGATCTTCAGCTGATTGACGCACAGGTTGGAGTGCGCGCCGTAGGATAGGCCGACGGAGGCGCTGGCCCGGGAGATCTCCTCCATGGCGATGCAGTGGGCCAGGTAGCCCATGCCGGTGCCGCCGTCTTCCTCGGAGACGGTCACGCCGAGCAGGCCCATGTCGCCGAACTTCTGCCACAGATCACTCGGAAACTCGTTGTTCTCATCGATCTTCGCGGCGCGCGGAGCGATTTCGTCCCGAGCGAAGGCGTTGACCTGATCGCGCAGCATCACCAGGGTTTCGTCGAGGCCGAAGTCGAGCGGGGCATAGGGGCTGTACATGGGGGACTCCCGGGGTGTTTCAGAGGGAGAGTGGCGATGACGATGAGCGGCCACTCCCCGATGGAGGTAATGGTGACAGACTAGGCAAGGTTGACGTTAACGTAAAGTGCAGCTTCGCTCGTCTTCGACCAAAGTCATAGCCAGGGCGGTGCGCCTTCGACCAGAAACCAGAAACCAGAAACCAGAAACCGCAAGCCAGGAGACAAGCGTGTTGGGCGGGGGCCGCCTGGACGGCGGCCGTTGCCAGGCGGGCGCTCGCGGCTACTCGCCGTGCCAGTAGTCCAGCGCGCTATCCGTGGCGCCGTAGAACTCGAAGGTGCGATCGCCCTTGTCGCCGCCGGGCGCGCTGCCGGCCACCACGCCGAACTTGCCCGAATCGGGGTACTCCATCACATCCGGTACGTTCATGCTGCTGATGCACAAGTAGATCAGCACCTGGTCCGAGTCATTGATGATCTGGTGGGCGCTTTCCGCCCCGCCGGCGGGGGCGGCGATAATCTCGCCTTCGACGATCGGGTAGCGGCGCTCGCCGAGGCGAACCGTGCCTTGGCCCTTCAGAACGATGAACAGCTCATCGTTGTTGTGGTGACTGTGGAAGGGCCAGGCATGACAGCCCGGCTTCACGGTGACCCGGCGACAGCCGAGGCCCGTCAGGCCGAGCGCCTGGGTCATGTTGATCAGCGACGCCGAGACGCTCTCGCCATGCTCATGAGCCTGCTTGGGGAGAGGGCAGTGGGTAAGCGAGAGGATGCGGGCATGCATGCGGTGGCTCCGGTGGTGGCGATTGCTTGTAGCCTAGTCCGGTGAGCGCCGAATGGCTCGGTGAACCCCGTTCGCCAGGCAACAATCGTCGTGCCACCGTTCGGGCACGGCTCACGCCGGTGAGCCAGGCGATCAGCGTAGGCGACAGAGACGCCGAGACTGCCAGACAAGGCAATAGAGACGAGGCAATTGGAGACGAGGCAATTGGAGACGATAGCCCAGGGCCGGCAATGGCCGGCCCCTCGGTCGGTTAACCCCAGGCATCGGTGATCTCAGGGGGCGTAACCCCAGGCATCGGCGAGCTCAGCCGTTGTAATCCCAGGCATCGCCGGCCGGGTCGCTAGTCGACCTTGGCGTTGGGGAAGAACAGTTGCTGGTCCTTGACCCGGAAGTCGGCGATGGCCGCCTGGCCTTCGCTCGAGAGCAACCACTGGTGCCATTGATTGGCGAGGTCGTGCTTAAGGTCTGGGTGCTTTTCCTCGGACAGCTGGAGGCTGCCGTACTGGTTGAACATCGCCTCGTCACCCTCGAACAGCAGCGCAAGATTCTGGCGGTTGTCGAAGGCGACCCAGGTGGCGCGGTCCGACATCACGTAGGCGTCCATGCCGGCAGCGGTATTCAGCGTCGCCCCCATGCCGCTGCCGAGTTCGCGATACCAGTCACCCCCCGGCTCGACATCGGCCTGTTGCCACAGCCTGAGCTCGGCGCGGTTGGTGCCGCTATCGTCACCCCGCGAGGCGAACGGAGCCTCGGTGTCGGCGATACGGCCGAGGGCATCGGCCACGCTTGTGGCCTCACGGATCGCCGCCGGGTCGCCTGAGGGGCCGATCAAGACGAAGTCGTTGTACATGACGTCGGCACGCTCGTCGGCGTCGCCATCGGCCACGAAGGTCTCTTCCCCGGCGGTGTCGTGGACCAGCAGGCTGTCGGCATCGCCGCGTCGGGCGATCTCGAAGGCCTGGCCGGTGCCCACCGCCACCACGTGCACCTCGATGCCGGTGGCGTCGGTGAACTGGGGCACGATGGCATCGAAGAGCCCCGAATTCTGGGTCGAGGTGGTCGAGGCCAGGGTGATGAAGGGCGCTTCCTGTTCGGCCAGAGCTGCGCCACTGAGGGACACAGCGCCAAGCAGCAGGCCGGCGGCGGCGAGGTGACGGGTCAAGGTCATGGTGGAATTCCCTATTCGCGTTGTGGGTGTTGTGGGTGTTGTGGTGTCGTGGGTGCTGCAGTACTGCGAGGTAATGGAGGAAAATGCGACGCCGCTGGCGTCACCGTCAGTCGATCAATTCGCCGTTGACGAAGGCCAGGGCCTGCTCGCTGGCGGGCTGGTGGAAGAAGACCGACGCGGGGCAGTGTTCTATCAACCTGCCGTGGTGAAGAAAGACGACGTCGTCGGCCAGGCGTCTGGCCTGGTGCAGGTCATGGCTGGTCATCACGATCCGCACGCCGCGGCGATGAAAGGCGTTGATCGCCTCTTCGACGGCACGGATCGCCGCCGGATCCAGCGCCGAGGTGGGCTCATCCAGAAACAGCACCTCGGGTGCCAGCAGCCACGCCCGCGCCAGGGCGAGACGTTGCTGCTCGCCGCCGGAAAGGACCCGCGCCGGGCGCCGGGCAATGCTCGCCAGGCCAAAATGTTCCAGGGCGGCATCGGCGCGCTCGCGTCGCTCACGCCGGGCCACGCCATCGACGGCCAGGGCGTATTCGAGGTTGGCCCGTGCCGAGCGGCGCAGCAGCACCGGGCGCTGAAAGACCATGGCCTGGCGGGGGACGGGGCCATGCCAGCGGACACGGCCGCTGGTTGGGGCGATCAGGCCATGGGCGAGGCGCATCAGCAGGCTCTTGCCCGCACCATTGGGGCCCATCACCAGGGTCCGACGGCAGCCATCGAGGCGCAGCGAAATGGGCCCCAGCAGCGTCTGTGACGCAGGCCTGAACGCGACGCCATCGAACTCCAGGGGAGCGATGTGAGACACCGTGGGCAGCGACATGTCGGTCATCCCAGTTGCCTCCGCGTGCCTTCACCGAGGACGTGGGCGATGGCGGTGATCAGCGCGACGATGACCAGCAATACGATGCCGAGCCCGAGCGCCAGAGGCAGGTTGCCTTTGCTGGTCTCCAACACGATGGCGGTGGTCATGACCCGGGTCACGCCGTCGATATTGCCGCCGACGATCATGACCGCGCCGACCTCGGCGCTGGCACGTCCGAAGCCCGCCAGCAGCACGGTGATCAGGGCCAGTCGGGCATCCCACAATAGCGTTGGGATGCGCCGAGCCCGGCTGACGCCCATCGAGGCGAGCTGCTCGGCGTACTCGCCGTGTAGCTCCTCGATGCGCTGACGGGTCAGGGCGGCGAGAATCGGCAGCACCAGGATGACCTGAGCGACAACCATGGCGCTTGGTGTGAACAGCAGACCGAAGGTGCCGAGAGGCCCGGCACGAGATAACAGCAGGTAGACAACGAGGCCGGCGACCACCGGTGGCAAGCCCATCAACGCATTGAGCGTCACGATCAGCATGCTGCGTCCCGGAAAACGGTACAGCGCCAGCGCCGCTCCGAGCGGGAAGGCGATCAGGGCAGCGATGCTCACCGCCGTCAGCGAGACACGCAGGGACAGGGTGACGATGGCAAGCAGATCAGAATCCAGGCCGACGATCAGGGCCAGGGCAGTCGAGAAGGCAGAGTCGGTCATGGAGCCTCGAGTCGGCGGAGCGTATCTATAGGCATCATGTGATGTAACGCCCGATCGCGCATCCCCGTGCTGGAATATATGCAGCCATATGCCTACGGGTGCACAATGCAGCGATACGTCTTTCGGAGGGTCCGCCATGTCGTCGCCGTTGCCTCATTACCTCAACACTGGGGAGGTCGCCGAGTACCTGAGGCTCAAGCCGCGCAAGGTCTATGATCTGGTGCGACAGGGGCAGATTCCCTGTACCCGGGCCACCGGGAAGCTGCTGTTCCCACGCTCCAGCGTTGATCTGTGGCTGATGAAGCATCTGGAGGGGGATAGCCGCGAAGGCGATAGCCCACCGGAGGTGCTGGCCGGCAGCCAGGATCCCTTGCTCGATTGGGCGCTTCGCGAGAGTGGGTCGGGCCTGGCGACCCTGTGTCAGGGCAGTGGCGATGGCATTCAGCGGCTCTTGGCGGCGCGCGCCCTGGTGGTCGGGTCGCACCTTCTCGGCGCCGACGGCCGCTACAACGTACCGAGCGAGCTGGGGCTTGGCGGCATGTCTGATCTGGTGGTCCTGCATTGGGTCCAGCGGACGCAAGGCTTGATCGTCGCGCCGGGGAATCCTTGTGGCCTTGAGACGATCACGGACCTTGCCAGGGAAGGGGTTCGCGTCGCCCGCCGCCAGGAAGGGGCCGGGGCGCATCGGCTGCTGGCTCGGCTCGTCGAGCAAGCCGGTATCGCGATGAGCGCGCTGGCGCTCGCCAGCCGTCCGGCCATGAGTGAGGACGATCTCGCCCTGGCGGTGCATCACGGCGAGGCGGAGGTTGGCTTAGGTGCCGAAGCCGCGGCTCGTCGTCAGGGGCTCGATTTTATCCCGCTGCACCAGGAAGACTTCGATCTGTTGATGCGCAGGCGCAGCTATTTCAGCGAACCGGTCCAGAGACTCGTGAGCTTCGCCAGAGCCGAGCGGCTCAGGCACCAGGCCGAGGCGCTCGGTGGCTATGACCTGAGTCGCCACGGCGAGGTGCGGTTCAACGCCTGACAGCGCCGCCTACGGGAGCGTTTAGCTTGCCGAAGGCGGTGCCTCCAGCACATTTCCGATGCCGTCGGCTCGGACCATCGGGTCGTCCAGGTTCACCACGATGTCGGCACGGTTCAGCACGTAGCTGCGTCCCGTGATGGTGTTCTCCACCACGCTGTGTTCGCCCTGCTGGGAGGTGCGCAGGAAGGTGCCAATAAAGCCGGTCTGGCGCAGTGAGACGGTTTCCAGGCGGTCGCCGGGATCGATCTTGCCCTCATAGTGCAGCAGCGCCAGGCGCGCGGAGGTGCCGGTGCCCGTGGTGCTTCGGCAGATGACGCCGGGGTGCACGTAGGTCGTCGAGCGGGAGCGATAGAAACCGTCGGCGACTTGTTCGACCGGCCCCATGAAGTGCAGGAAAGGCAGCGGCCCGACGTCGCCCAGGGTGTAGTGGGAGAAGCCACGCTCGGCCTGGATGGCCTCGACAATGGCATGGGCACAATCGCTCAGCCGATCCTGTTCGTCGAGGGTCAACGAAAAGCCTAGCGACGCGGCATCCACCAGCGCATAGAAGCCGCCACTGTAGGCGACGCTATAGGTGACATCGCCATAGCCCGGGACCGTGATGCGCGCCTGATAGGTGTGGATGTAGCTCGGCAGCCCCTCGCAGGTCACCGAGTCGACGACGCCTGCGGTGACGTGTGCCTCGACCTGCACCAGTCCGGCCGGTGCCTCCAGCAGGAAGCTCTGGTGGCCTTCGCGCTTCTCGACCAGGCCGCTTTCGAGTACCGCCGTCGCCGTGCACAGGGTGTTGGAGCCGGAATAGATCGGGTAGCCCATCACTTCCATGATGATGTAGCCCGCGGCGGCGCGGGGGTCGCACGCCGGCACGATCAGGTCCACCGACATCTCCGGAACCCCGTAGGGCTCCTGCAGCAGCAGCGTGCGCAGGCCGTCGGCGCTGTCGCGCAGATACTCCATCTGGGCGCGAACGCTGTCGCCCGGCAATGCGGCGATGCCGCCGAGCACGATGCGGCTGACGTCGCCACCGGCGTGGGTATCCATGAGGGTGATGATCGGGCGGGACATGGGCGTGGCCTCGTGGCAGTGGCACTGTCGCCGAGGGGCCTCGGCGGCGGTGTCGTTGGTGCAAGTTAGAAGCGTTGGCACAGCGTGGCACAGGCCGCACCGCTCAGGCGTCGGTAGCGCCGGCATCCAGGGCGAAGGCGGCGCCATGCGCCTCCCACTGGGCGTCGGGCACGATGACGATCTTGCCCAGAAAGCCCTTGCCGCGGTCGACGAAGTACTCCTCGGCACGGTGCAGGTCCGACAGGCGGAAGGCGCCGTGCAAGACGGGCTTGAGCTGCCCGGTGCGGATCCACTCGATCAGCTGGGCGGCCTCGTCGCGGGTGCCGTGGGACACGCCGAAGATCTGCACCTGGTAAAGATAGATGCGGGTCCACATGATCTCGCTGAGGTTGCCGCCGCTGGCGCCGGCGATGGACAGCCGCGGATACGTGGTCCGCGCCTTCATGTCGAAGATCATGGCGTCGATGAAACGGTCCGTCATCTCACCGCCGACCAGATCCATCACCGCATCGAGGGGCCTGTCGCCGGTAGCGGCACGCACCTGCCGCTCAAGCTCGGCGATCTCGCCGCGGTCGAAGACCGCCTCGGCACCGAGTGCCTTAAGCGCCGGGGCCTTGTCGGCCTGGCTCAGGGCATAGGGAATCGCCCCGACAACGCGACACAGCTGAATCAGTGCCGTGCCGACGCCACCGCTGGCACCGGTGACCAGGACCCGCTCGCCGGCCTTGACGCCGGCGGAGGTCATCATGTGGTAGGCGGTTTGATAGGAACACATGCCCATCGCGGCAAGTTCGGCATCGGCCAGGTCCGGCTTGTCGACCAGGTGGAATTGATCCGAGGGCAGGGCCACGTACTCGGCGAAGCCGCCGTCGGCACCGTGGCCATAGTAGTCCGGGGTCAGGTTGATGTCGGGCCGGGAGTCGGCGTAGAGATTGAAGTCGAGCAGGCCGCGCTCACCGAGACGACCGACGTCGACGCCGTCACCCACCGCGACCACGCGCCCGACGATGTCGGCACCCTGGATACGAGGGAAGGTCAGGGTCGGCGATCCGCCCATGGCGAAGGACGCGACCTCCTCCTTGTCCTTGGTCGGATAAAGCCCCTCGCGCGCCTTGCGATCGGTGTTGTTCTTGGCCGTGGCCGTGACTCGAACCAACACCTGGCCAGGGCCTGGCGAGGGCAGGGTGACATCGTCGCGATAGACGAGTCGGTCGACGCCCCCATGTCCCGTCAGCAGCATCGCGGACATGGTCGCGGGAAGGGTGGTCTCGGAGACTGAAGCGTGGGCCATGACAAGCATCTCGATTGCGAGTGTGAGGCACACCTTACGCCGCGAAGCGGCGAGCTTAAAGCGTCGCGCCGGCGCCGTTCTTCGCGCTGGCGGCCGGCGGCCCGAAGGGCGCAGTAACGCCGGGGGTGGGAAAGAAGAGGAGCGCTTGGCACGATGGCGCCACAGGCGCCCGCGGCCGGCCATGCCGCCGATGCCGTCCATCGCAGGCCGGCCCAGGTGCTGCGTGATGGTGGTTCGCCGCCACCGGACCGGCGGCTGTCGTCAACCACGTACAGCGGATCGCGGCGCATTCAGACACCAGAAGACGCGCATCGCCACAGGTGACGCCGACGGCGCGAGGCCGTTGTCGACGAGCTCCAGGGCCTTCGATGACCGCTGGGCTCGCCGACGATGGCTATTCCTCCCTCATCGCCCGAGCCAACATGTCCGCCATGGGTTTGCCGATGTAACTGGCGAAGCTGCGCTCGCCGGTGCGGATCATCACCTCTGCGGGCATGCCCGCGAGCAGACGCATGCTGTCGGTCATGTTGTCTTCCCCCGCCTCGGTGACGCGGATGCGCACCTTGTAGTAGCGGGCGCGTGTCGCCTCGTCCTCGAAGCTGTCGGCACTGACGTGAACGACTTCGCCATCGATAACGTTGGAGAGTCGCTGATTGAAGGCGCTGAAGCGGATCTCCGACGGCTGGCCGAGGTAGAGATGATCGATGTCGTGATCCGGCACCCGCGCCTCGACGATAAAGCCCTCGCCGGCGGGCACGATGTCAAGCAGCGGGTCGCCGCCGCGAATCACCGCACCCAGGGTGTGAACCATGAGACCGACCACCGTCCCCGTCACCGGTGCGATGACCTCGGTACGCTTGAGCTTGTCGTTGAGCGCAACGAGGCGCTCCTCGGCGTCGGTGACTTCGGTCTGTACCTGGCGCAGAGACTCACCGACCTGCTGCTGGAATTCCTGCAGACGAATCTGCTTTTGCAGCTCGTTCTCGCTGATTTGCGAGCGCAGCCGCGCGACCTCGGCGACCTGGCCGGCATTGTCGCTTTGGTACTCGAGGCTCTCGCGCTCCATCTCTCGCATGCGCTGGCTGTTGATCAGGCCATCGCGAAACAGCTTGCGGTGGTTGGCGACGTCGCCGTTGAGCGAGTCGATCCGCCGCTGGGTGATGGCCTGGGTGTTCTCGAGGCCGGCGATCTGCTCGTTCATCTGCACGATCTGCTCATCGAGAGCCGCCATGGCGCCGCTCAACGACTGGCGACGGACCTCGAACAGGCGCTGCTGAACTTCCAGGACCTCCTGCACCCGCGGGTTGGTCGAACTGACCAAGGCGTCGGGGAAGGCCAGCGTCTGGGCGTCGCTATACTCGGCTAGCAGGCGTATCTCACTGGCCCGGGCGATCAGGTACTCGGCTTCGACGATCTTCTGCTGCGAGCGTGCCTGGGTGTCGTCGAGAACGATCAGCACGTCGCCGGCGTCGACGTGGTCGCCGTCTTCGACCCGAATCGCCTCGACGATACCGCCTTCGAAGTGTTGCACCGTCTTGGTGAAACTCTCCACCGATACCGACCCCGGGGCGACCACGGAGACGGCCAGGTTGGCCATGACCGACCAGCTGCCGAACCCACCGATGGCGACAAGCAGCACGGCGAGGCCGAAGCGGCGATAGTGGGTGTCATGCAACGGAAGCTCGTTCGCGGGGCCGGCATTGCCCGGTTGGGTAGCGCTCATGACGGGGTCTCCTCGCCGCCCTCATGGCGGCCTCTGGCACTCGGTCTTAGCGTGGTGACGCGTTGGCTGCCTGGCGTTGGGCCCGTGCGCCCGGCTCCGGCGACGGCTCGTGCGACGGGCGGCACGCGCGTCGGCGGGGCCAACGATGCGACCTGGCCGTCGTTGAGCACCAGGATACGGTCGACGTGCTGCAACAGGCGTTGGCGGTGGGTGATGATCAACGCCGTGGTGCCCTCCTGGCGCAGCCGAATCAGGCATTCGGCAAGCGCCTGCTCACCGCTTTCGTCCAGGTTCGCATCGGGCTCATCGAGTACCACCAGCACCGGCTGGCCATAGAGCGCTCGGGCCAGGCCGATGCGCTGGCGTTGGCCCGCGGACAGCGCCGCGCCGCCGTGGGACAGCCAGGTGTCGTAGCCCTGAGGCAGGCGCAGGACCATTTCGTGGACGCCGGCACGCTGTGCTGCCTGTACCACGAGCTGGGCGTCGACTTCCTGGAAGCGGGCAATGTTCTCGGCAATGGAGCCGTCGAACAGCTCGATGTCCTGGGGCAGGTAGCCAAGATGTGGTCCCAGTGCGGTGCGCTCCCATTGACCGATGTCGGCGCCGTCGAGACGCACGCTGCCAAGCTGCACCGGCCATAGTCCGAGCACCACCCGTGCCAGGGTCGACTTGCCCGCCGCGCTAGGGCCTACCACGGCGATATGCTCACCCTTCGCGACGCTCAGATTGATGTCTTTCAGGGTCGCCAGACGCTCGCCTGGCGGGGCGGCGTTGACCGCCTCGAGGCTCAATCTGCCCTTGGGCTTGGGCAGCGGCATGCTCGGGGCATCGGCGGGCACCGCGTCGAGCAGCTCTTCCAGCCGCGCCCGGGCGGTCCTCGCGCCGCTGAAGCCTTTCCAGCCATTGATCATTTGATCGATAGGGGCAAGGGCGCGGCCCATCAGAATCGAGCCGGCGATCATCATGCCGGGCGTCAGGTCACCGGCGAGCACCAGATAGGCCCCAAGGCCAAGGATCAGCGACTGAAACATCAGGCGCAGCACCTTGGAGGTGTTGGTCAACAGGCCGGCGCGATCGCTGGCCTTTGATTGCAACACCAGGTACTCGCGGTGGCGCGCCGCCCAGCGGCCCTGGATGCCGGGCAGCATGCCCATGGCATGCAAGACCTCGGCGTTGCGCAGGTTGCTGTTGGCCAGGTCCTGGGACATGACGTGTTGGCCGTTGGCATCGGCCAGCAGCTTCTTGGTGGTCTTTTCGTTGATCAGCGCGATGGTGGCCAGGATCAAGCCTGCACCGAGGGCGAACAAGCCGAACCATGGGTGAAACAGGGCCAGCACGCCGATATAGACGGGCACCCAGGGCGCATCGAAGAAGGCGAACAGGCCGTTGCCAGAGAGAAACTGGCGGAGCGTCGTGAGGTCGTTCAGCGGCTGCGCCGAGGGCTTGCCAGGGGTCACCAGTGAACGCTTGAACATGGCGCTGTAGAGCCGCGGGCTGATCAGCACATCGAGACGATTGCCGACCCGCACCAGGATCCGTGAGCGGACCAGTTCGAGGGCACCCATCACCACGAACAGGAATACGACCACCAGGGTCAGCATCAGCAGCGTTTCCTGGCTACGCGTGGTGATCACGCGGTCGTAGACCTGCAGCATGTAGAGCGGCGGTACTAGCATCAACAGGTTGATGAATAGGCTGAAGAGGCCGACGTAGACGAAGCTGCGTCGACAGTAGTCGAGGACCTTTCTCAGGTCGTTACCTTCCCCGGAAGTGGCCATGGTGGTGTCCCGTTGTATCGCGCTGCCGTTGTTATTGTGTTGCCGAGATCCCGGCATCGCTCGCCGGGCCTGGGCCGTGCTGTATCTGAAGGTCCGACGCTGGGCGGCGATCTTTACCCGTTTCCTCGCAGAGGCTAGCGGTCGTTCCAGAGTAAAGCGTCGCCATAAACATTACGTTTTCACGTAGTCGATCTATTTATCTATACCATGCAGAGGTTACCGATCAAGTGTCGGTTTGCAAGAAAATAATCGTCTCTTTCGTCAGATATTCTTTGGTTTTCTAGGATGGGTTTTTCCGCATTTAGTTGACTCATGACTTCCGAAGTTTTATGAGGTTTCTGTTCGTAACATAAAGTCTGAGACTTTTAATGATGAGTGCGAGTTATGCTTTTTGTTCGCGGTGTGGGTTTTCTAATCTTTTGGCAGTTTAGAGAAATCATGTAACGGTTTACATTAATAATTAATTTCTTTAAATAGTTGAAAATAAACGATAAAAAATGTTAATTAGAATTTGTTTATTGTATTTTTTGCAATGCAGTAGTTAGCGCTGTCAAAAAACTCTTGCCCTATAAAAAACCCTGTCTAGACTCGAAATTTATCGGCCCGAAGACCGTGCCCAGGTTGTGGGTGGTCGTATCGGGAGATGGTGGTGACGATAAAAATCTGTTCCTGGTGCCGAGGACGCGGCGTCATAAAATCTCAAAACGACGTAAGGGATGCGTCTCGATAACATCATTGCGGGGTGGGGAAATGTATTTCATGTCATTCGTGTCCAATCGTCTGGGTTCCCATGCAGGGCGTATCAATAATGGCGATACGCTGGAAGGAAATATCTTTCAGAATCACGGCATCAGTGTCACGCCCTTGCCTTCCCCCTGGGAAGACTCCATCAAGGCAATGCGAATGACTCTTGAGGATGCACGCGGTGAGGTGTCGGTGTTCGAGCGCTTCGAGCGGCCCTTTGTCTTCGATCACCTGCCAGCACCGAAGCCTGGCAAACTCAAGATGCTGCTCGAGGCGCTGGATGAGCGAGGGGCGGTGTTGCCAGGGTCTGAACAGGGCCTCGGGGTGGACGTGAGCGCGCCGACCGAAGACGATGGCGCAGAGCCGGAACCGGAACCACAAACCGCCCCGAGCAACGATGCGCCGAGTGAGGCGGTGGTCCAGGATGATTTGCCGGCGCCTGCACCCAGCAGCGCGCCGACAGCGGCCGCCCCAGTCGCCCTTGCGGCGGCGGCACCCGCGCCTTTTGCGG
Organism: Halomonas sp. V046; assembly: GCF_052645355.1. Lineage (NCBI taxonomy): Bacteria > Pseudomonadati > Pseudomonadota > Gammaproteobacteria > Oceanospirillales > Halomonadaceae > Halomonas > Halomonas sp. V046. Next base: position 251,590 of record NZ_JBQXYF010000004.1, read on the forward strand.
CCGCGGCGGCCATCGCGGCGGATACCTTCACCACCCTCCGTATCGAAGCCGAAGAGCTCACCGACGATGACGCCGATGGCGCTTTTGCCTCGCTGAGCGGAGCCAACCTCGCCGTGGTAGCCGGGGATGACAATGCCCCGAATACCGCCAATGCCTCGGGCACGGCCTATGTCGATTATGGCGACCCGACCGGTGAGACGCTGACCTTTACCTTCAACGTCGACGCCGCCGGCGAGTACGAGCTTGCCCTCGGCTATGCCCTGAGCCAGAACAACGATGGCTCGGATCGTAACCGTCCGCTGCGCCTGGACGTCAATGGCGAGCTTGAGGATCGCATGTTCGATCTGCCGAGCACGACCCTGACCGGCGATGGGGCCGACTTCAGCGACTTCGGTGAGCGCACCATTCGCGTTCAGCTCCAAGCCGGCCAGAACACCGTGTCCTTCACCTCCAACGGCGCCAGCGGTCCCAACGTCGACTACCTGGAAGTGCGTGCTCCAGACCCGGATGTCTACGTTATTCAGGGCGAGGATCTGGATATCGGGCCGACGTCCGACATCGACGATACCGGCACCAACCGCGTGGTATCGATCGATAACATCGCGACGCTGGGTGTCGACAATGACGAGACCTTCCGGGTTGGCGCCGAAGGGGCAAGCTATCTCGACTGGGCCGCTGGCAATGCCGATGCCTACGCTGACTTCACCCTGGACGTCGCCACCGCCGGCACCTACAGCGTCACCGTGACCTATGCCACGAGTTCCGGTCGTCCGCTGGACCTGTTCGTGGTCGATGGCGGCACGCCAAGCCAGATTGGCAGGTTCGTGTTCGCTGGGGTGACGGAGCCGAACTACTACCCCGATGACATAAGCGATGTTCCCCAGGGCAATCAGCCGGCGGTGCCGACGTCCGGCAGTTCGACGCGTCAGACCGAGTGGGAAGGCTGGTCGACCGAGACCCTCGAAATCACTCTTGGCGCGGGCAGCACTACCCTGCGTCTGGGCGGCGAGACCAATGGCCCCAACATCGACAAGATCGAGGTGGCGCTGCTGGTCGCCGACCCGGTCGATCCCACCGGGCCGGTCATCGATCCCATCGTCGTCCAGGCTGAAGATGCCGAGCTGGGAGCTGCCAACGCCCCCGGCACCCTGGTGCGCGACGCCGAGAATCCCGAGGATGGTGCGGGGTTTCAGGGCCTGCGTCCTGACTATTCCGGCACGGGGTACGTCGATTTTGGTAGCCAGGCAGGCGACAGCCTGACCTTTACGGTCAACGTGGTCGAGGCCGGTAGCTATGACTTGAACTTTCGCTACGCCAGCAACGGTCCCCGGCCGATGGATCTGATGATCAACGGCGTCGCCCTGGCGCAGCAGGCCTTCGCCTCCACGGATCCCAACGCCAATGGAGTCGACCCGGAAGGCTTCGATGTGTGGGCCTATCAAAGCCTGACTGCCGATCTTGCCGTCGGTGACAACAGCATTACCCTGAGCATTCCCGGAAGCAGCGGGCCGAACGTCGACCGCCTGGAAGTGACCACCGCGGGGACCGGGCCGGTGGGGGATGTCGACGCAGACGCCGATGCCGCTGCGCTTGTCTTCAGCGCTGATGCGACCCTCATCAACGGCGCGAGCGCCGGGGAGGCCGGATTCAGCGTGACCGGCCTCGATGATGACATCGTCTTCGTTGGCGTGTCCTTCGATGGCGGCGTCAGTGTTGATGAAGTCACCCCGAACCCCGATGGCAGCTTCACCCTGGATCTGTCCGGGTTCGACGATGGCGATGTCGCCGCCACGCTGATCGCCATGGACGCCTTCGGTAACCGGTCCGAGCGGTCCCTGGCCCTGACCCTTGACACCACCGCCGATGAAGGCGCCGACCTGGCCCTCGATGGCCCCGATGCCGAGATCGAGGCCGCCGACAGCGCCAGCGTGGTCTTCGGCGTGGCGGGCATCGATGCCGGGTCGACCCTGGAAATCAGTTTCGACGGTGGGGTGACGCGACAGCCCGCCACCAGCGATGGCGACACCCTGAACGTCGATCTGTCGGGGCAGGCCCCGGGAGACGTCACGGTGACGCTGATCGCGACCGACGCTGCCGGTAACGAAGCCAGCGTCGCCGACACGGTGAACCTGGGCGCTGCCGGTTCGGCGAGCATGGATGTCATCTTCGCCGACGCCACCATCACGTCCTACAACGCGACCCAGGACAATCCGGCCAGCGGCACCGGCGCCGCGGTCGAAGACGGCGGCGCCACGCTGTCGTTGACCGACAACGTGTGGAAGCGTGCGGCGCTGCCGAATGACTACACCATCACCGGTGAAAGCGTGCTGACGTTTGACGTGGCGATTTCCGGCTCGCCGGTGCCGGAAATCGTTGCCATCGGCTTCGATGCCGACGCCAACCCCTTCAACGGCGGTGCGAGCGTCTATCAGCTCGGCGGCACCCAGACCCAGGGCGGCTTCGTCGACCTGCGCGGTCAGGGCGTCGACAACGGCGATGGGACCTTCCGCTTCACCATCGACTTGTCGGCCCATGCCGGTACCACCATCGACTCTCTGGTGTTCGTCAACGATGACGACGTTGGCGCCAAGGGCAGTGCGAGCTTCAGCGCCGTGAGCCTGTCGCAAGCCGATATCGACGATAGCAACAGTGCACCGCGGGTGGTCGGCGGAGGCATTGCCGACATGAGCCTCGATGAAGGCGCGAATCTTGAGGTCGACCTGCCGTTCGTCGACGACGATGGTGACGCCTTGAGCTTCAGCTTCGTGGTGACCGACAGTGATGACCAGCCCGTCATCGTGGATGGGCTGAGTGTCAACGATCGAGTGCTGTCCGGTAGCCTTGCGGGGCTAGCGCCGGGTGACTACACCATCACGGTCACCGCCGACGATGGCACCACCAGCAGCGCGACCGACTTCGCCCTGAGCATCGAGAACGTCAACGACGCGCCGGTCGCCGAGCCCGCCGCCCTGGAGCCTTACTTCGGCGAAGTGGGCGAGGACTTCATTCAGATCCCGCTGTCGGACTTCGCTTCGCTATTTTCCGATGCCGACGGCGATAGCCTGACACTGACCGCCGAGGACCTGCCCGCGGGGCTCGAAGTGGTGGACGGCGTCATTCAAGGCACGCCGAGCCAGGGCGGTACCTTCGACGTGGTCGTTCGTGCCACCGACCCTGGCGGTCTGTCCGCGACCCAGTCGCTGAGCTTCATCATCGAAGGCACCCAGGTTGGCGATAGCATCACCATCGAGGCGGAAGACTTCACCGATCTGGACGCCGCCAACCTGATCGTGACCGGCAACGCGGCGGCGTCCAACGAACAGCTGATTCGTCTGACCAGCAACGCGCCGGCGACGATTGGCACTGAGCTGTCGGGTAGTGGCGTAGAGCCTGGCTGGTACGTCGCCCGGCTCTATGTCTTCGATGAGAACGACGGCGAAGGTGGGCTGACGCTGACCATCGGCGGTACCGTGCTCGAGGCTCGCAATGTAACGAGCGATAGCCTGACCTCCGACGTGGTAATGAACGACGACTTCGGCACCATCGTCGGCAGCGGCGCTCGCGGCAACGCAGGGCAAAGCGGTAACCGCAAGGAAATCGTCTTCGAAACGCCCTTCGAGGTGACCGCCGGTGATCTGGCGAGCCTCGAACTGCGCGGCGCCGGTGGCGAACTGATGCGCATCGACTCCCTGGTGTTCGAGCGCATCGACGAGCCGGTCAACACCGCGCCGACCCTGGATGGCCTCGGCGCCGCGATCAGCGTCGACGAGAACAGTGCCGCGGTGGCGAGCCTGGTGCTCGATGATGCCGACGGCGACAGCCTGACGGTGACCCTGTCCGGCGCCGATGCGGCGCTGTTCACCTACGACGAGGCGAGCGGCGGTCTGGCCTTCGTCAATCCGCCGGATGCCGAATTCGCCGCCGATAGCGATGAAGACGGCGTCTACGAGCTGACCGTGACGGTGTCGGACGGCGAGGACAGCGTGTCACAGGACACCCTGATCAGCGTGACCGATCTCAACGAGAGCATCGCCATCGGCCAGACCGATTTTGCGGTGGACGAAAACCTGACCGAGATCGGGGCGATCCCGCTGGTCGATGAAGACGGCGCGAGCACCGGCATCCAGGCTCCCGTGTTCGCCATCACCGGCGGCGTCGACTCGCCACTCTTTACCATCGATGCGACCAGCGGCGTGCTGAGCTTCACCAGCCCGCGTGACTTCGAGCTGGCGGTGGATGGCGACGAAGACGGTGTCTACGAGGTCGAGGTCACGGTCACCGACGGTGATCTGACCGACACCCAGACGCTTTCGGTGACCGTGAATGACGTCGACGAGGCGCCGTTCTCGCCGATCAGCCTGCAGGCCGAGGACGGCGTCGTCACGAGCTTCGATGACGATGCCAACGCCACCGATACCACGATCCGCGATCCATCGAACCCCGAAGACAACCCGGACCTGCAACCCAGTGGACTGCGCCCGGACTTCTCCGGCACCGGCTACGTGGACTTTGGCGATACCGCCGGCGACAACATCACCTGGCAGGTCGAGGTGTCCCAGGCGGGTGAATACGACATCAGCGTGCGCTATGCCAGTAACACCACCCGCCCGCTGGATCTTTCGATCAACGGCGGCACCCCCGTGGGCATGGCCTTTGTCGGCACCGACCCGGATGGCGGTGGGCCGGAAGAGGGCTTCGACAACTGGGCGATCGAAACCGTCACGGTGACGCTACAAGCCGGCAGCAACAGCATCGTGCTGGCGATTCCAGATGGCGCGACGACCGGTCCCAACATCGACCGCATCGAGATCACCGAGGGCGGCAGCGGGCCGATCCCGGTGGACGATAGCGCCGATGAAGACGGCGACCTGTCCCTGACCGCCGCCGACGATACCCTGGATGCCGGTCAACTCGCCGACGCCATGTTCAACGTCAGTGGGGCCGACGATGACATCGTTGGCTTCGAGGTCAGCCTCGACGGCGGCATCACCCGCACCGCGGTGACGCCCGACGCTTCAGGCAACATCAGCGTCGACCTTGGTGGCCAGAGCGGCGACGTGACCGTGACCCTGATCGTGACCGATGCCACGGGCAATGAAGCGAGCGCCAGCGATAGCGTGACCATCGATGATGGCGGCGTGGTGGTGGCGCCCTTCACGGTGCAAGGGGAGGATGCGGTTGTCACCGATGTGGGTGGCACCGCCCAAGGGGCCGTCACGCGAGCGGTGACTGAGGCCGAACCCGATGATTTCGGTAACTTCCGAGAGGGGGCAGTGGGTGACGCCTACCTGGACTTCGGCACCGACGCCGGCGACCAGATCACGTTCAACCTCGATGCGCCGGCGGCCGGCAGTTACACGGCCACCATTCGTTACGCCAATGGCGGTACCGCTCCACGACCCCTGGATCTGAGCGTCAATGGCAATGCGCAGGCGCAGATCGGCTTTGCCAATGCGGTCGACGACGGGGTCAACGATCCCTGGGATGAATGGCTGGAGCTCGAGGTGCAAGTGATCCTCGAACAGGGCGCCAACACCTTCACGCTGACGCTTCCGACAGCGGCCAATGGTGGGGTGGCCAACGGCCCCAACATCGACCAGATCGTGTTCAACTTCGATGATGGCGATACCGGCCCGGCGCCCTTCGCCTTCGAGATCGAGGGCGAGGCGCTGACGCTGTTCGATACCGATAACGTCGGCGATACCCTCGATACCCAGGTGCGCGATGCCGATAACCTCGAGACCAACACCGACGCCGGTGCCGATGGCCTCTGGGATGGCTTCTCCGGGACCGGCTATCTGGACATGGGCAGCGATATTGGCGATGCGGGCGCCTTCGATGTGGTCGTCGACGACGCCGGCACCTACACCTTGACGGTGCGCTATGCCAATGCCGGCGGCAATGGGGCGGATCGACCGATGGACATTCTGGTCGGCGGCGCGTCTCAGGGCAGCCTGGCCTTCGGCTCGACCGGTACCGGCGCCACGGACTGGGAGAACTGGACCGAAACGACCATTGAGGTCGAACTCGAGGCCGGCAGCAATACCATTCGCCTGGAGAACCTGACCGCGGCCGGTCCCAACATCGACCGCATCACGGTGACCCGTGAAGGCGTGGCGCCGCCGGACGTGGTCGAGCCAGGCGATCGCTTCTCGGTCAAGATCAACTTCCAGCCCGAGGGGGTGGCGGTGCCGGACGGCTACATCGCCGATCACGGCAAGGGCTTTGGCACCCAGTCGGTGACCATCGACGGCCAGACCTACCAGTACGGCTGGGTCACCGAAGAATCGATCTACGACAGCGAGCCCGGCACCACACCGCTGGATATCTCGAGCCTGACCAGCGTGGCGGTCAACGATCGCACCGATGACATCGCCGGTCTCGACGTGCGTCAGGGCACCTACGCCCACTTCGACCAGCCGGGAAGCGCCTACGTGCGTGCCGGCTGGGAGATCGAGCTGGCGGACGGCTACTACGAGGTCACCGTCTCGATCGGGGATACCTCCGGGCCCTACGACAGCGTCAACATGCTCAACGCCGAGGGGGAGCTGATCAACGACCCCTTCACGCCGTTCCGGCCCGACGACTTCCCGGCAGATGGCGATCCGTCCAATGATACCGATGGCTTCCGCTCGGATCTGGTGACCCGCATCGTCCAGGTGACCGACGGTCGTCTGACGCTGGATTCGCTCGGTGTCGGCAACGAGAACACCGAGATTCAGTACATCGAGATCCAGGCGCTGCCCGACCTGACACCCGGAGACGGTCGCGATGCCGCCGAGGACTACGCCTTCTTCACCGACGCGCGTGCCATCGCCGGCGTCGGTACCGAGGAAGTCGAGGTCGATCTTGATCCCGACGACGGCAGTCTGCCGAGCGGCGTCGACCCGACGTCCGATATCTTCGTCGGCATCTCGGTGGTGGATGGCCGCGGCGGGGCGCTGCTCGAGAGCCTCGGCGACGGGTCGATCCGCCTGATCGAGACGCTCACCGGTGAGGAGGTCAGCTTCAACGCCAACACCACCGGCGGCTTCGATTCTCTGACCATCTCGCCGAGCCAGACGCTCAAGGAGTTCACCAGCTATACGCTGATCATCGACGGCTTCCGGGATCGCGGTCCCAACGACGATGCCGATGCCCCGACGCGGGAATTCCAGAAATACACCAACACCTTCGTCACCGGTGAGGCGCCGGAAATCGTCGCCCGCGACGTGGCCTTCAATGACGTGGTCGAGCTCAACGGCGCAGCCGATGATGCCTTTGGCTTCACCTCGCTGGAGATCACCTCCGACGGCTCGACGATGTACATCGCCACCATCGGCGGTCAGATCCTGCGCTATGACATCGATCCGAACGACGGCTCGCTTGGCAACCGTCAGGAGCTTGCGCTGCCGGGAGATTACTTCTTCCAGCCAGGGGCGGATGGCAACAACGATCGGCGTGGCATCATCGGACTGGTGGTCGATCCCACCGACCCGGACGTGCTGTGGATCACCGACAACTATCCGATTCCGCTCAACGGGCGCGACAACGGCGTACCGGAGTTCAGCGGACGCATCACCAAGATCACCCTGGATGGCGGCAGCGACTTCTCCGGCACCGCCGAGCCCTACATCACCGGCTTGCCGCGCTCCAACGGCGACCACGTGACCAATAGCCTCGAGTTCCGCGAGAACCCGGACTACGACGCCGCCACCAATCCCGATGTGCCGACGCATCTGCTGTATCTGATCCAGGGTTCCAACTCGGCCATGGGTGAGCCCGACAGCGCCTGGGGCAACCGGCCCGAACGCCTGCTGAACGCGGCGGTGATGGAGATCGACCCGACCCGGGACGCGCCGGCCGGCGGCTTCGATGTCTCGACGGAGCCTGTCCCCGATAACGGCCAGAACACCCGCTTCGATGACCCGGATGGCCATCCCAAGGATGATCCCATCCCCATGGGCAACGGCGAGTTCCTGGTGTTCGACGATCGCGGCGTGGCCACCGTGCAGGATGCCGATGGCACGGTACTGCAGACCTACTACGACCCCTACGCCGATGACGCGGTGCTGAAGATCTTCGCCACCGGGGCGCGTAATGCCTACGACCTGGTGTGGCACTCCAACGGCTTTCTGTACGTGCCGACCAACGGCTCGGCGGCGGGGGGCAACGTGCCGGATGATCCGTCGACCACAGAGGATGAGCGTTACACCAACGTCGAGAAGCAGGACGACTACCTGTTCAAGATCGTCGAGGGCGGCTACTACGGCCACCCCAACCCGCTGCGCGACGAGTACATCCTGAACGGAGGTAACCCGACCGGTGGCACCGACCCGAATCAGGTCAACAAGTATCCGTCGGGGACGAACCCGGAGGGCACCTACGACATCTCCGGTGTTTATTCGTTGGGCGAGAACCGTTCGCCCAACGGCGCGGTGGAGTACACCAGTGATGTGTTCGGCGGCAACCTGCAGGGCAACGTGCTGTTCACCGAGTACTCCGGCGGTGACGATGTTCGCTCCATCACCCTGGATGCCAACGGCAATGTGATCGGCGATGAGGTGCTGCGTGACCCCGATGGCAATGTCATCAGCTACGTCGATCCGCTGGATATCATCGAGAACCCGGTCACCGGCCAGCTGTACTTGCTGACCCTGAACCGCGGTAACGGCCAGAGCCAGATCATTCGTCTCGACCCGGCGCCGGGTGGGGTGGTGGATCCGGGTGACCCGGATCCCGGCCCCGACGATGGCTTGATTTCGCTGCTGGCCATTCAGGCCGAGGACATGACGCCTGGTGATGGCACGGCGGTGTCGATCGCCACCGGGGCCGGCGCCGAGATCCAGATCCGCGATGTGAACAATCCGGAAACCAACGGGCTGCCCAATGGCCTGCGCCCGGGGTCCTTCGGTGTGGATGGCAATACCAACGATGATGACGGGGTCCTCGGCGGCTACGCCGACTTCGGTTCCACCAACGTCGATTTCCTCACCTTCACGTTCGACCTGAGCGCGGACCAGGCCGGCGACTCCGTCTTGCGGCTGCGCTACGCCAACGGCGGTGTTGCCGATCGCCCCTTGGAAGTCTTCGTCAACAACGCAAGCGTCGGCGTGTTCGACTTCAGTCCGCCCCCGGGGCTGACCGGCGATGCGGCCTGGGCCGAGTGGCTGACGGAAGACGTCGCGGCGACCCTGGTCAGCGGTCAGAACACGGTGCGCCTGCAATCCACCGCCAATACCGGCCCCAACATTGATCAGCTGGAGATCCTGCAAGAGGCCCCGGACACCACGCCGGGGGTGACCGAGTACGAAGCCGAAGGCGCAGCACTTGACGGCCCGGTCGTCGTGCTGGCCAGTGACGACGATCGCAACGCCTCCGGTGATGGCTTCGTCGACTTCGATGGCGCGGGCGACCAGACCATCACCTGGACGATCGATGTCGGCGAGGCGGGCAGCTATGACATCGGCTTCCGTTACGCGCTGGACGCGGCCAAGGCCGACCGACCGCTGGGCCTGACCATCAACGGCGTCGACCTCGGTCAGTTGAACTTCGAAGGCCAGAGCAACACCGCCGAGGACAACTGGTTCTTCCAGAATGCTCTGGTCACGCTGCAGTCGGGGAGCAACACCATCACCCTGACCGCCCCAGGCGCCGTGGGCCCGAACATCGACCTGCTGCAGGTGCCGGATTCGCCGTCCGATAGCTTCGTGCCGGTCTATGCCGATGTCTCGGACGGTTCGCGCATCGAGCTCGAGAGCGGCGACAGCGCTCGCACCATCAACGAGCTGACCGCCGACTTCTACTTCAGCGTAGATAGCACCGGCCTCTATCGTCTGGACCTGGCGGCGAATGCCGGTGCCGATGATGGCCAGGGCCTTGCCTTGACCCTCAACGGGCAGCCGGTGGAAATGCTGGCCTATCCGGGCGAGGGGGATGCCGGAGAAGAGGGCACCTACGTCGAGCTCGAGGCGGGAGTGGAGTACAACCTGCGGGCGGTCTCCAGCGCCGATGGCGCCGATGATCTGGACTATCTGGACGTAACGCCGGTGGTTGGCAACGACAATGCCGACATCGCGGTACAAAGCGGCGATGCCGCCTACTACTCGGACCGGTTGCACTTCAGCTACCTGGAGAACAACGGCGTCTCCAACCCTGACCGCGACTTCAAGGAGAGCGCCACGGTCACCATCTCCAACACCGGAAGCGAGCTGCTGGAGATCCTCGACGCCGACATCGAAGGGCCGTTCGTGCTGGCCGATCCGGGGGCCTTCGACGGCCTGACGCTGGCCGCGGGGCAGTCCATCGAGGTCACGGTACTGTTCGATCGGGCGAGCTATGTGGCGCCGACCAATGACGCCGGTGACGGGGTGTTCGAGGGGCGCATTCGCCTGACCACCAACGATGCCGACTCGCCCATCGCCGAGATCCACATGGCCGGGTTCTGGCAGCAGCGCGATGAAGGCGGCTGGGAGCCCAACGTCAACGAGGTGTGGGAAGTGTTCGGCTTTGGCAACCGCATCGATGGGTTGCCGACCGTCGGCGCCGGGCAGAATTCGGTGCTCAACGACTTCGACCTCTATCGGCCGATCAACGACGATGAAGTGCTGTCGCGCTACTGGTCCCTGGCCGATGGCGTCGGCGAGGCCAAGATCACCCAACTGGCGGCCTATCACGGCAGTGGCGGGGCGACCCTTGGCATCCATAACCCCGGCAACAAGAATCAGGACGTGATTTTCTCCAACCACGCCGGTGACAACAACCAGACCATCCTGCCGGTGAAGGGCAACGGGGACTTCGCCACCATGACCTTCGGCCTCGGCGACATTCCCGGGGGCTGGAATGGCACCGGCGTGTTCGGCATCGAGATGGCCAACCTGTCCACCGATCCGTCGTTGAACCCGACCGGGGGTGGTACACCGCCGGACGATGCCGACGGCATCGAACGTGGCTATACGGTGCGCATGTTCCGGGCCCTCGATGCCGACGGCAACGTGATTCCGAATACCTATCTCGGGATCATGGACTACACCGGCATCAACTATGACTACAACGACAACATGTTCCTCATCGAGGGCGTGACGCCGGTGTCCGGTGGCGAGCTGACGGTGATCAACAACGACGGCGTTCCGTCCAACGATCGCCTGGTGATGTCACGCATCGAGAACCCGGCCAATGCCGCCCAGGAGGTCCACGACGAGGTCACCATCACCCTGCGCAACGACGGCTTCGAGAGTCTCGATATCGCGAGCGTCGAGGTCAGCGACGCGACGCTGTTCGAGCTGACGCAGGCCTTCGCTGCGGTGACCCTGCAGCCCGGTGAATCGATCGATGTGACCGTGCGCTTCATCGCCGACGATCCCAACGATGGCAGCCTGTATGAGGCCAGCCTGATCATCAATTCAAGCGACGCCGACGAGGGCGAGAAGGTCATCGAGCTTGCCGGCCTGGCCCAGAACCAGTCCGAAAGTGGTCAGGAACCAGGAGTGCAGGAGATCATCGACGCCTTCGGCTATTCGACCAATGTGGCCGAAGGGCAGATGAACCAGGGGGGCCTGGTGGAAGCCAATGGCGACGAGATCCTGTCGCCGTACTTCCAGCGTGCCGACGGTAGCTCGCCGATCAAGATCACCCAGCTGGCGGCCTATCACACCCAGGGTGACGTGGCGCGACTGTTCGTCCACGACGTCGATAGCCGTGACATCGACGAGATCCTGGCCCACGACGAGGCCGATGGTCAGACGCTACTGCCACGCACGCTCAACGACGGCGACCTGCTGACCACCACGACCCTGGATCGAGATGCACCCTTTGGCTTCTTCGCCGAGATATCCGGTCGCCAGGGGTATATCTCCTGGTCCGACCCGGATGCCAACCTCTACGAGGACACCATCGATGCCATCGGTAATCCCGGCAACAACCTCAATTGGGACGAGAACGACGGTCATCTGATCCGCGTCTATGTGGCCAAGGACGCCGCCGGCAACGTGATCCCGAACACCTACATCGTGATCCAGGACTACGCCGGGGTGAACTATGACTACAACGACAACATCTTCCTGGTGGAGAACGTCGAAACCTACGACCCCAACGGGGCGGAAGATGCCGACGGCAACGGGCGTGTGGACCTGTACGACGATGATGACAACGATGGAATACCCAACTTCATCGACAACCCCGATCCGGTGGGGCAGACCGCCTTCAATGCCAACGAAGCCGCCTGGGCCGTGGGCAACGATGGCCTGACGCTGGAGGCCAAGCTGTACGACAACGGTGGTCAGGGAGTGGCGTACAACGACACCACCGCGGGGCATTCGGGGGCCGCCTTCCGCTCCAACGAGTCGGTGGACATCTCCAACGGCACCGAGGCGATTGGTTATGTCGCCGATGGTGAGTGGGTCGAGTACACCCTGAACGTGGAGACGGCCGGAACCTACACCCTGAGCTTCTCGACCTCCGCGGTCAGCGGCGGCAAGAGCATCACCGCGGCCTTCGAGCAAGGGGGAGGGTTTTACACCGGTGCCCAGGTACAGAACCTGCCGAACACCGGCAGCTTCACCAGCTTCCAGACCGTGGGGCCGCTGAGCTTCGACCTGGAGGAAGGTGAGCAGGTGCTGCGGCTGACCTTCAATGGCGGGCAGCTGGACCTGGCCTCCTTCACCCTGGACTTCGTGGCGCCGGTGGACGATGGCCAGAGCGCCTTCAATGACACCGAAACTGCCTGGGAGGTGGGGGCCGATGGGCTGACGCTGGAGGCGCGCTTCTACGACAACGGTGGCCAGGACGTCGCCTACAACGACGCGGACGCGGCTCATCAGGGCGATGCGTTCCGCTCCGACGAGGCGGTGGACATCTCCACTCCATCTCAGTCGCTCGGCTTTATCGAGAACGGCGAGTGGGTGGAGTACACCATCAACGTGGCGGAGGACGGCCTCTATGACCTGGGTTTCTTGACCGCACTGGACTCGACGAGTCCGGCCGCACGCTCGATCACGGCAAGCTTTGCCAAGGGCGATGCACCTTATGTGACGGCGTCACCGGTCGGTGTGTCACCGACGGGCAGCTGGACCACGTTCACCCAGACCGCTACCACCCAGGTGGCACTGGAGGCCGGCGAACAGGTGGTGAGGCTGACCTTCAACGGTGGGTCGATGGACCTGGCGTCATTCAGTCTGGCGCCGGTCAATCAGGCACCGGTGGTCGCCGATGGCATCGATGACATGAGTCTGGTCGAGGGGCAACCGATCGAGCTGGCCCTCGATGGTGCCTTCAGCGACGCCGATGGCGACAGCCTGACCTATACGGCCAGCGGTCTGCCAAGCGGGATCAGCCTGTCGAGTGATGGGGTCTTCTCGGGGACCACCAGCGATACTGGGCTGTTCGATGTCAGCGTGACGGCATCCGATGGCCAGGCAAGCGTTCAGTCGAGCTTCACGCTGAACGTGACCGATGCGCCGTCCGGCCCCAACCAGCAAGCTTTCACCGCCGATGGCGAAGCCTGGCAGGTGGGCAGTGACTTCAGCCTCGACGCGGTGAACTACGACGAGGGCGGTCAGGGCATCGCCTACAACGATGCCGATGCCGACCAGATTGGCACCGCGGTGCGCCCCGGCGATGGCGTGGATATCGTCGGCGACGGCGATGCCATCGGCTGGGTGGACGAAGGGGAGTGGGTGGAGTACACCCTCAACGTTCAGCAGTCCGGGGTCTATGACCTGTCGTTCCTGTCGGCTCTCGGTGACGCGTCCGGTCCGCAGCGCACCATTACCGCGACCTTCACCAAGGCCGACGGCACGCCCTACGCCTCGATCGATCCGGTGGCGGTGGCGCCGACCGGTGGCTGGGGGGACTTCCAGCCTACCGATGCGGCCCAGGTGGCGCTGGAAGCCGGCGAGCAGGTGTTGCGCATCACCTTCAACGGCGGCTCTCAGGATCTGGCGTCCTTCACCCTGGAGCGTGACGGGCAGCAGGCCTTCAACGCCGGTGGCATGCCCTGGCAGGTGGATGCCGACGACGGCTTGAGTCTCGATGCGGTGAACTTCGATGAAGGCGAGCAGGGCGAGGCGTACAACGAGCTCTCGGGTGCCCAGTTCGGCTCTGACTTCCGTGACACCCCGGTGGATATTGTTGGCCAGGGAGATGCGGTGGGTTGGGTCCAGAATGGCGAGTGGCTCGAGTACACCATCAACGTCGAACAGGCCGGTAGTCACACCCTGTCGTTCGTGACCTCTAACCCCAACAACGGACGCAGCATCACCGCCGCGGTCGAGCAGGACGGGGTCTTCTACGACCAGGCCAGTGGTTCGGTGCCGAATTCCGGCGCCTGGGGCGTCTTCGTCGATGGACCCTCGTTGACCCTGGATCTGGAGGAAGGCGTGCAGGTGCTTCGCCTCACCTTCAACGGCGGCTCTCAGGACCTGGCGTCCTTCGAGATCACCCGTGATCCAGACGCGGCCGCGGCCAGCGCGCCGAGCATGGCGGCCATGATGGCCATGGCCGACGACGCCGATGCGACCCCGCCGCCCGCCAACGACGATGCTCCGATGAGCGACGACGTCGCCCTCCAGGGTATCCAGGACGACGACCAGGGAGGCCTGCTCTAACCGGAAGGAAAAACACAGCAAAGAAATGCGTTTGCAGATGGGCCGGAGAGCGCAATACCCAAGCCACAGCGTCTCTCTCGGCTCACTCCAAACGCCAAACGCCAAACGAATGGAAGGGTGAATCCTGCAGCGTCCCGTGCCGGCAGGAAGCTGGCTCTGCGTGCACCGCCCTTGGTGCGCGCAGTTTTTTTCGCCGCGTCTCGGGGCCCTGCACGGCTCGCCCCAGCGCCTCAGTGCTCTTCAGTGCGTTCCAGCGCCTCAGCACTCAGCACTCTTCAGTACTTTCCAGCACCTCAGCACCTCAGCACCCAGCGCTCTTCAGCGCCTTCCATCACTCTCCAGCGCCTCGGTGCCCCGCAAGCCCGTCAGGGTCCAGTTGTTGGCAGCGGCTCAACGTCGGTGGTTATTCCTCCCGCATCGCTCGCGCCAGCATGTCGCTCATCGGCTTGATCACGTAGCTCGCGAAGCTGCGCTCCCCGGTTCTCAGCATCACTTCTGCGGGCATGCCCGCCAGCAGCTGCATGCCATCTGTCATGTTGTCCTGGCCTTCGTCAGTGACCTGAATACGCACCTTGTAGTAGCGGGCACGGGTCGCTTCATCCTCGAAACTGTCGGCGCTGACCCAGGTTACACGACCCTGGATGACGTTGGATAAGCGCTGATTGAAGGCGCTGAAACGAATCTCGGCGGGCTGCCCCAGGTACAGATGATCGATGTCGATATTGGGCACCCGAGCCTCGACCATGAAGCCTTCGTCCTTGGGCACGATATCGAGCAACGCATCGCCACCGCGGATCACCGCGCCGAGCGTATGGACCTTCAGCCCGACCACGGTGCCGGCGACTGGCGCGATGACGCGGGTCCGGCTCAGGGTATCCGACAGCGCGACCAGCCGTTCCTCGGCATCGGCGACCTCGGCTTGGACCTGGCGCAGTTCTTGGCCGACGTTCTGTTGAAATTCCTGGGTGCGAATCTGCTTTTGCAGCGCGTTCTCGCTGATCTGCGAGTGCAGACGCGCGACCTCGGCGGCGTGCTGGGCGTTTTCGCTCTGGTACTCGAGGCTTTCACGTTCGAGTTCCCGCAGGCGTTGGCTGCTGATCATACCGTCGCGAAACAGCTTGCGGTGGTTGGCCACTTCGCCCTCCAGCGAATCGATGCGTCGCTGATTGATGGCTTGGGTGGCGTCCAGCCCGGTGATCTGTTCGCGCATCTGCTGGCTCTGCTCGTCGAGGGCAGAGAGGGTTCCCGCCAGTGACTGTTGGCGCGCACCGAACAGCCGTTGCTGTACGTCGAGGACCTCCTGGACGCGGGAGTTCGGCGACTCGGTCAACGCAGCGGGGAAGCTCAGTTGTTCGCCGCCACTCTGTTCCGCCAGCAGACGCACCTCGCTTGCGCGGGCAATCAGGTAGGCGGTCTCGGCGATCTGCTGCTGGGCCCGGGCCTGGGTGTCGTCGAGCACCAGCAGCACGTCGCCGGCACTGACGTGATCGCCGTCCGCGACGACGATCGACTCGATGATGCCGCCCTCGAGGTGCTGGATGGTCTTGGTGTGGCCCTCGACCGACACCGACCCCGGCGCCACCACCGAGACGGCCAGGTTGGCGAGGACCGACCAGCTACCGAAGCCGCCGAAGGCCACCAGCACGATGGCGATGCCCCAGCGCCGAAACGGGCTGGCATCGATGGGCGCGGAGGGCATCGACACCAGCGCGTTCAGTGCTGGCGCAAGGGCGTCTGGCTGAGACGCTGAAGGTGCGGGAGTGGCATTCATGGCTGGGGCTCGCTGTGGCTGGCGGAGGAGGGGCCCGAGGCGCCCGGCCGGAGACGCATCACACGGGTGCCGGACTCCGCGGTCGAGGCAACGATACGGGTGGCAGAGTGGGGCCGCAGCGGCGGCGCCAGGGAGGCGATACGTCCGTCCTTCAGCAGCAGGACGCGATCGACTCGGCTAAGCAGCCCCGGGCGGTGACTGACCACGATCACCGTGGTCCCTGTCGGGCGCAAACGGTCCAGTGCCATGGCCAGGGCTTGTTCGCCGGCCTCGTCGAGGCTCGCGTCCGGTTCATCCAGCACGAGAAGCACGGGATCGCCATACAGGGCTCGCGCCAAGCCGATACGCTGGCGTTGCCCCGCCGACAGCCCGATGCCGCCGTGGCCAATGGCGCTGTCGTAGCCCGCGGCCAGGCGCAGGATCATGTCATGCACCCCGGCAATTTTTGCCGCTTTGACTACCGCAATCGGATCGATCGGGCCGAAGCGGGCGATATTCTCGGCGATGGTGCCGTCGAACAGTTCGACATCCTGGGGTAGGTAGCCGATAAAAGGCCCCAGCAGCGCACGGTCCCATTGGGTGATGTCGGCGCCGTCCAGGCGCACGCAGCCGGCTTGGGCCGGCCAGACACCGAGAGCCACTCGTGCCAAGGTGGACTTGCCCGCGGCGCTGGGCCCGATCACCGCTATCTGCTCGCCTGGCTTAATCGCCAGGGTGATGTCGTGCAGTGTCGCCTGCTCGGCGCCGGGTGGCGCGGCACTGACGCCTTCCAGCGACAAGGCGCCACTCGGTGTCGGTAACGGCATCGGCGCGACGTCGTCGGGAGCTTCACTCAGCAAGAGCTCCAGCCGAGCACGGGCATGGCGGGCACTGGTGAAGCTCTTCCAGCCGTTGATCATCTGGTCGATGGGCGCTAGCGCCCGGCCCATCAGGATCGAACCGGCGATCATCATGCCGGGGGTCAGCTCGTTGACCAGCACCAGGTAGGCACCGAGGCCGAGAATCAGCGACTGGAACAACAGCCGCAGCATCTTCGACGCGTTGGTCACCAGTCCGGAATGGTCGCTGGCACGGGATTGCAGCGACAGGTAATCGCGATGGCTTTGCGACCAACGTCCGAAGACAGCAGGCATCATGCCCATGGCATGCAGCACTTCGGCGTTGCGCAGGTTGCCGTTGACCAGGTTCTGCGACTGCAGGTGGCGACCTCCCGCCTCGGCCAGCAGGGGCCGCGTCAGCCGTTCGTTGATGGCGGCCAGGGCGATCAGGATGGCCCCCGCCGACAGGGCGAAGAGACCGAACCAGGGGTGAAACAAGGCCAGTGCCGCCAGATAGAGGGGAATCCAGGGGGCATCGAAGAAGGCGAACAAGGCGTTGCCGGAGATGAATTGACGCAAGGTCGCCAGGTCGTCCAGAGGCTGAGCGCTAGCGGCGCCAGGAGACGCCAGGGTGCGGTGGTAGGTGGCGTCGTGGACGCTGTGGTGGAGCAGGGCATCGAGGCGATTGCCCTGGCGTACCAGGATCCGGGAGCGGACCCATTCGAGTCCGCCCATGGCGAGAAACAGGAACACCACCACCAGGGTCAGCATCAGCAGGGTTTCCTGGCTGCGCGAGGCGATGACCCTGTCGTAGACCTGAAGCATGTAGAGCGGCGGCACCAGCATCAGCAGATTGATGAACAGGCTGAACAGGCCGACATCGATGAACCCGCGTCGGCACGAGCCGAGTGCTTCGCGCATCAGGCTGCCGGTATCGCCTCCCTTGGCGTCCGTCGCGACAGGCTTCACGACGGGCACCCGGGCAGCGTGACGTCGACAACCGAGGGCACTCCGCCGGTCAAGGCTGGTTCAGCGATATAGATGGATGTCATGGCGAAACTCTTTTTTGCACAGGAAGTGGGTGACTTCGTTGCTGCATGCTCTCCGTTGCCGCTTTTCGTTTGTCGTGTCGCTGTCGATGGGTATGTAACGAAGATGCGAGGCAAGCGTTGGATTTTGATAACTTAATGTTGTGTTTTTAACATTTGCTTTCGTGTTTCATATCGTTCTTTGCTTTTCTTGCGGATTTGTTTGATAACACTGTTCTTGGCTCGAGTTGCCATTTTATGGGTATTTTTAGGAATTTGACCTGTACCGAAGAACTAGAGGTTGTTGTTGTTCGTTTATTAGAGAGTCTGCGTTTCTTGGTGGCTTTCTGGCCTAAAAATGACTGTTTTAGTTAATGTCTTTAATGCGTATTGTTGAGTGCTATGAAAAATATCATGAAATTTAGCGAAATGGCGTAGTGCTTACGCGGGATATGGCTGTTGCGTGATTTGAATGTGAGAAGGAAGTAAGAGTTTGGCTCTATGTTTATCAACGATTCCCTTGTTGGATGGCGGTAGTTAGCTAGGGGGTATTTTCCATATGCGATTCTGTCGCCAGCGAATTTACGCTTGTCGTGAAGCGCGAGCATGCTGCGTATGGGAATGAGTCACCGGACGTCGGGCGAAACAAACCGCGATCCAAGGTTCAGCCAGGGCTTGCCACCCGATGAGTTGGGGCACCGTTTCTACTGGGGCACAGCATTCATTGGCGGGCAGCCTCCCAGGCCGTGACTCTTGGCGTCATTTCCCGACTTAACTTCGTACATCGTTCACACTTCTTGGGGGGGAATCATGGATTCCAACACGTCTTCTGCGTCGTCCGAAAATCGCGACCTGGACAGCACCACCTCGAACGGCGCCACGGCGGACACAGCACCGAGTAGTGCTGTCACGCGGGTCATCTCACGTCAGGTTGCGGCTGATCCAGCAAGCTTCAACGGCGTAAGCGTGGAGGCCGAGGCAGGGAATCTTATCGTTGTCGATAAAGACGCCAATACCAATGACACCACGGTAAGGGATGCCGATCATCCGGAACCCGATGCCTCATTGGCGGGGGGCCTCAGGGCCGATTTTTCCGGGTCAGGGTACCTCGATTTTGGCGATACCTTTGGCGATCGGGTCAGCGTCCAGCTGACCGTGCCCGAGGCCGGTGACTACGACCTCAACCTGCGTTATGCCAGCCGTGGCAACACCAGCCTGGCGCTATCGCTGAATGGCGAGCCCGGCGAGCGTATCGTCCTGACCGGGACCGACACGGCGGCCGGTGGTGGTACCGATGGCCATGATAACTGGGGATTTTTTACCCAGACAGTGGCACTGGCCAGCGGTGAGAATACGGTGAAGCTTACGCTGTTGCGTGGCATCGCTGATGGACCGCTGCTCGATCGCCTCGAGGTCACCCCGGCCGGCACGGGTCCGATGACCGTTGGTGAAACCGGCAACGCCGAATATCTTCTCGAGGCCGAGGATGCGACCATTGTCGACGTCGGCAGCCGTGAGGTCACCAAGGTCCGCGATCAGGCGGTGGCTGGCACCGGAGCGCGCCCCGGTGCCGAAGGTGGCGCCTACGTCGACATGGGGGGCGACGTCGGCGATAGCCTGACGTTTGAGGTGTCGGTGACCGAAGCCGGCAGCTATACGCTCACGGTGCGTTACGCCAACGGGGCCCTTCAAGCGCGCCCGATGAACCTTAGCGTCAATGGCGACAGCACGACGCAGGTGGCGTTTGCGCCGGCGCCGGAGAATACCACCGGCTCTCGCTGGGAGGTTTGGCAGGAGGTCACCCTGACCCTTGACCTGACGGCCGGTAACAATACGCTGGCGTTTTCGATCCCCAGCGCCGCCGAGGGCGGCGTGGCGAATGGCCCCAACATCGACCAGATACTGCTGGTTCAGGCCGATGATCCTGACACCGGCACGGATCCCGATACCGGAACTGATCCCGACCCCGACCCCGGTACCGACGGACTGACCTTCCAGGCCGAGGATGCGACCATTGTCGATGTCGGCAGCCGCGAGGTCACCAAGGTCCGCGATCAGGCGGTGGTGGGGTCCGGCGCGCGTCCCGGTGCCGAAGGTGGGGCCTACGTCGACATGGGGGGCGACGCCGGCGATAGCCTGACGTTCGACGTGTCGGTGACCGAAGCCGGCAGCTATACGCTCACGGTGCGTTACGCCAACGGGGCCCTTCAAGCGCGTCCCTTGAACCTCAGCGTCAATGGCGACAGCACGACGCAGGTGGCGTTTGAGCCGGCGCCGGAGAATACCACCGGCTCTCGCTGGGAGGCCTGGCAGGAGGTGACCCTGACCGTGGATCTGGTGGCGGGTGACAATACGCTGGCGTTCGCCATTCCCAGCGCCGCCGAGGGCGGCGTAGCAAACGGACCCAACATCGATCAGATCGAGCTCGTCAAGGTCGATGACGGCGACTCGGGGGTCGACCCGGACCCCGATCCTGATCCTGATCCTGAGCCCGGCACGACACCGGGGCAGACGGTGCAAGCCGAAACCTTCGCTATCGACGACATCGAGTCGGATCCTGCGCGGCCGGCCGACACGGTGCGCCTGATCGAGGGGACCTCGGACGCTACCCTGCGTCCCGGATACACCGGCACGGGCTACCTGGACATGGGGGGTGAGGTGGGCGACGCCGGCCTGTTTCAGCTCGACGTCGTTTCTGCGGGGACCTATCGGCTCGCGGTTCGCTACGCCAACGGGGGTAATACGGACCGGCCGATGGGCCTTGCGGTGGATGGGATCAGTCGAGGCGAGTATGCCTTTGCTTCCACCGGTGCCGGCGAAGATGGGTGGGTGACCTGGCGCGAGGAGACCATTGAAGTCGAGCTGTCGGCCGGCGCTCACACCTTGCGCCTGGCCAACCTCTCCAAGGGTGGGCCCAACATCGATGCGGTGCGCCTGACCGAGAAGATCATCGAGCCGGGCGACCGTTTGTCGTTGAAGATCAACTTCCAGCCGAATGGCTCCGACACGCCGGAAGGGTACGTCGCCGATGTCGGACTGGCGTTCGGCCAGCAATCGGTCAGCGTGGACGGACAGGCCCACCGTTACGGCTGGGTCACCGAGGCCAGCATCGCCGATGGGACCGGAAATGGCACCACGCCGATCAATCTGGCGGCGCAGGACGCGGCCGCGTTGATCGATCGCGGTAATCGTTTCGTCGGGCTCGATGACCGCCAGGCCACCTTCGCTCAGCTCGATATGCCGAAGAGCGGATTCACCCCGGTGGGCTGGGAAATCGAGCTCGACAACGGCTTCTACGAGGTGACCGTATCGGTAGGGGAGGTGTCGGGTGCGTTCAACAGCTACCACCAGATCAACGCCGAGGGGAAGCTGTTCAATGATCCTTTCGCCCCGCAGCGACCCGGCGACTTTCCGCTCGATGCCAACGTGGTCAATGATACCGAGGGCCTGAGGTCTGATCTGGTGACTCGGATCGTCGAGGTCACCGATGGGCGTCTGACGTTGGACACCATCGGTGTCGACAGCAAGAACACCAAGCTGCAGTACCTCGAGATCCAGGCGTTGCCCGACCTGACGCCGAAAGATGCGCGACCCGCCGTCGAAGACTATGCGCTGTTCACCGATGCTCGTGCCATTGCCGGCGTCGGCGCCAATGCCGTCGAGGTCGATCTCGATCCGGACGACCATACCCTGCCCACGGGTGTCGACCCGACGTCCGACATCTTCGTTGGCATTTCGGTGGTCGAGGGGCGTGGCGGGGCCCTGCTCGAAAGCTTGGCCGACGGCTCGGTCACGCTCTTCGAAACGGTGACCGGTCTGCCCGTGGAGTTCGATATCAATACCACGGGAGGATTCGACTCCCTGACGCTCTCGCCCACTTCGTCGTTGAAACCTTTCACCAGTTACACCCTGGTAATCGACGGCTTCCAGGATCGTGGGTCGAACACGGATGCTGCCGCCCCCACCCGGGAGTTCCAGAAGTACACCAATACCTTCGTCACCGGGCCCGAGCCAGCGGTGCTCCCCAGCGACGTGGCGTTTGAAGGAAACATCGAGCTCGATGGCGCCGCCGACGGCGCCTTCGGCTTCACCTCGCTGGAAATGAGCCCCGATGGCAAGTTTCTCTATGTCGTGACCATCTCCGGAGAGGTGCTGCGCTATGGCGTGGATCCCAAGGATGGGTCCTTGGGCTCCAGCGAGTCGCTGAACCTTGCGCTCGACCCCTTCCTGCAGCCGGGGGCGGATGAGTTCAACAACCGTCGTGGCATCATCGGTATCGCCGTGGACCCGACCGATCCCAAGGTGTTGTGGGTGACCGACAACTATCCGATTCCGCTGTCGGGACGGGATGGGTCGGTGCCCGACTTCAGCGGGCGGATCCTCAAGATCATGCTGAACAACGACGGCAGCTTCGGCGGCAGCGCGGAGACCTACATCACCGGGCTCCCGAGGTCGGTGGCCGACCACGTCACCAACAGCCTCGAGTTTCGGGTTAATCCGGCGTACGACGCGGCGACCAATAGCGATGTACCCAGTCATCTGCTGTACCTCGCTCAGGGCTCCAACAGCGCCATGGGCGAGGCCGATAGCGCTTGGGGCAGTCGCCCGGAACGCCTGCTCAGTGCTTCCGTGATGGAAATCGATCCCACGCGTAAGCCGCCGGCCGGGGGGTTCGACGTCACCACCGAGCCGCTGCCGGACGACTACGGGCGCTTCGTGGACAACGACAACGACCTCAAGAATGCGCCGATTCCCATGGGCGACGGCCGCTTCCTGGTGTTCGACGCGCGCGGCGTGGCCAGCGTCCAGAATGCGGCGGGTGAAGTGCTCGAAACCTTCTACGATCCCTTCGCCGATGATGCCGTATTGAAAGTGTTCGCCACCGGGGCGCGTAACGCCTATGACCTGGTGTGGCACTCCAATGGCTACCTGTACGCCCCGACCAACGGCTCGGCGGCGGGGGGCAGTGTCCCCGACGATCCCAACACCGTGGCCGATGAGCACGTCACCAACGTCGCCAAGCAGGACGACTATCTGTTCAAGATCGTCGAGGGGGGCTACTACGGCCACCCCAACCCGCTCCACGACGAGTACATTCTCAACGGTGGGAACCCGACGCGACTCGAGGACCTCAACGAGGTCACGTCCTATGCCCCGGGTGTCGTTGCCGATCCCAACTATCGCTACAGCGGCGTCTATTCTCTGGGCGAAAACCGGTCACCCAATGGCGTCACCGAGGTGATGGGGAACACCTTCGGCGATGCCTTCCGCGGCAGCCTGCTGGTGGCCGAGTACTCGGGGGGAGACGACATTCGCTGGATATCGCTGGATGCCTCGGGCAACGTCATCGGTGATGATGTGCTGCGTGATGCTCAGGGCAATGTGATCAGCTACACCGATCCGCTGGATATCATCGAGAACCCGGTCACCGGCCAGCTCTACCTGCTCACGCTCAACCGCATGACCGGTGAGAGCCAGCTGGTGCGGCTCGACCCCACTGAACCCGATGACACGGGCAGCGACAACGGTTCGGATCTGCCCAGGGTGCTTGCCACCATTCAGTCAGAGGACAGCACGCCAGACGATGGCAGCAGTGCCAGCATTGCCAGCGGTGCGCAGATTCGCCTTCGTACCGGCATCGCCGAAGAAACCGCCGGCCAGCATCCCGGTGCCTATGGGCAGGATGGCAACCTCAATGACCGCGACGGTGTACCGGGCGGCTATGCGGATTTCGGCGCGACGGCCAATGACTTTCTGACGTTCGGCTTTGGCCTTGCCGCCGCCGATGCCGGAGAAACGGTGCTTCGAGTCCGCTATGCCAACGGAGGGGCCGCGGATCGTCCGCTCGAGGTGTTCATCAACGACGTCAGTGTCGGTGTCTATAACTTCGCGCCGGCCCCGAATGACGTGCCCAATGCCGAGCGTTGGGGCCATTGGATGTTCCAGGATATCGTCACCACCTTGCCGGAGGGCGAAGTCAGCGTTCGCCTGCAGTCCACCGGTGCCGCCGGACCCAACGTCGATCAGCTTGAGGTGATCAACGAGCCTTCCCAAGGCTTCAGGACCTATGAGGCCGAGGATGCCGTGCTCAACGGCCCGCAAATCGTCAAGGTGAATGCGGACCGTGATGTGTCCGAGGGCGCCTATGTGGACTACAAGGGCAGCGTGGATCAGTCGATCACCTGGACCGTCACCGTGCCGCAGGCAGGGACCTACGACGTGGGATTCCGCTACGCGTTGTCGGTTGACAAGGCAGACCGGCCGCTGGACTTTACCGTCAACAGCATCGACCAGGGCAAGCTCGACTTTCCCGGCAAGAGCGAGAGCAACGACGATTGGCATTATCAGAATGTCCCGGTGGCGTTGAAGGCCGGCGTCAACACGCTGGTCTTGTCCGCGCCGCTGGCCAACGGGCCCGATATCGATCTGCTGTGGGTGCCGGAAACCTCCCGGGAAGCACTGAAACTGGACATTGCCGATGTCACGATGGGCAAACGGCTGGAGCTCGATGATAACCCGGCGGCGGTCTCCACCAGTGACCGTACGGCGGACTTCGGCTTTAGCGTCGAGACCTCGGGGCTGTATCGGTTGGACCTGGCCGCCAACGCCGGCGTCATGCGCGGCCGCGATCTGGAGCTGAGCCTGAATGGCGAACACTTGACCGAACTGGCCTATCCGGGCGCCGGGACGCGAGGCGAGGAGTCGTATTACGTGGAGCTGGAGGCCGGTGTCGACTACTCCCTGCATATCACCTCGGACGGTGCCGGGGTGGATGCACTCGACTATCTGGATGTCGTGCCGGTCGCTGGCCACAACCAGGCGGAGGTCGAGGTCAAGGTAGGGGACGCCGCCTACTTCGCCGACCGCCTGCAATTCAACTATCTGGAGGTCAACGACTTCGGCGGTCCGGACCGCGACTTCAAGGAAAGTGCGAAGCTCACGGTGTCCAATTCGGGTACCCAGAACCTGTCCATACTCGACGTCGACCTGACAGGCCCCTTTACCCTGAGCAATGGCGCGGCGCTTGAAGGGCTAGTACTGGCACCCGGGAAATCTATCGATATCACCGTCCTGTTCGACCGCGGTGCCTACCACCCCCCGGCCACTAACGCCGAGGATGGCAGCTTTGGCGGTCGCCTGAGGCTGGTCACCAACGATCAGGATTCTCCGGTGCAGGAAGTGCAGCTGGCAGGGTACTGGCAGGCCAAGGACGAAGGTGGCTGGGAGCCCACGGTGGACGAGGTCTGGCAGGTGTTTGGCTTCGGCAATCAGATTGGCGGCTTGCCCACCGAGGGCGGGGCCAAGGGGTCGGCGTTCGACGATTTCACGTTCTATCGCTCGATCAGTGACGAAGAAGTCCTGTCGCGTTACTGGAGCTTGGCCGACGGTGTTAGCGAAGCCAAGGTGACGCAACTGGCGGCCTTGCATGGTGCTGGCGTCTCGGCGATCGGCTTGCACAATCCGCAGAACACCGACCAGGACATCAAGCTCATCCGTCACGCGGCCGATCAGAACCAGAGCTTCCTGCCGCTCTCGCTCGACGGCAAGGCGCCGACGGCCACCTTCACCCGCGACGATATTCCCGACGCTTGGCGAGGCGATGGCCTGTTTGGTATCGAAGTGGCGACATTGTCCACCGATCCGTCGCTCAATCCCGTGGGGGCCGGCAATCCGCCCCCCGGGTCTCCGGACCTGGAACGTGGCTACCTGGTCCGACTGTTCGAAGCATTGGACGGCAATGGCGAGAAGATTCCCGATACCTATCTCGTTCTCCAGGACTATGCCGGGGCCAGTAACCACGACTACAACGACAACATGTTCGTCATCTCAGGGATCAAGCCGATGTACGACGGCAATGGTGTGGCGCCTGCCGAGACCGACAAGCAACCGGCTTCACCCAGCACCGTGGTGGCGGCGCGCAGCCTGGAGGCGGTTGCCAGTGAGGCGCCGCCGCCGGAAGACGATGCCATTGAGGTGCAGGGCGTTCATACCGATGACGGTAGCGGTCTGTTCTGACCCTGGAGGTGGCCTGGGAAAGCGATTCCGGGAAAGTGATACCGGGAAAGTGATACCGGGAAAGTGATACCGGGAAAGTGATACCGGGAAAGTGATAGTGCCCCCCTGTGCCTGAGCACGTTGGAGCTCAGGCACAGGCAGCGTCGATGGGCGGCGCTTGGCAACACACGGGGCGATCCCTAGCGAGATGATGTCAGGAGCCCGCCATGCGATAAAACGATGCAAGACCAGATCAGCATAAGACAAGGCTAGACCAGGCTAGACCAGCCATAGAGAAGCCAAGACAAGACAAGCCAAGACAAGCCAAGAGGGCGCGTTTGCGGTGGCGATACTTCCTTCGGGGAGAAGCGATGCGACGAGAGTCGGTCCCGGCTAACCAAGCCGGGACCGTCGGGTCAGGCGAAGCGTGATCAAAGTGTCTCTTTTTCGAGACATGTCCGTCGCGATTGTGCCACAGCGGTCGCGAAGGATCGACTTTGCTATCCTGTCACGCATCGTAATCGCTTATCGCTAATTCAGGAGTCTTCATGCGTGCACTCCCCTTGATCGCCGCCGCTCTCGCCTTGCTCACCCTTGTCGGTTGCAGCTATGACCCGGCTCGAATCTCCCCAGAGCCTCTGATCATTCTCGATGACGATCATCGTGACCGTGATTACGACGACTGGCATGACCATGATCGTGGTGATTTCTGTCCGCCGGGGCAAGCCAAGAAGGGCCGCTGCTAGCGTTGACGCAGATGCAAGAGGCACGCGCGGTTGTGGGAATCCGGGGCCGTGTCTCCGTCGTCATCACGAGTGGTCGTAGAACGTCGGTGGTAACAGTGAGCCGTCAACCGGAGGCGCCCCGTAGGGTGTCGCCGCGATGGCAGTGGCCGCAATCGCAGTGGCCACATTGGCAGTTGCCACAATGGGGCCAACCATCAGGCCCAGGCAAGGAGGGCACCGAAAGGCGCGCTCCTTGCCTGGGCCTCTTTCGTGGTTCGGGCTTCTTTCGTTGCCTGGGCATCTTTCCCATCGTTGGGGCAACGGCAACGGCAACGGCAACGGCAACGGCAACGGCCACGGCAACGGCAACGGCCACGGCCACGGCCACGGCAGGGTCGGGATCGGCTGCCTCACGGCGGCGTAAGAACCGCGCAACCTTGCCAGGCGATGCCCGAATGGGCATGGTAAAGGGATGTTTCGGACGGGAGGCCTGTCCGCCAACCTCGGTATCGATGCCATGTCGCACTACGACCTGCGGGCCTGCACCCTGGCGACCGAGCATGTGGCCCATGCTCACGATCACCACCAGCTGATTCTCGCCACCAAAGGCACCACAGAGCTCGCCATCGAGGGCAGCGGGGCGAACATTACCGCGTCTCGCGGCTGCCTGATCCCTTGTGACCATCACCACGACTACCAGGGCGATGGGCGCAATCGCACCTTCGTCCTGGACATACCGCTGACCACACTGCCGTTGGTGCGTGACAAGCAACAGATCGATCGCCTGTTCGATCGTCCGCGCTTCTTCAGTGTGCCACCGAGCCTGCAACAGCTGGCGGAAAGCCTGATGCGCCAGCTCGATGACTTTCCCGCGTTGCATAACGAAGTCGCCTCGTTGCTGCTGCGTGCCCTGTATCTGCATCTGGAGCAGGATGCGGGGACCTTGCCGGGAGCCACCCGGGGCGCAAGGCCGCTCACCCAGGGCGGTGGCGATAGCGACGCTGCCATCAGCGAACGCCTGGACCTGCCGCGCCTCGATGCCTGGATCGATCGCCACCTGGCCGACGAGATCCGCGTCGAACAGCTTGCCGCCCTCTGCGCCCTCAGCCCGGGTCACTTTCACGCCTGCTTTCGACACGCCACTGGACTCACCCCGCAGAGTTACGTCCAGGGACGGCGTCTGGCCCACGCCCGCACCCTGGTGGGCCACAGTGAGCTGGCACTCGGCCAGGTGGCCTGCCTGGTCGGGTTCTGCGATCAGGGCAGTTTTTCCCGTGCCTATCGGCGCCACTTTGGCTGTACCGCCTCCGACGATCGCCTGGCCCACCGAGCGGGCCAGGCACATCACTAGGCTCAGGGCATGCGGTAGCGCCTGAGCACTCGGACGCTGCCGATTCGACTCTCCCGTGCGGGTCTTCCCCCGCGGTCAGGGCTGTTGTTTTCCCCACGGTCAGGCCTGTTGTCTCCCCCACGGTCAGGCCTGTTGTCTCCCCCACGGTCAGGCCTGTTGTCTCCCCTCTTTGTCTTGCCCCTCCGTGTCGAGCTCGGACCGCTGTCCAGGGCGTATACCTGAGCCTCGGGCAAATCTTTCCGAGGGTCGGGCAAGCGACGCGATCATGGGCTGGCCTAATCTGATCGTCAGGGAGCGTGGCAAGCCCAACGCCTCGGGCGTTGCAGGGCAGGGCGTTAAACGGCGGCACCTCGAAAGACGGGCCCTCGAAGGGCTGCACCTTGAAAGACCGCACCTTGAAAGGCGGAACCTTGAAGCCCAGGCCGTGAAGGCCGAGTCGGCGAGGCGCGAAAGCGTTGGCAAGACGAGTCGCAGGAAGAAAGGCGTGGGAAGAAGGGCGCGGAAAGAAAGGCGCTGGCTCGGCAGGCTCATGCCGTCCTGGCACGCCCGGCGGTACGTATCCATAACAATCACAACGGGAGACATTCATGTCCATGCTAATCACTTCTCGGCGCCAATCCGCCTGCGAGGGCGACACGAGGCGATCCGGCCAGGCTGACAGCGGCCAGGCGAAGCCCGCAGGACGCCGCTTCGCTCCTGCCGCCTTGCCCTTGGCCATGGCCGCTGGCATCGTCGCCACTCTTGGCGCGACCCAGGCTCAGGCGGCCGAGTACGAGATGGCCATCGCCACCCTGCTTCCCGAAAACCTGACCAATAACTCGATCTACCCGGCCCTGGTGCATTTCAAGGAGCTGGTCGAGAGCCGTACCGATGGCGAGGTCGAGATCAGCATCTTCGCCGGCGGGCAGATGGGCTCCGAGGTCGAGACCGGCTCCCAGGTCCAGTCGGGCGGGCGGGCGCTGCAGTCGACGATCCTCACCTCCGGCGCCATGTCGTCGTTCTATCCGCAATACCAGGCGGTCACCGCGCCTTTTCTGTTCGATGACTGGCGTCAGGCCTGGGCGTTCTTCGATGGGGAATGGTTCGCCGATTTCATGCACGGCGCCGTCGAGCAGGCCGATATGCGCTATCTCGGGACCTTCGATGACGGCGGCGGTTTCGTCGCCTTCACCAACAACGAGCGTCTGATCAAGACCGTGGAAGACCTCGAGGGACTCAACATTCGCACCGAGGAGAACCCCGCCCATGTCGCCACCATGCAGGCGCTGGGGGCCTCGGCCACGCCCTTGCCCTGGGGGGAGCTGATCACCGCGCTGGAAACCGGGCTTGCCGATGGGCAGTTCAATGCGCCGGTCATCAACACCACCTATGGCCTCGATGAGGTGACCGACTACACGACCCTGACCGGCCACGTCTATAACAGCGCCAGCTGGGTGGTCAGCGAGGCCTGGTTCCAGGAGCTGCCCGAGGAGTACCAGCGCGTGGTGACCAATGCCGCCCGGGAAGCGGTGACCCTCAGTCATGGCGCCTCGGCGATGCTCGCCACGGCCAGCTGGCAGAAGTCCTGTGAGCTGTTCTCCGAGTGCTACATCATGCCGACCGAGGAGCGTCAGCGCATGGCCGAGGTCGCGCGCCCGGCGTGGAAGACCTGGATCGTTGATGACTTCGGCCTCGATGCTGCGCTGGTCGACGACCTGCTGAGCCAGGTCGACTCGCTGCGCCAGTCACTGCCCGAAGAGGCGTATGCGCGCTACGGGCAGTAACGCCGCCTGAGACGGCATCCAACGGTGCCGCAGTCTGCCATGAGGACAACGACCTTGCCCATGGTGCCGCCCCGGGCCCTGTCCCGGGGCGGGTCCCTCAACGCGTCTCTTCGGTAACGCCATGTCATCACCTTCCGCTCCTGCAACGCCGCTGTCCTCCGTCGTCAGTTCGCTCAAGCGCCTGAGCGATGGGGTCAATCGTCTGGCCATCGGCTTCTGTGTTGGCTGCGTCCTGGCCATGCTCGCCATCTCCTTTACCGGGTTTCTGTATACCCTGGTGACCGGCGACGCCCTGAGCTGGACCTATTCCCTGGCGCGCCTGTTCTTGCCCTGGATCGGGTTGATCTCGTCGACCATCGCCCTGCATGCCGGCGAGCACGTGGCCATGACATTGTTCGTCAAGTGTCTGCCGCGCCCGCTGGTGGTGCTGGCCGCTTCCGCGACCCTCGCCATCGTGGCCGGCTTCGCCCTGTTGATGGTGTGGTACGGCTGGGATTTCTTCGCCAACGCCCGCCAGAGCTACATGGTCTCGGCCTCGATCCAGATCTCCTACAAGTGGACCACCTTCGCGGTGCCGTTGAGCGGCGCCATCATGCTGCTGCACCTGGTTCACGGCTTCAGCCTGCTCGAGCACTTCATCGACGACGACGCCATGCTCGAGAAGGTGATGTCACAAAGCGAGGTGCCGGCGTCCGACGACGCAAGCGCATCCACTCACGAGGCTCGCCCATGACCGCTGCCATTATTGCCTTCATTGTGGTGCTGGCCATCGGCGCGCCCGTCGCCGTGGTCATGGCCATCTCCGGTGTCGCCGGGGTCTACGAGCTGGGTGGTGAACGCCTCGTCGGCATCGTCGCGGATCGCATGTTCTCCGGCGTCTCCGGTTACATGCTGATCGCGGTGCCGTACTTCATCTTCACCGCCGAACTGATGAACCAGGGCGGCCTGACCCAGAAGCTGATCGCCTTCAACAACGCGCTCTTCGGTCGCGTTCGCGGCGCGCTGTCCCACGTCAATGTCACCGTATCGCTGTTCTTCGCCGGGCTCACCGGGGCCGCCATCACCGATACCGTGGCGATCGGCAAGATCATGATTCCGGAGATGAAAAAGCAGGGCTATGACGCCGAGTACGCCGCCGCCATCACCGCCTGCTCCTCGATCATCGGGCCGATCATTCCGCCGAGCGTGGTGATGGTGGTCTACGCGACCCTGCTGCGTGACGTCTCGGTGATCGACTTGTTCGCCGGCGGCATCGTACCGGGCGTGCTGATGACCGCTGCGCTGTTGGTCGTCAGCATCGTGCTGGCCTGGCGTCGCGGCTATCCCAAGCAGGCGCCGACGCCGCTCAAGATGGCGCTTTGGGCGTTTCTCTCTGCACTGCCGGCGATGCTGGTGCCGCTGATTATCCTCGGCGGCATCCTCTCGGGCATGACCACGATCACCGAGGCGTCGGGCTTCGCCGCGGTCTACGCCATCGTCATCGGCATGCTGTTCTACAAGAACCTGACGCTTGCCAAGGTCGGCCAGGCGTTGGTGACGACGGTCAAGTTTTCCGGCGTTGTGTTCTTCTTGCTGGCGACCTCAGCGGTGCTTGGCTGGTTCGTCACCCGCTCGGGCATTGCCCGGGACGCCGCCGAGCTGATCACTACCTTGAGCGATGTCGCGCTGGTGCAGATTCTGCTGGTGTGCCTGTTGTTGATCGTCATCGGTACGGTGATGGATGTGCTGCCGGCGCTGGTGGTGATAGGTCCGGTGGTGGTGCCGGCCATGGTCAGCCTGGGCTTCGATCCGCTGCACTTTGCCATCGTCATGATCGTGACCCTGAACATCGCCAACGTCACGCCACCGGTGGGGATGACGTTGATGACGGCCGCCAGAATCGCCCAGGTACCCTATGAACGAGCCATCGTCGCGTCACTGCCGTTCTACGCTGCCTTCATCGCAGTGGTGGTGTTACTGGCCGCTTTTCCGGCACTATCGACATGGATCCCCTCGCTGCTGGATTGATCCATGGCGCGATGCAAGGCGCGATCCATGGCGCGATGTAAAGCGTGATGCTTGAACCGATGGCGACTGAGACGGACCGCAGCGCCGGCCACCGAGGGCCGTCATGACCGGAGAACGACGTAACATGAAACTCTTTTACCATCCTGACCAGGAACGCCATGCGCCCCCCCAGTTCCTCAGCCGTGGGCGGCTGGTGGCATCGCCCGAGGGCCCGAAGCGCGCACAGCTTCTGGCCGAAGGCCTGGCTGAAGTGGGCCTGTCGCTGACCGCGCCGGCGGAGTGCGATAGCCCCAAGCTGAGGGAGCGTCTCAAGGAAATTCATACCGAGCGCTACCTGGATTTTCTCGAGACGATCTACGCACGTTGGCGTGTGCTGCCGGATGCCACCGACTTCGTGGCGCCCAACATCCACCCGTGTGGCGGCGGCAAGCACTACCCGCGCCACCCGGTGGGGCAGGCCGGTTGGCACCTGCATGACATGGCCTGTCCGATCACCGAAGACAGCTTCCACGGCATCCTGGCGAGCGCCGCCACGGCGCAGGCCGCGGCGGAGAGCATTGTCGCCGGGGGCGGCACCGCCTATGCCCTGTGTCGGCCGCCCGGACATCATGCCGGGCCCGACCGCGCCGGAGGCTTCTGCTTTCTGAACAATGCGGCGCTGGCCGCCACCGTGCTGCGTGAAAGCGTGTCTCAGGTCGCCATTCTCGACGTGGACCTGCACCACGGCAACGGCACCCAGGACATCTTCTACGACCGCGGCGACGTCTGGACCGGCTCGCTGCACGCCGATCCCGGCGACTTCTACCCGTTCTACTGGGGCTCCGCCGAAGAGACCGGCATCGGCCCCGGGCTCGGTGCCAACCTCAACGTACCGCTGCCCGTCGGCAGTGGTATCGAGGCGTTCCAGGCCGGCATCGACCAGCTGATCGATGCCATGGCCAGCTTCAGCCCCGATGCGCTGGTGATCGCCCTCGGTCTCGATGCCCACAAGGACGATCCGCTGGCGGGGCTGGCCCTGGAGACCCAGGACTTCGTTGCCATCGGGCGTCAGCTCGGAGAGCTCGGCGTGCCCACCGTGCTGATCCAGGAGGGCGGCTATCCGACGCCCGCGTTGAGCCACAATCTTGCCGCCTTCCTGCGCGGCTTCAACGACGCCTGAGGCGTCACCCTGTTTGCCAACGACGCCTCAGGCGTCACACCCTCAAGGAGAGAACCATGTCCCCGAGTCTTCATCACAGCAACGAGCGCATGAGCCAGATCGCCGTGCACAACGGCACCGTGTACCTGTCCGGGCAGGTCCCGAGCGATGCGACCCAAGGCATGCGTGGCCAGACCGAGCAGGTGCTGGCGCGCATTGACGAGCTGCTGGCCGAAGCCGGTACCTCCAAGCAGCAGCTCATCTCGGCCCAGGTCTGGGTCACCGACATGGGCGAGTTCGCCGACATGAATGCCGCCTGGGACGCCTGGGTCGCTCCCGGCCGTCCGCCGGTGCGCGCCGCCGTGGAAGCGAAGCTGGCCAAGCCCGAGTGGAAGGTCGAGATCATGGTCGTGGCCGCGCTGCCGGAGTCCTGACATGCGCCTGATCGATGCCGATGAAGTGGCCGGCGCGCTCCTCTGGACGCCGTTGGTCGATCGCCTGGCGGCGACTTTCCGCCAGGGCGTCGAGTCCCCCCCGCGTCACCACCACGCCATGCATCGCCCCGATGGCGAAGCCACCATGCTCCTGATGCCGGCCTGGGAGGCCGGCACCGACGAGGATCGCGGCTACATCGGGGTCAAGATGGTCAACGTGTTTCCCCAGAACGCCGATCACGGCCTGCCGGCGATTTCCGGCCTTTATCTGCTCAGCGAAGGGCGGCATGGCCAGCCGTTGGCATGCTTCAACGGCGCCGAACTGACTCGCCGGCGTACCGCGGCCGCCTCTGCGCTTGCCGCCCGGGAACTAGCACGGGAAGACGCCGAGACCCTGGTCGTGGTGGGCACCGGCAAGCTGGCGCCGATGGTGATCGAGGCCCACGCGGCGGTGCGCCCGATCACGCGCGTTCGTATCTGGGGGCGCAATGCCGACAAGGCCGCCGCGCTGGCCCTGGAGTACGCCGACCGCTTCGACTGCGCGGCGGTCGAGGATCTTGAGGCGGCCTGTCGCGAGGCCGATGTGATCAGCTGTGTGACGCTGTCGACGGCACCCTTGATCAAGGGTGCCTGGCTGCCCGACGGCGTGCATCTGGACCTGATCGGCGCCTTCCGCCCGAGCATGCGGGAAACCGACGCCGCCTGCCTGAGCCGGGCCGAGGTGTTCGTCGATACCTACGCCGGAGCCATGGGCGAGGCCGGGGACATTCTTCAGGCCATCGACGAGGGGGCCTTCGCCGAGGGCGATATTCGCGCCGAGCTTGGCGAACTGCTCAAGGGCGACAAGCCCGGGCGCTCCTCGGACTCGGCGATCACGCTGTTCAAGTCCGTGGGAGCATCGCTGGAAGACCTGGCGGCCGCCATCGAGGCCTGGGAGCGGCTGGAGCGGACGGCGTGAGCGATACCTCTGCTACCGCCTTTTTCTGGCACGAACGTTGTTTCTGGCACGACCAGGGCGCCATCGGGGTGTTCTCGTCGCCGGGGACCTTTCTGCAACCGCAGCCGGCGTCCGAGAGCCCCGAGAGCAAACGGCGGTTGAAGAATCTCCTGGAGGTGAGCGGCCTGATCGATGAACTCGATGTCATCAAGCCGCCCCCGGCAAGCCGCGAGGACCTGGCTCGCTTTCATACCGACGCCTACCTCGACGCCCTCGAGGCCGGCAATGCGGGTCTTGGCGGCGAGGCCGGCGAAGCCGCGCCCTATCGCCCGGGCAGCCTCGATGCCGCGCGTCAGTCGGCGGGGCTTGCCTTGGCGGCAGTGGAGGCGGTGGCCACCGGGCATTCGCGCAATGCCTATGCGCTGTGTCGCCCGCCGGGGCACCACGCAGAAGCCGATCGCGGCCGCGGCTTCTGCCTGCTGGGCAATATCCCCGTCGCCGTGATGCGTGCCAGAGCCCTCGGCCAGGTCGGCCGCGTGGCGATTCTGGATTGGGACGTCCACCACGGCAACGGCCAGCAGGCGGCCTTCTGGGACGATCCGGACGTACTGACGGTGTCGATCCACCAGGCCGGCAACTATCCCCTCGACAGCGGCGAGTTCGAGGAGCAGGGCGGGCCGGGAGCACGCCGCAGCTGCCTGAATCTGCCGCTGCCCCCGGGTTGCGGCATCGGCGCCTATCGCCACGCCATGCAGCGCCTGGTGCTGCCGGCGATCGAGGCGTTCAAGCCGGAGCTGATCGTGGTTGCCTGCGGGTTCGATGCCTGCGCCAAGGACCCGCTTGGCAAGATGCTGCTCAACAGCGGCGCCTTCGCCGAGATGACCCGGTCCCTCATGGCGCTGGCCGAGCGGGTCTGTGCCGGGCGCCTGGTGCTGGTGCACGAAGGCGGCTATTCCGAGGGCTACGTGCCGCTCTGCGGCCACGCCACCCTGGCGACCCTGGCCGGCAGCGCGATAGCCATCGACGATCCGCAGAACGACGAGATTGCTGCCTGGGCCTATCAGGACCTGCAACCCCACCAGCGCGAGCTGGTCGATGACTGGCACCGGCGCTGGTTCGATGCGTGCGATGCGACGGACCGCACCGGACACCACTGACCTCATCGAGCGCGCCGGTACCGCGGCACGCGGGGCGGCCGCCGTGACGCGCCGAAGCCCCGGCGCAAGGCGCGCCGATCGTGACCCCTTTCAAGGAGATCCCATGACAGGACTTCATCAGCGTGACGGCTGGATCTGGCTCGACGGCGACTGGCTGCCCTGGCGCGATGCCAATACCCATCTGCTGACTCATAGCCTGCATTACGGCATGGGCTGCTTCGAGGGGGTGCGCGCCTATCGTGACGATGCCGGCAGCGGGCAGTTGTTTCGTGTTCACGAGCACACGAGGCGCCTCTTGGACAGCGCCCACATTCTCGATCTTGCGGTGGGCCAGGACCACGCCTCGCTGATTAAGGCCCAGCGCCAGAGCGTAAAGCGCAACGATCTGACCAATGCCTATCTGAAGCCGACCGTGTTTCTCGGTCCCGAGGGGCTTGGGCTCAGAGCCAAGGGGCTGTCGTGCCACGTCATGATTGCCGCCTGGGACCTTGGGCCCTATGTCGGCGCGGAGGCGGCGAAGATCGGCCTACGGGCGCTGACCTCCTCCTGGGCGCGTCACCACGTCAATATCAGTGCTTGCCGCGCCAAGACCAGCGGTCATTACGTCAACAGCATGCTGGCGCTGAACACCGCGGTGAAGGCCGGCTTCGATGAGGCGATCATGCTCGACGCCGAGGGCTACGTGGCCGAAGCCAGCGCCGCCAACGTCTTTCTCTACCGCGACGGGGCGCTGCACACCCCCGAGGTGACGTCCTGCTTGCGCGGCATTACCCGTGACAGCGTGATTCGCCTGGCCCGCGAGGTGCTGGGGGTCGAGGTGGTGGAGCGGCGTATCACGCGAGACGAGCTTTACGTTGCCGACGAAGCCTTCGTCACCGGCACCGCCGCCGAGATTCTGCCGTTGCGTGAGCTGGATGGACGCCATATCGGCGCCCGGGCCGGGGCGCCTGTACCGGGTGAGCCGATTGCCCCCGCGAGCCTTACGGCACGCTTGCAACAGCTCTATCAGGACGTCAGTCGCGGGCGCCTGGCACCGTCTGACAACGCCGAAGGCGCGAACCTGACGGCCTTCGCCGAGTGGCTGACGCCGGTCGACTAGGGCGGCCGGGCGAGGATGGGTCCTTATGGTGCCGGGACTGTCGTGGGGTGGCGAGACGCAGAAAAACGCCACGGCATGGCGCCGTGGCGAGGCATTGGTAGGTATCCTCCCTGGGCATCCTCCCGATGCCGGGTGTCCTCCGACACCCTGTCCCTGTGGCGCGTCCTGCGCCATCGCATCCCTGACGCTCAAGGGGCAGTGTCCATTGCCCGTGCCGTCCCGATGGCACGTCGTCACTATCGCGCACCGAGATGACAGTGCAATGGCGTTGGCATGGCAGTTGTGTGACGCCCAGGCGGCACTCAAGTGACGCCCATACGGTCTGCACCCGGCGAGGCGCCATGGAACCAAGATGCGTTGGAGAGACGAGCGGCCCATTGGTGCCTCTGAAACACCCCTGAAACGCCTCCCTGATGAGGGATGAGGCCCCGGTGGCGGGAGTTTTCTGGTACTATCGCCGCCGATTTTCGCCGAAGCCGATGGCTATCGGCTTCCCTTCCTCCCTCACTCCATGGAAAGCATTATGAATGCGGTGATTCTCGCCGTGCTGGTGATGGTCGGTCTATCGCTTGCGCGTGTCTCGGTGGTTCTGGCGCTGGTCGTCGGTGCTCTGGTGGGTGGTCTGGTCGGTGGTCTTTCCATCGACGAGACCCTGGCGGCCTTCAACGACGGCGTCGGTGGTGGCGCCAAGGTTGCCCTGGCCTACGCGACCCTCGGCGCCTTCGCGGTGGCCATTTCCCGCTCTGGCCTGCCGGATCTGTTGGCTCGGCGCCTGATCCGAATGCTCGGCCAGGAGAGCTCGGCCTCGCGTCAGGCGACGGTCAAGTACCTGCTGATCGGCAGCGTGCTGCTGGTGGCGATCTCGTCCCAGAACCTGATCCCGGTGCACATCGCCTTCATTCCGATCCTGATTCCACCGCTGCTCAAGGTCATGAACCAGCTGCACATGGACCGCCGCGCGGTGGCCTGTGCCTTGACCTTCGGCCTGACGGCGCCTTACATGCTGCTGCCGGTGGGGTTTGGCGCCATCTTCCTCAACGATATCCTGCTGGCCAACATCAATCAGGCCGGCAGCGCCCTGGGCCTGGAGATCGATCGCGCCATGGTGCCTGTGGCCATGGGCGTGCCGGTGGGCGGCATGTTCCTGGGCCTGCTGGTGGCGGTGTTTCTGAGCTATCGCAAGCCGCGCAGCTACGACGAAGTCGAGCTGGGTAGCGGCAGTGGCGTCGGCCACAGCCATGACCACGAGACCCCGGCCGAGCCCCATGCCCTGGGCTTGATCATGTCGGTCGTGGCCATCGTTGCCGCCCTCGGCATCCAGCTCTACACCGGCTCGATGATTCTCGGCGGCCTGGTGGGCTTTTCGCTTTTGACCATGGGCGGCATCTTCAAGTGGCGCGAGGCCGATGACCTGTTCACCAGCGGCATGCGCATGATGGCCCTGATCGGCTTCATCATGATTTCGGCCTCCGGCTTCGCCGCGGTGATGACCGCCACCGGCGAGATCCAGTCCCTGGTCACCGCCAGCGTCGATATCATCGGCGACAACCGTGGCCTGGCGGCGCTGCTGATGCTGCTGGTGGGGCTCTTCATCACCCTGGGTATCGGCTCATCGTTCTCGACCATTCCGATCATCGCCGCCATCTTCGTGCCGCTGGCGGTGCAGTTCGGGTTTTCCGACCTTGCCACCGTCGCCCTGGTCGGCACCGCCGCCGCTCTGGGCGACGCCGGCTCGCCGGCCTCGGACTCGACACTCGGCCCGACCTCGGGGCTTAACGTCGACCGCCAGCACGACCATATCTGGGATAGCGTGGTGCCCACGTTCCTGCACTACAATATCCCGCTGATCGGCTTCGGCTGGCTCGCCGCCATGACCCTGTAGCCCCGCATCGGCGAAGGCTAATCCATCGCCTGTCGTTGGCCTGACCTGACGTTGGCTTGGCGATGGCTCTTCGATAGCTCTTCGATAGCTCTTCGATAGCTCTTCGATAGCCCCCCACGACGCCCGCATCGTCTCTCGATGCGGGCGTCGTCGTTTTCGTCGGGAGCCA
This sequence comes from Halomonas sp. V046, assembly GCF_052645355.1. Taxonomy (NCBI): domain Bacteria; kingdom Pseudomonadati; phylum Pseudomonadota; class Gammaproteobacteria; order Oceanospirillales; family Halomonadaceae; genus Halomonas; species Halomonas sp. V046. The sequence continues at coordinate 290,446 of NZ_JBQXYF010000004.1, forward strand.
TGGCATCGGATACTCGGCGTCGGTAGCCCCGCAGGTGGCAGCTGCGCTTTTCAGTGCTGTACGTCCTTGCTGTACGTCGTTGCTGTACTTCGGGTGCTGTACTTCGGGTGCTGTACTTCGGGTGCTGCACTTCGGTAATGGGGCCGCGCGGCGGCAGGCGTGGCACCTGTCGCCAATTGCGCTAATTGAACTGACCCGGCAGGCGCGTGGGGGTTGTGCCGATTCGGTGGTGTGGTCCATGGTGGAAGGGCGCATTAGCGGCTTGCGATGGTCTCATGCACGCTCAGCGTTCGGCGCACTCATGCGGGATGCGACGGCATGACTGCCAGCGTCAAGTCGCCCATGGAAGGACGCACCCGAGCGGTGCGGAGCGCCGCTCAAGCGGTCGTGACCTTCGTCAGTCCGAAAAGGAGAGCCTCATGATGTTACGCACCATGCTTATCAGCGCCTCGCTGCTGGTGGCCGCCAGCGCCCAGGCCGCCACCGATGTCGAGATGCACAGCGTCAGCACCGACGGCGTGGGTGATTCGGTCGGCAGCATCCACTTCGAGGATACCGACCACGGCCTCAAGATCACTCCGGAGCTGTCTGGCCTGGACACCGGCATTCACGGCCTGCACGTGCACGCCAACCCGAGTTGCGAGCCCGCCGAAAAAGACGGTGAAACGGTCGCCGCCGCCGCCGCTGGCAGCCACTACGACCCGGAGGAAACGGGCACCCACGAGGGCCCCTACGGCGAAGGCCACCTCGGCGATCTGCCGGCGCTCAGCGTCGATCCCGAGGGTAGCGCCAGCCTGGCGACTCTCGCACCGCGGATCACCGAGGACGACCTGGCCGGGCGTGCGATCATGATCCACACCGGCGGCGATAACTACACCGACGAGCCGAAGCTCGGCGGCGGTGGCGCCCGGGTCGCCTGCGGCCTGGTCGAGTAAAGCGCTGCGGCGTGGTCTAGCGATCCACGACATCATCAGCCTCGCCATGGCGGCGGGGCTGATGGTGGTTGTGCATCGCATCTTGCCGGGGCACGCGGCGCGCTTTACGAATACGCTGCGCCACTAGCGGCGCTCTGGTGTGCCCCAGACGACGGTTTCACTTTCGCCAGCCGCAGGCGAGCGGGCAGGGGGATCCTACGCCGTTTGCCCCACGGCATGATCTTCGCGATCGAGGCGAATCGGCCCGAACGGGCATCCCTCGCCGGACTCTGGTATTCTGCCCGCCGTTGTGGTGTCCATGGCCAATGCCGCCAGGGGCCTGTGCTTTTAGCGGCCTGTGCTTCGAGAAGCCTACGCTGTCAGGCTCCCGCCTTCGCCCGCTCGCCGTTTCCTTGCTCCCTTCGTGACAGGTCCACCATCGTGACTGACCCTACCGCCCATGCCGCCCCCGAGGTTGATTTCGCCAGCCTGCCGTTAGCCGCGGAGTTGCTGACCAACCTCGACTCGCTCGGCTACCATGCGATGACGCCGATTCAGGCCGCCAGCCTGCCGGCGATGCTGGCCGGGCGTGACGTCATTGCCCGGGGCAAGACCGGCTCGGGCAAGACCGCGGCCTTCGGCCTGGGGCTGCTGTCGCGGCTCGCGGTGGAGAACTTTCGCGTGCAGTCGCTGGTGCTGTGTCCGACTCGGGAGCTTGCCGATCAGGTCGCCGGCGAGCTGCGGCGCCTGGCGCGTAGCCTGCCCAACGTCAAGATACTGACGCTTTGCGGTGGGGCGCCGCTGGGGCCGCAACTGAACTCGCTGGAGCACGGCGCCCACGTGGTCGTCGGCACCCCGGGGCGGGTGGAAGAGCACCTGCGCAAGGGGTCGCTTTCGCTTGCGGACTTGACCACGCTAGTGCTGGACGAGGCCGATCGCATGTTGGACATGGGGTTTCAGGAGGCGCTGGAGAGCATCGTCCGCGAGACCCCGGCCAGCCGCCAGACCTTGCTGTTCAGCGCCACCTACGCCGATGCCGTGCGGCCCATTGCCGAGCGCATGATGCGCGAGCCGCTGACGGTGGAAGTGGAGTCGACCCACGACGACGCCAGCATTCGCCAGCACTTCTTCCGGGTCGCCGATGAGCCGGCGCGCCTGGCGGCCCTGTGCGAGTTGTTGCTGCACTATCGGCCGGTGTCCAGTGTGGTGTTCTGCAACACCAAGATCGAGACCCGGGAAGTCGCCGAGGCGCTTAGCGCGGCGGGCTTCAGTGCCGTGGCGCTGCATGGCGATCTGGAGCAGCGCGACCGGGACGAGACGCTGGTGCGCTTCGCCAACAAGAGCGTCTCGGTCCTGGTGGCCACCGACGTGGCCGCCCGAGGCCTGGACATCGACGCTCTCGATGCGGTGTTCAACCACCAGATCGCGCGTGACCTCGAGGTACACGTGCACCGTATCGGGCGCACAGGGCGCGCCGGAAGCCGCGGCGTGGCCTGTACACTGGTCGGGGTGCGTGAAGACTATCGCCTGGCGAAGCTCGGCGACTTCCTCGGCCAGCCGCTCGAGTGCGAGCCGTTGCCGACCCGCCGCGGCAGCGACGCGACTCCCTTCGCCGCGCCGATGGTGACCCTGCAGATTGACGGCGGCAAGAAGCGCAAGGTTCGCCCGGGCGATATCCTCGGCGCCTTGACCGGTGACGGTGGTATCGCCGGTGACGCCGTTGGCAAGATCAAGGTGCTGGAGCGCAGCGCCTACATCGCCGTCGAGCGCGGGGTCGCGGACGCCGCCCTCGAACAGCTCAAGGCCGGCACGCTCAAGGGACGTTCGTTCCGGGCGCGTCGCATCGGCCGCTAAGCGGCCCTTTTTTCTTCCGAGGAACCGCACGAGGCGCCATGAAGATCCCCAAGAGACTCCAGCCCCTGGTCGATGACGGCCTGATCGACGAGGTCGTCACGCAACTGATGAGCGGCAAGGAAGCCCAGGTCTACGTGGTGCGCGCCGGCGGCGAGTTGCGCTGCGCCAAGGTCTTCAAGGAGGCCCGGCAACGCAGTTTCAAGCAGGCGGTGCAATATCAGGAAGGCCGCAAGGTGCGCAATAGCCGCCGTGCCAGAGCGATGGCCAAGAAGACGCGTTATGGCCAGAAGGAGCAGGAAAACGCCTGGCTGAATGCCGAGGTCGATGCCCTCTACCGGCTGGCGTCTGCCGGGGTGCGGGTGCCCAAGCCGTTCGGTTTCGTCGACGGTGTGCTGTTGATGGAGCTGATCAGCGACGGCGATGGCTATGCAGCCCCGCGACTCGACGATGTGATGCTGTCGGCGGAACAGGCGAGGGCCTATCACGGGCGGGTGCTCGTCGATGTGGTCCGCATGCTGTGCGCGGGCCTGGTGCATGGCGATCTCTCCGAGTTCAACGTGCTGCTGGATAGCGATGGGCCGGTGATCATCGACCTGCCTCAGGCGGTGGATGCCGCCGGCAACAACAGCGCGGCGATGATGCTGGAGCGCGACGTCGACAACATGCGCGCCTACTTCGGGCGCTTTGCCCCGGAGCTTCTGACCAGCGACTACGGCAAGGAGATCTGGGCGCTCTACGAAGCCGGCGAGCTGCATCCGGAGAGCCCGCTCACCGGCCGTTTCGTTCACGACACCAGCCGGGTCGATGTCGATGACCTGATGGCGGTGATCGACGATGTCGTCGAAGAGGAAAGTGACCGCCGGGAGCGCGTTCGGGCAGAGGCCGACGACGACTACTAGGCCAGACGTCGCCGCCTTGAGTGAGACTCGCGCCCAGGCGCGGGTCTCACAGGGTTGGGATTCGGCTCTCCTTTGGCCCTTATTCGGCCCCCGCTCAGCCCTTGATAAGCCCTCGATAAGCTCTCGGTCAGCCCCACTCAGCCCCCGCTCAGCCGTCGATAAGCTCTCGGTCAGCCCCCACTCAGCCCTCGACAAGCCCGAGACAAGCCCTCGATAAGCCCTCGATAAGCCCTCGATAAGCCCTCGATAAGCCCTCGATAAGCCCTCGATAAGCCCTCGATAAGCCCTCGATAAGCCCTCGATAAGCCCTCGATAAGCCCTCGATAAGCCCTCGATAAGCTCTCGGTCAGCCTGGCGTAGCGTGCTCGCTCAGTCGATATCTTCCAGCATCCGGGCGTAGAGCGAGGTATCGCCGATTTGCTCCGCGATCCAGCGGGGATTGTAGTAGGTCTCCAGGTAGCGCTCGCCACCATCGCACATCAAGGTCACGATCGAGCCGGTCTCGCCGCGTTCGCGCATCTCTCGAGCCAGGCTCAGGGCTCCCCACAGATTGGTCCCCGTCGAGCCGCCTGCCTTCTTGCCAATCCGCGCCTCCAGCCAGTGGATGGTGGCGATACTGGCCGCATCGGGCACGCGTCGCATCTCATCGATCACCTCGGGCAGGAAGGACGCTTCGACCCGGGGGCGACCGATGCCCTCGATGCGACTGCAGGCCTCGGTGGTCAGGTTGCGATCGCCATGGTGGTAGCTGTCGTAGAACACCGAGTTCTCAGGGTCGACGCCGACCAGGCGGGTGGCATGCCCTTGGTAGCGCAAGTAGCGGCCAAGAGTCGCCGAGGTGCCGCCGGTACCGGCGCTCATCACGATGGCGCGGGGGATCGGGTGAGGTTCCAGGGCCAGTTGCGTGAAGATGCTCTCGGCGATGTTGTTGTTGCCACGCCAGTCGGTGGCTGCCTCCGCGTGGGTGAACTGGTCCATGTAGTGGCCGTTGCAGCGCCGCGCCAGGTTTTCGGCTTCGGCATAGACCGCGGGGCCATGGTCGACGAAGTGACAGTGTCCACCGAGCCTTTCGATCTGCTCGATCTTGCGCGGCGCTGTGCTGCGCGGCATGACGGCGGTAAAGTGCAGGCCCAGTAATCTGGCGAAGTAGGCCTCGGAGATGGCGGTGCTGCCGGAGGAAGCCTCGACGATGGGCGTGTCCTGAGTGATCTTGCCGCTGCAAATGGCGTGGAGAAACAGCGAGCGCGCCAGGCGATGCTTGAGGCTGCCGGTAGGGTGGGTGCTCTCATCCTTGAGATAAAGATCGATGCCGCCCAATCGCGGCAGATCCAGTTTGATCATATGGGTGTCGGCGGAGCGGCGTTGGTCGCTCGAGAGCGTGCCGATCGCCTTGCGTAGCCAGTCGTTCATGGATTCACCGGGGCTGTGTGCGGGAAGTACAGGATAGGCGTTCAAGGCGAGAATGAGTTTTTTCATATCTCTCCATCGCGGCTATATTGAGGAAATTATTCTCGATATTGGCGGTAAGATAGATGGATCGTTACGACCGGCATATTCTGTCGCTGCTTCAGCGCGATGCCTCGCTGCCCCTCAAGACGCTGGCCGAGACGGTCAACCTCTCGTCGACGCCGTGTTGGAAGCGCGTCAAGCGGCTCTCTGAGCAGGGCATCATCACCGGACGCGTGGCACTGCTCGACCCCGATAAGCTCGGGCTCGGGCTCTCGGTGTTCGTCCAGATCAAGACCCAGCGCCACGACAACGCCTGGCTTGAGCACTTCGCCACGACCGTGACGGCCTTCGATGAAGTCATGGAGTTCTACCGCATGTCAGGCGAGTGGGACTATCTGCTGCGCGTCGTGGTGCGCGACATCGGCGCCTACGACGCCTTCTACAAGCGCCTGATCAATAGCATCGAAGGCCTCTCCAACATCAGTTCGAGCTTCGCCATGGAGCGCATCAAGGCCACCACGGCGCTACCGCTTCACGAGCCATCGTAGGAGCGCCAGTCGGCGCTGTCAGGGTCAGGGTCAGGGGCAGGGGCAGGGGCAGGAGCCGCGCCAAGGGCCATGCTCATACCCTGACAATGAGCGTGAGCAATGGGCTATGAGCCGCAAGGATGAGACACCGGGCAGAGAGAGCTGACGGCGACGGCGATGCTCGTCAGGAGCCTTCAGCGGCGGGACATAGGCCTTCAGCGGCGGGACATAGGCCTTCAGCGGCGAGAGATAGGCCTTTAGCGGCTGGACATAGGCCCTCAGCGGCGGGACATAGGCCTTCAGCGGCGGGACATAGGCCTTCAGCGGCGGGACATAGGCCTTCAGCGGCGGGACATAGGCCTTCAGCGGCGAGAGATAGGCCTTTAGCGGCTGGACATAGGCCCTCAGCGGCGGGACATAGGCCTTCAGCGGCGGGACATAGGCCTTCAGCGGCGGGACATAGGCCTTCAGCGGCGAGAGATAGGCCTTTAGCGGCTGGACATAGGCCCTCAGCGGCTGGACATAGGCCATCAGCGGCGAGAGACAGGCCTTCGGCGATCAGGGATAGGTCACCATCAGAATGCCGGGGTGTGAGCGCAGATACGCCCTGACCGCGTCTATCTCTCCTGGAATGGGTTGGCCATCCAGGCCATGCCAGCTCATGCGGGGGATAAGGAGAGGTGGGCGTGGTGCGGTTCGAGGCGTGCGGGGCGATGTGACCGGGGAGCAGAGACTGCCGGCGTGCGTCATGGCCGGTGATGCGGTGATTGTTGTTGATGTTGATGATGGCGACGGTGATGGCGATGCGATGCGCCGGGTATCGAGCGAGCAGGTGGGGGCGACAACCGCGCCGCGAAAGCGAATGGTGCCATCGGCGGCGAGGGCAAGTCCCGCGGATACGGCCATTGCCAGGCTGCCAGCGCAGAGCAAGGCGGTGGCGGGGGCCATGAAAAGGGAGATGCTACCCATACTGGACCTCCTGCGCACCGCGCTTCGGTGTTGGCGCCAGACGCGCCGCCTCTCTGCAGGATGGTCGAATCTTGATGCTGGGCAAGCCTTAGGCGGCTAACTCACTGCCTGCGCATACTTCGCCCAGCCACCAAGCCGCCAACTACTGCCTGGCGGGTGGCTCGCTGCGCCGGGCCATCACGGGCACAAGGAGGGGCATCTGCGCCGTTTCTCGGCGTGCTCTTGTTGCATTCTGGCTGCGCTCTGGCGGCTTCCCTGCGTTGCCTTCACGGCTCTTGTTTCGGCTCTTGTCTCTCCAGCGAGGCGAGCAGGCCCCTTAACAGCGAGAGTTCCTTGCGGGTTGGCTCGGCGCGGGCGAACAGCGCCTGCAGCTGCTTCTCGGTGCGGGCGTGGGGCTGGGTCAGAAAGCCGCTGCCTTGCATCACCCGGCTCAGGTGGTCGTGGAAGTGGCCCAGTTGCTCGCGGGTAGACTGTCGGTCTTCAGGCGACCGCTGTGGGGCATCGCTACCCGGATGATGGCGCCAGGCCCTGCGCACTTCATAGGCCAGCACCTGCACCGCCTGGGCCAGGTTGAGGATGCCGTAGTCCGGGTTGGTCGGAATGCTCACCTGGTGACTGCAGTGGCCGATCTCATCGTTGGTCAGCCCGTAGCGCTCGCGGCCGAAGACCAGCGCCACCTTGTCACTGCGAGCATCCTCGACGAGGTCTGCGGCCATGTCGTCGGGCTCGTCGTAGTGGGGCAGCGGGAGGCTGCGCAGTCGGGCGCTGGCGCCCACCACGCGAACACAATCGGCGACGGCATCGGAAAGGGTCTCGACCACCCGAGCGCCTTGCACCAGGTCCAGTGCACCGGCCGCCAGGCGTTCCGCTTCCGGATCGGGGAAGGCCTTCGGCGCGACCAGGGTCAGGTCGCTCAGCCCCATGGTCTTCATGGCGCGGGCGGCGGAGCCGATATTGCCCGGGTGGAAGGTCTGAACGAGAACGATGCGGATATTGGCGAGCATGGCGGGGTCAAGAGTCGGAAGTGAAGCGCGATTGTAGCGGTCTTGGCCGGTGGTCAGAAGCCTGAGTGTCGCTCGGGATCATGACGATAACAGAGTATCAAATCCCATGAGCGGGCCTAGACGCTCGAGAACGGCTTCCGACACGTCATTTTCGGCCCTCTACTCTATCGGGTGGCCCGAAAACGCAAAAATCCCCGCCGGTGGGCGGGGATCTTCGTGTCCTGAAAGAACGCTGTTGTAGGCCTTTTGGCCCGCATCAGCAGGTTCTTGTCAGGCGGGTCTTGTCGGTCGTACTGAGCTAGCTGGGCAGGTAACGCGGCTAGCCGCGGTGTTACCTGCCCGGGAAGCGGGTCGGCTTACATCATGCCGCCCATGCCACCCATACCGCCCATACCACCCATGTCGCCACCGGCTTCTTTCTCTTCCGGGTCGTCGGCGATCATGGCTTCGGTGGTGATCATCAGGCCTGCTACGGAACCGGCAGACTGCAGCGCGCTGCGCGTCACCTTGGCCGGGTCCAGAACACCCATCTCGAACAGGTCGCCGTACTCGCCAGTCTGGGCGTTGTAGCCGAAGTTGCCTTCACCGTCCTTGATGCGGTTGACGATGACGGAAGCTTCCTGGCCAGCGTTGGTCACGATCTGACGCAGCGGGGCTTCCATGGCGCGCATGGCGATGGCGATGCCGTGGGTCTGATCTTCGTTCTCGCCCTTGAGGGTCGCGATCTTGCCCAGGATGCGGATCAGGGCAGTACCGCCACCAGGCACAACGCCTTCTTCGACCGCGGCGCGAGTGGAGTGCAGGGCGTCTTCGACGCGGGCCTTCTTCTCCTTCATCTCGACTTCGGTCGCAGCACCGACGCGGATGACGGCAACACCGCCGGCCAGCTTGGCGACGCGCTCCTGCAGCTTCTCGCGATCGTAATCAGAGGAGGTGTCCTCGATCTGAGCGCGGATCTGGTTGACGCGAGCCTCGATGTCGCCATCGTTGCCGGCGCCGTCGATGATGGTGGTGTTTTCCTTGGACATGGTCACGCGCTTGGCGGTGCCCAGGTGGTCCAGGGTGGCCTGCTCGAGGTTCAGACCCACTTCCTCGGAGATCACGGTGCCGTTGGTCAGGATCGCGATGTCCTGCAGCATGGCCTTGCGACGATCACCGAAGCCCGGCGCCTTGGCGGACGCGACCTTGACGATGCCGCGCATGGTGTTGACCACCAGCGTTGCCAGGGCCTCGCCTTCGATGTCTTCAGCGATGATCACCAGCGGCTTGCCGGCCTTGGCCACGGCTTCCAGCGTCGGCAGCAGCTCGCGGATGTTGGAGATCTTCTTGTCCACCAGCAGGATGAACGGATCTTCCAGTTCCACCGCCATGGTGTCCTGGTTGGTCACGAAGTACGGGCTCAGGTAGCCGCGGTCGAACTGCATGCCTTCGACAACGTCCAGCTCGTCTTCGAAGCCGCGACCTTCGTCGACGGTGATGACGCCTTCCTTGCCGACCTTCTCCATCGCTTCGGCGATGATTTCACCGATACGCGCATCGCCGTTGGCGGAGATGGTGCCGACCTGGGCGATGGCCTTGGTGTCGGTGCAGGGCACGGACAGGGCCTGGATTTCCTTGACGGCGGCCAGCACGGCCTGGTCGATGCCGCGCTTCAGGTCCATCGGGTTCATGCCCGCGGTCACGCCCTTCAAGCCTTCGTTGACGATGGCCTGGGCCAGCACGGTAGCCGTGGTGGTGCCGTCGCCGGCGACGTCAGAGGTCTTGGAAGCGACTTCCTTGACCATCTGGGCGCCCATGTTCTCGAAGCGATCCTTGAGCTCGATTTCCTTGGCGACGCTGACGCCGTCCTTGGTCACGGTCGGCGCGCCGAAGGACTTTTCCAGCACCACGTTACGGCCTTTCGGGCCCAGGGTAGCCTTGACGGCGTTGGCCAGGACGTCGACGCCACGCGCCATGCGCTTGCGGGCATCATCAGAGAACTTGACTTGTTTCGCTGCCATTTTCTTGAATTCCTTAGAATCTGTGCGTCAAAAGTGAACGTTCGATACGAAGAGTGAGCGTGATCCGCGAAGCGGTCGCTTAGCCTTCGACGACGGCCAGGATGTCGGACTCGCTCATGATCAGGACTTCTTCACCGTCGATTTTCTGCTTCTCGACGCCGAAGCCATCCTTGAAGATCACGCTGTCGCCGACCTTGACGTCCAGGGGACGCACGTCGCCGCTCTCGAGAATCCGGCCGTTACCGACGGCGAGGACTTCGCCACGAGTCGGCTTTTCCTGGGCATTACCCGGAAGCACGATACCGCCTGCGGTCTTCTGCTCTTCCTCAACGCGACGGATGACGACGCGATCGTGCAAGGGACGGATGTTCATTGCTCACGTTCTCCTGATGGTTTTGCTGTACCGGGGGCATCCACCCGCGGTGGTTTCATTGTCGGCTCTCATCGACAGGCGATGCCCATCTCGAGAGGTGGAGGCCCTTGTCACTCGACAGGGACCCTCCGGTTGGTGGCCGAGGCCTGGCCTCGGCCGAAGCTTCATGCTGATCAGGTAAGTGGGGCTCGCCACAGGGCTTTCAAGGTCATGGCGCAACTTTTTTTACCGTCGCATCGTCACCGCGCCGCAGCGTTGGGCCGATTAGCGACGACGGCGCTCCTCCTTGCCGAGGAAATCGCCTTCCAGTGGGGCGCCATCCTGGCTTTTGCCGGTGTCTTCCTGCTCGCCACCGCGATAGGGGCGATCCGCGCCGTGGCCGGGCGAGACTTCCTCCCAGCCTTCGCTGCTGGTGTGGCTACCGCCACCGCCTCCCGGGGGCTCGCTGCCGAAGCCGCCGACCTGAAAGCCCTTCATGCGAATGCCGATCTTGCCCAGCAGTTTGCCCATCAGGCGCCGGGCATCGGGAATCAGGCACATGAACCCGAGGGCGTCGGACAGAAAGCCCGGAGCCATGAGCAAGGCACCACCGAAGATCAGCGCCGCGCCCGTCAACAGCTCCGACGACGGGATCTCGCCGCGGGACATGCGCTCCTGGGCACGAGCAAAGGTCGCCATGCCCTCGCGACGAATCAGGTGCAGGCCGATGAAACCGGTCGCCAGCACCAGGGCGATGGTGGCGAGCAGGCCGATCTGGCTGCCCACCGAAAACAGCAGGGCGAAGTCCAGCAAGGCGAAGATGGTGAAAACGATAAGAAAGGGCATGTTGGCTCCGCGTTATGACCTGGTCACAAGATGAGGGCGAGATAGGGGCATATCAAGACGAAAACGCTCAGAAATCGACGACAGCTTAAGGCGGTAGGGGCGTCGTGGCGATGCGGAATCCTGCATTGTCCAAAGGAAGGATGGTCAGCCCAACACAAAAACGGCATGATGCAGTGCATCATCAGTTAGTCGGCTAATGCGGTGGTCGAGGAAGTTCCCGACGCCATCGCGCAGATGAACATACGCAGTGGGGACAGTCATGAAGTTACAGGATGCGCTTATCGCCATCACCGGTGGTGCTCGTGGCCTGGGGTTGGCCATGGGGCAGCGGCTTGGCGAGCAGGGGGCACGCTTGGCCCTGATCGATACCGATGCACAACAGTTGGATCACGCCGTCGCCACGCTGGGGGAAGCCGGCATCACCGCCCGCGCCTTCGTCGCCAATGTCGCCGAGGAAGCATCGGTCGTGCGGACCTTTGCCGATATTCGCGCCTCGATGGGAGCGCTCGATGGCCTGGTCAACAACGCCGGGATCGTTCGTGACGGCTTGCTGGTCAAGGCCAAGGACGGTAAGGTCGCGAAGACCATGGATCTGGAGCAGTGGCAGCGGGTCATCGACGTCAATCTGACCGGTGTCTTCCTGTGTGGCCGTGAAGCCGCCGCCGCCATGATCGAAGACGGCTGCAAGGGCGTCATCGTCAATATCTCGAGCATTTCCCGCGCCGGCAACATGGGCCAGAGCAACTACGCCGCGGCCAAGGCCGGCGTGGCGGCACTGACCGTGACCTGGGGGAGCGAGCTCGCCCGTCACGGCATTCGTGTCGGAGCGGTGGCGCCGGGCTTCATCGAGACCGAAATGACCGCCTCGATGCGTGACGACATGCTCGAAAAGCTGACCAGCGGCGTGCCGCTCCAGCGCCTCGGCGTGCCGGCGGAAATCGCCGAGACGGTGTCGTTCATCTTTACCAACGACTACTTCACCGGGCGCGTCATCGAGTGTGATGGCGGTCTGCGTCTGTAGCCAGGGCACAATGACCCGGGCGCGGCATGGCGCAATGACCTGGGTGTGGCGTGGTGTGGCGAAGCCAGGAGCACTTTGATCTCGCCATCCCTCTCCATCCCTCTCCATAAAGAGCGCCCCGCCCTCGCACTGACGAACGCCGTGGTCTCGCGCCGTGGTCTCATCATACGGAACGCCCCGCTGGGAGTTTTTTCGCAGCGGGGCGTTTGCGGTGTTGGGGGGCAGGGGCCGAGCGGTGACTACGAGCGTTCCGCCTGGGCGCTGCCCCGCCGTCGGTGCCTGGGCCTTAGAAGCTGATCTCGTCGCGCAGGTTGGCCACGGTGGAATCGCCGATGCCCTTGACCCGAGTCAGGTCATCGCTGCCCGAGAAGGGGCCATTGGCGGTGCGGTCATCGACGATGGCCTGGGCCTTGCCAGGACCGATGCCTGGCAATTCCGTCAGCAGCTCGACGCTTGCCTGATTGACGTTGATGGGAGTGATCTGCGGGGCATCGGCGGCCAGGGCCGGCAGGCTGGCCCCGAGCCACAGGGCCAGCATCAGTGGCATGACACGGCGCACGCCGCTCTGCACGGCACTCTGCATGGCACCCTGCACGGCACCCTCAATGACACCCTGCCGAGGCTGGGCTGGCGGCGCGAGTGAGTACGGGGCGGCGGTGCGGTTCACGGACGAGACGGATAACAGCGCTGAAGGGATCATGATGACTTCCTGCATGGTGAATTAGAGTTGTTGTCTTGCGACTGTCGAGCGCTGGTAGGGGCTGCTCCACGGCAGGCCGCGCTCACCTTTAACGCTAGCCAGCCTGGAGGGTGTCTACATATCGGACATGACTCATTTATAAGTAAGAAAGTTTTAATGTAAGGCCGCCGTATGTTGCCGCCGCGCAGGGGAAGATGGCTGATATACTGCCCCGGTTCCGCCCGGGGATCGTCAGGTAATGGGCCCCAGGCAAGACCCGCCACCCATCTCGTTTGTACGCCGGAGGACGCCTGTGACCACCTCATCTCCCCTCATCATCGCGCTCGACTATCCCTCGCTGGACGCCGCCCTGTGCATGGCAGACCGGCTGGATCCGGAGCGTTGCCGGCTCAAGGTGGGCAAGGAGCTATTTACGCGCAGCGGCCCCAACGTGCTGGAGGCGTTGCATGGGCGTGGCTTCGAGGTCTTTCTCGATCTCAAGTTTCATGACATTCCCAACACCGTGGCTGCGGCGGTGCAGGCCGCGGCGGAGCTCGGCGTGTGGATGGTCAATGTCCATGCGGCGGGCGGCGAGCGCATGATGGGCGCGGCGCGTCAGCGCCTGGACGATAACGGTCTCAAGACCCATTTGATTGCGGTCACTGTGCTGACCAGCATGACCGGTGATGAACTGGCCGCGACCGGGGTTCAAGGCTCTCTCGACGAGCACGTCGAGCGCCTAGCGCGCTTGGCACAGGCGAGCGGCATGGATGGCGTGGTGTGCTCGGCCCAGGAAGCGGCGAGCCTTAAGCAGACGTGTGGCGAGTCGTTTCTGAAGGTGACGCCCGGCATTCGGCCAAGCTTCGCTCAGGCCGGGGACCAGCGGCGGATCATGACGCCCTACGATGCCATGGCGGCAGGCAGTACCCACCTGGTGGTCGGGCGCCCGGTGACCCAGGCCGAGGATCCGATGGCGGCGCTGGATGCCATCGAGGTCGAGCTCGCCGGCGCCTGAGCCGGGTGATGAGTCCGGTGTCTGAGGCGGTTGAAGAGTCCGGTGCCTGAGCCGGGTGATGAGGGCGGTGCCTGAGGCGGTTGAAGAGAGCGGTGCCTGAGCCGGGTGATGAGTCCGGTGCCTGAGGCGGTTGAAGAGAGCGGTGCCTGAGCCGGGTGATGAGTCCGGTGCCTGAGGCGGGTGATGAGGGCGGCGCCTGAGCCGGGTGATGAGTCCGGTGTCTGAGGCGGTTGAAGAGTCCGGTGCCTGAGCCGATAGAAGAGCGCAGCGCTTCGACCGCTGTTTCGCCCTCGCTTTTCGCCCTCGTTTTTCGTCTTCGATATTGGCCTTCGATACTGGCCCGGGTTATTCGCCCTCGATACCGGTGATGGGCTTGGTGGTGCCCCAGCTACGGCAGCGTGGGCACTGCCAGTGCAGGTGATCGCCGGAGAAGCCGCAGCGCCGGCAACGGTGGCGCGGCAGCGCTTTGATCAGGGTATGGGTGTGGTGCTGAAGCAGGGCGATGCGCTCGTCGGGCTCGCCGTTGGCGCGCTGGTAAAGATCCATCAAGTAGTCGACGCCGCCGAGGCTTGGCTCCCGGTTGAGCTGAGAGGTGACCAGCGCGATGGCCTCCTGGTCGTCGTCACGGTGCTTGCGTAGTGTCTGGGCCAGCAGGATGATCACGCTGGTGAAAGGGGCGTGGTCCAGTAGCCGGCGCAGATGAACGATCAGGCCCTCGGCATCGTCCAGCAGGCGGTAGGTTCGCTCCAGGGGTTCCAGCAGGGTGGGGATGAACGTCGGGTCCTGTTGGGGAATGCGATCGAGGAACTTCAGGGCTTGGCGATACTGGCCGGTGTCATGGCATAGCTCGGCGTGGATCAGGTTGGCGCGCACGCAGCGGTCATCGATGGAGAGGGCCTGCTTGAGGTGCTTGCGCGCCAGGCTGTGACTGGCATTGTGGCGCTCGCGCACGGCGAGCTCACAGAGCCAGTGGGCGGCGGCGCGGCGCAGCTCTTCATGCTGACGCGTCAGCTGAGGAACGGCGACATCGAGGGCGTCTTGCCATTCGCCTTCACGCTCGAACAGGTCTACCAACAGGCGCTTGGCGTTGTGGCGAAGCTCGGCGTGGGTGTCGTCGCGTATCAGCCCCAGCAGGAGGCGTTCGGCGCGATCCAGTAAGCCCAGGTGAAGAAAGTCGCGCGACAGTTCCAGCTGAACGCGGGCGCCTTGCTCGGCGTCCAGGAAGGGGCGGGCCAGAAGATTCTGATGGATCTTGACGGCGCGGTCGGCCTCGCCTCGCGAGCGAAACAGATTGCCCAGGGTGATGTGGGTCTCGATCGTGTCGCTGTTGACCTCCAGGGCGGAAATGAAGGTCTCGATGGCCCGATCCTGCTGGTCGTTCAGCAGGTAGTTCAGGCCAACGAAGTAGTCTCGCGACAGCGTTGGCGGGGAGGCGTCGCCCTGGCGACGCTCCCGGCGGCCCAGCCACCAGCCAGTGGCAACCGCCACAACCAGCAGGGCCAGCAGCAGAAGGTCGGGCATTCAGGGGAGTTCCTTCATCTCCTGTACGCGGAGACGATCCAACTCCTTGCGCTGCTGCTGATTATGCCGTTGGGCGCGGGTCAGCATCGTGCGCAGGCGCAGATAGACGCCGCTCATGGCCAGCATGCCCAGCACCACACCGACGGCCAGGGAGGCCAGCAACCACACCGACAGGGACGCTTCGGGAAGCTCGACCCAGATCAGGTTCAGGGGAAGTGCCTGCTGGTTGTTGGTGGCAAACAGGATGCCGATGATCAGTACTGCCAGCAGGATGATGGCCAGGATCAGGCCTTTTAGCCAACGCATGTGCGAGTTCCCATAGTCAGTCGAAATAGGTCAGTCGAAGTAGGTCAGTCGAAATAGGTCAGTCAAAACAATCGAATCGAAACATGTCCCTTCAAGCCATCGAGCCACAACAATCGAGTCAAACAGCTCCGTCAAAACAGGAGGGTTGAAACGCCGCTGTCGAGCCGATCATCGCCTTGCAACGCGTTACCGCTGCGCCGCCGCCGATACCGCCGGTCGGTTACCCTTGCCACGGTGGCCATTGTACGTCGCCGCCAGTCCGAGAGTGTTGCGCCAAGTCGTGGTCCGCAGTCAGGGTGCTCCCTCGGTGATTATCACGAGCCTCGACGGGCATCTCAACCGAAAGCCCTGTCAGGCATCTCAACTGCAACCGCTGCCGGGCATTTCAACCGCAACCGCTGCCGGGTGTTGCTGGTGTTAGCCATTTCAGCACAGATTCTGACGGCTTTTGACGGCCCATGATCGGCTGGCAGCGTCGCGCTCGAGCGTCCACGCGGGCATTCCGTCGTACCTTCTTGCTCTTTTCGAGCAGAAGAACCTGTGCCCCTAGGGCGTGGCGACGCCGGTTGCCCGGCCTGCCGTCCATCAGTAGCCCAGTGAGCGGCTGGCATCGACCTGCTCGCGCAGCTCCTTGCCGGGCTTGAAGTGTGGCACGAACTTGCCGTCGAGCGCGACCGCTTCGCCCGTCTTGGGGTTGCGTCCCACACGCGGCTCTCGATAGTGCAGAGAAAAGCTGCCAAAACCGCGAATCTCGACCCGGCCGCCATCCGCCAAAGTATCGGTGATGTCGTCGAGAATGAGGCGCACCGCCGCCTCTACGTCCTTGATCGACAGCTCGGGCTGTCGCATCGAGATCTGCTCTATCAGTTCGGACTTTGTCATCGGTCTTCTCCGTGAGTCCTATCGGGGTGATGAGCGCTGGCCCTGGATTGTTGTTGTCCGCGTTGCAGATGTCCGTTTTCTACCTGATGGCCGGGGCTGCTTTCCCCTATCCATCAGTTTTAAATAGCATACTTTCCAACTGTTGAGAAAACAACGCACTACACGGCACGACCCATGTGGCCAGACAGTTGTCACCGGTCAGCCTTCGTTTCCGCGCGCTCGGGCCGCGGGATGTGCCGCTACTGGGCCCTGGGGTATACTGGCGCCCACACTCCCGACCCCCGATGAGGTACCCCTTGGACCAATCATCTACGGCGACCGCTGCCGAGGCCGAGCGCAAGCGACTTTACTGGCATTCTCGTCGCGGCATGTGGGAACTGGATCTGTTGCTGCTGCCGTTTCTCGAGAATTGCTATGACGATCTGTCGGCCGACGACAAGGCTGCCTATCGCGACCTGATCACCGAAGAAGACCAGGACCTGTTCGGCTGGCTGATGCGTCGTGACTGGCCGCAGGATCCGGTGCGCCGGCGCATCGTGCAAATGATCGTGGACTATGCCGAGACCTCCGGTCACGGTCACAATCGCGGCCTCTGAGCGCCAGCATCTCGTTCACGGCGCCCTGATCGCCTCGGTGGCCGGGCTCACGGCCTGGTCATCGCCGCTGCTGGTCGCAGCCACCTGCACAGCGGCGCTCGCCGCGACTCTCATCAAGGTGCGCCGCACCGCCCTCGTCGGCCAATTGCGCTGGATACCCGGTGCGGTATCTCCGGCGATGCCGACGACGACACGGCTGGCCGATGTCGTGGCCAGCTTTCGTCATGCCCCCAGGTCCGCCGTCGCCGACGCACTCGCCGCCAGTCCACACACCGATCACGCCGCCGACCGATGGCAATGGCGGGGGGCGGGGGATCCTGACTGGCGCGATATCGAGCTTCAGTGTGACGTCGTGGGGGCGCGATTGATCGCCTTGCGCTGGGGAGGACGCACCCACTGGTTATGGCCGGATACGGTGTCCTTCGATGATCATCATCGCTTGAGGCGCAAGTTGCGTGGCTTTGCGCGGGGGCAGGACTGATCTCGGCGGGATTACAGCGGTAGCGTCAATTGTTGGCGGGCCTCTTCCGAGAGCAGACGGACGCCGACACCCAGCAGTCGAACGGGGCGGTGGGCCCTTGCCCATGCCTGGTCGAGCAACTGCCAGAAGCTTTCGAGCCCCGGCTCCAGGCCGCGGCTTTCGAGGGTGGTGGTGGTGAAGTCATCGAAGCGAACCTTGACGAACACCCCGGCCTGAGGCGGATCGCCATTGCGCTCGATTCTGGCCTTGAGCTTCTCGCACAGGGGTACAAGCGCTTCTCGGGCACTGGCCAGGTCCGGCAAGTCATGGTGGAAGGTCGTTTCGACGCTGATCGACTTGCGCTCTCGCTCGACCCGGACCGGTCGTTCGTCGACCCCCCGAGACAGTTCATACAGCCGCCGGCCGAATTTGCCGAACTCATCGAGGAGTCTGTCGATGGGCTGCGCGCGCAGGTCGTCACAGTGATGAATGCCCATGGCGTCGAGCTTGGCACCGGTGGCCGGACCGACCCCGTGGAGCTTCTTGACCGGCAGCTCGCGCACGAAGGTATCGACGCGCTCGGGGGGAATGACCGTCAGGCCATCGGGCTTTTCCCAGTCGCTGGCGATCTTGGCCAGGAACTTCGACGGTGCCGCGCCGACCGACACCGTGATGCCGGTGCGTGCGAGGCACTCGGCCTTGATCCATTGGGCCATCCAGGTGGCGCTGCCACGAAACCCTTGCACATCGGTCACGTCCAGGAAGGCCTCATCGAGCGATAGCGGTTCCACCAGCGGGGTGAGCTCGTGGAAGATCGCCTGAATCTGGGCCGAGACGTCGCGGTACTTGTCGAAGTTCGGTGGCACCAGGGTCAACTGAGGGCAGAGGCGCAGCGCCCGAGCGGTCGGCATCGCCGAGTGGATGCCGAACTCCCGAGCGGGATAGTTGCAGGTGGTGATGACACCGCGGCCCTCACGCGACCCGCCAACGGCGAGCGGAATGTCCCGCAGGCTCGGGTTGTCGCGCATCTCCACGGCGGCATAGAAGCAGTCGCAGTCGGCGTGGAGAATCTTGCGTACCGGTGGCGTCATCACAGTCAGGCGGCGTCGGTGAGCGGGCGGCTTAGTTCAGCGCCTGGCCATTGCCACCGCGGATGACGCCGACACCGATGCCCTCGATATCCAGACTGTCGTGGCGCAGATCCACCTCGATAGGGGCGAAGTCGGTGTTTTCCGCGGCCAGTGTCACTCGGTAGCCGTCACGGTGGAAGCGCTTCACGGTCACTTCTTCCTCCAGGCGGGCCACCACGATCTGGCCATTGCGAATACGCTCGGTGCGGTGCACCGCGAGCAGGTCGCCTTCGAGAATCCCGATGTCCTTCATCGACAGGCCGCGCACGCGAAGCAGGTAGTCCGCCCGGGGCGTGAAGTACTCCGGGGGCAGCGGGCAGTAGCGATCGATGTGTTCGGCGGCAAGAATGGGGCTGCCGGCGGCGACTTCACCGATGATCGGCAGGCCCTGGGGGCTGGCGGCTTCTTGGGTGTCATCGTTGGCGCTGGGCTCGCTGGCGTCCACGGCGGGCAGACGAATGCCCCGGGAAGTGCCACGAATCACCCGAATCGCCCCTTTACGTTCCAGGGCGCGCAGGTGCTCTTCGGCGGCGTTGGGCGAGCGAAAGCCGAGCGCTCGCGAGATTTCCGCCCGGGTGGGAGGATAGCCAAGCTCATTCATGGTCTTGACGATGAAGTCATAGACGTTCTGCTGGCGTGGCGTCAGGGGACGTGTCATTCGGCCTCCCATGGGCGGGGGTGAAGCGCGGGTGGCGACGCTGGCTGTGTGGATGGCAGGGCCATCCCTGCTGGTTTCGCTGTTGCCGCGTCATGGCTGTCGATTCGCGACGGCACGCTCAAACCTTGCCGTCCGGGAATCCCTGGAAATTGCTTTCGTGGTTAAGTGTACAGTATGGACACTTGTCCAGTAAAAGCGTTCCTTGCCACCACGGGGTACCCCGTGTGCCGCACAGGTACCGAGGCTAGCGTCGGAGTGGCTGACCGGGAAAGAAAAGCCCGGTGAGAAGCGCCTGTTTGAAAGGGCTCAAGTGGAAGGGCTTAAGTGGAAGTGCTCCTATGGAAGGGTCGGCTGAGAAGGGCTCATGTGGAATGGCTCATGTGGAAGGGCTCATGTGGAAGGGGCGGGTGAGAAGGAGTCAGTGAGAGGGCGCAAGGGCGATGCGCCTGGCGGTGGCCACCGCCAGGCATGGCGTTGGCCCGGGCTTCGCGGTGTCCCAGGGCGTCGGCGTGGCTTTGCTCGGAGCTTGGCTGGCGCTAGACCGGAGCCGAGTCGGCGCCAGATCAGAGCCCGTTCGCGACTGGGCTAGCGTTCTGTTCGGGGTTGGGTCAAGCCCAGAGTTTACTTCGTGTTTCAAACGTTCCCCCCCTTGCGTGGATTGTCGCAGCCGTTGGCGTGGCTTACACTCCGGGAAAATTCAAACAATTGTTTCCAACTGCTGCGCCCGATTTCTCGCAGTGTATTGCTTCTATTTCGACGGAGCCTGAGCATGGCCCAGACCGACACCGTGACACGCATCCTGGACACCGCCGAGGTTCTCTTCGCTGAACGCGGGTTTGCCGAAACGTCGCTGCGCAACATCACCGGCAAGGCGAAGGTCAATCTGGCCGCCGTCAATTACCATTTTGGCTCCAAGAAAGCGCTTATTCAGGCGGTGTTCGCCCGCTACCTGGACCCTTTTTCGGAGCGTTTTCACGCCGCCATCGATGCCCTTGAGGCCGAGTATGGCGAGCGCGTGATCCCCCTCGAAGTGCTGCTCGAGGCCATGGCGCGAACCGTGCTCGAAGTCCCCGCGGAACGCCACAGCCTCAAGGTCTTCATGCGCCTGCTGGGGCTCGCCTACAGTCAGGCCCAGGGCCACTTGCGGCGCTACATCCAGGAAGAATACGGCACCGTCTTCACCCGCTTCGTTGCCCTGGTGCGCAAGGCAACCCCGGAGCTGCCTGATGCCGAGCGCTTCTGGCGCCTGCACTTTGTGCTGGGCACGGTGATCTTCACCTTCTCCGGGCTCGAGGCGCTGCGCGACATCGCCGAGAAGGACTATGGCGAGCACGTTTCCGTCCGTGACCTGGTTCGCCGCATGCGCCCGGTGGTGGTGTCGGCGATGACGGCGCCACTGCCCGAACCGATGACGGCGCAGCATGCGGAAGCCCCGGTTGACGCCAAGGTATCGGTGGGGACATGAGAACACCGCAACTCGACGCACTGCCGCCGAGCGATGCCCGTTGGGTGGAAGTGGATATCGCCGACCAGCGGATGACGGTGTGGGACGGCCACAAGGCGCAGTGGCATTGCCTGGTATCCACGGCAGCGGCAGGCCCGGGGCAGCGTGAGGGCAGCGGCCAGACCCCGCTGGGGTGGCATGTGATCCGCGCCGCCATCGGCCACGGGCAGCCGACGGGCGCGGTCTACCGCGGCCGCCGGCCGACTGGCGAAGTTTTCCACCCAGACCTGGCCGCCGCGCATCCCGAGCGCGACTGGATCCTCACTCGCATCCTTTGGCTGTCGGGCCTCGAGCGCGGCCATAATCGCGGCGGCGACGTGGATTCTCAGCGCCGCTACATCTATTTTCACGGCACCCCGCCGGACAAGCCCATGGGGGACGCCGACTCCCATGGCTGCATTCGCCTGCGCGATGACGATCTGTTGCGTCTGTTTGACGAGGCAAGGCCCGGCACACCGGTCTGGCTGCACGACTAGCGAGTCGTCGCGCCAGCCTCCGTCGCGCCTTGCTACATGATACCGCCAAGCTGGAATATCGGCAGGTACATCGAGACCACCAATCCGCCCACCAGAACCCCCAGCACCACAATGATCATCGGCTCCATGAGCGTGGTCAGGGTGTCGACGCGCCGGTCGACTTCGGCTTCGTAGTAGTCCGCCACCCGATGCAACATCGCGTCCAGCATGCCCGATTCCTCGCCGATGCCGACCATCTGTACCGCAAGCGCGGGAAAACGCTCGGCGCTGCGCATGGCAAAGTGCAGCTGCTGACCGCCCGCCACGTGCTCGCGAACGTTGCCGATGGCTTCGGCATACAGCGCGTTCCCGGCGGACCCTTTGGCGGTATCGAGGGCCTCGATCATCGGCACGCCGGCGGCGAAGGCGGTGGCCAGCGTGCGAGTGAAGCGCGCGACCGCGGACTGATCGAGCACCTTGCCGAGAACGGGCAGCTTCAAGGCGAGACGCTGCGCGAGGCGGCGGGCACGGGGCGAGCGTCGCAGCCAGAGTCGGCCGAGCCAGGTGGCAACGACCACGCCCCCAAGCGCGTGCAGCCAATAGCGCTGGACGACGCCGGACAGCGAGAGCGTCAGCTGGGTCAGCGGCGGAAGCTCGGCACCGAAGCCTGCAAACAACCCCTCGAACTGCGGCACGACCTTGATCAGGAGAATGGCCGTGACCGCGAAGCCGACGCCGAGGACCGACGCCGGGTACCACATGGCCTTGCGTACGCGGCTCTTGAGCGCCTCGCGTTTCTCCTGATGCAGGGCTAGCCGGTCCAGCATCGCATCCAGCGCGCCCGACTGCTCCCCCGCAGCGATCATGCTGACGTAGAGCGAATCGAACTGCCGGGGATAGCGCCCCAGCGCCTCCGAAAGGCTGGCTCCCGAGGCGATCTCGGACATCAGGTCCTGCACCAGGGCTCGCATGGCGGGCTTGTTCAGGCTCTCGGCGACGACCTCGAAGGCCTGGATAATCGGGATGCCGGCCTTCAAGAGTGTCGCCAGTTGGCGAGAGAACAGCATCACGTCGCGAGAGCGAATACGCCCCTTGGTAGCCCCGCTGCGCCCGCCGCGGTGAATGCGCAAGACGACAATGCCCTGGGCGTGCAGCACCTTCTCCACGTCGGCTCGAGTCGCGGCGACCACGCGGCCCCGCAGGCGCCGTCCGCTCGCGGCATTGCCTTGCCAACGCCAACGGTAGAGGCGACTGCCCTGGGGCTCTCGCCGGGTGCTGTCGCGGGGGCGGCGGGCAGAGGATGAGGGGGCTTTGGTCATCAATGGCGATTGGGCTCATGGCGCGTCACACGGCAGACCTCTGCCAGGCTCGTCACGCCCTCCAGGACTCGGCTCAAGCCGCACTGGCGCAGGCTGCCGTGGCCTTCCCGGCGCGCCTGTTGGTCGAAGTCGGTCGCCTGGCCGCGGTTGAGAATCAGGCGGCGGATCGCGTCGCTGACGGGCACCACTTCGAACAGACCGATCCGGCCCTTGTAGCCCTGGGTGCAGTGCTGGCATCCCACCGGTTCATAGAGTGTCGGGTCGGTGAGTTGCTCGGCGCAGAACCCCTGCTCGATGAGGGCCTCATGCGGCACGCTGACCGCTTGCTTGCAACGCTCACACAGGCGGCGCGCCAGGCGCTGGGCGATGATGAGCGTGACGGAGCTGGCGATGTTGAACGAGGCGATGCCCATGTTCGCCAGCCGGGTGAGGGTGTCTGCCGCCGAGTTGGTATGCAGCGTGGAAAGCACCAGATGGCCGGTCTGGGCGGCCTTGATGGCGATCTCCGCCGTTTCCAGGTCGCGCACCTCGCCGACCATCACCACGTCGGGGTCCTGGCGCAGGAAGGCGCGCAGGGCGCTGGCGAAGTCCAGGCCGATGCGCGGCATCACATTGACCTGATTGATCCCCGGCACCTTGATCTCCACCGGATCCTCCGCGGTGCAGATATTGCGCGCCACCTCGTTGAGCCGATTGATCCCCGTGTACAGCGTGACGGTCTTTCCGCTGCCGGTCGGCCCGGTGACCAGGATCATGCCCTGGGGGCTGGCGAGGGCCGCCTCGAACAGCTCACGCTGGCTGGCACTGAAGCCGAGCTGCTCGATGCCGATCTGCGCCGAGGCAGGGTCGAGGAGTCGCAGCACCAGCTTTTCGCCGTGCACCGTGGGCAACGAGCTGACGCGAAAATCGATCGTCAGCATGCCCGGTGCCTTGATCTTCAATGCGCCATCCTGGGGCAGGCGTCGCTCCGAGATATCGAGCCTCGCCATGACCTTCAGCCGAGCGGCGATTCGGCCCCGCAAGGAAAAGGGCGGCTGGGCGATCTCGTGCAGAATGCCGTCGATCCGAAACCGAATACGGTAGCGCTCTTCGAAGGGTTCGAAGTGGATGTCCGACGCGCCGCGTCGCACGGCATCCAGCAAGATGGTATTGACGAACTTCACCACCGGCGCGTCGTCGTTTTGCGTCGAACCATCGGCCGGCGCCAGCGCCTCGTCGACTTGGGTACTGGCGGCTAGCCCCTCATCGCCTTCGAGCTCGCCGATCGCCCGCTCGATGCCGCCGTCGGTCCCGATGGCGGCCCCGGGGCGCTGTGAAAGGTAGGCATCCAGCGTCGGCTGCAGCTGGTCGATCGGTGCCAGCACCCCATTGAGAATCAGCCCGGTGACAAACTGAAGCTCATCGAGCCGCGACAGCGTAGAAGGGTAGGGCACCGCTACCGAGAGGTTGTGCTCCTCGCGCTTGAGCGGCAGGACGCAATGTTCCCGCAGCAGCGCCTCGGGGAAGGATGATGCGGGCGGCAGCGATGTCAGATCCAGCGTATCCAGATCGATGATGGGCAGCCCGAACTCCCGGGAGGCCGCCTCTGTCGCAAGCCGCGCCGGCACCAGCCCAGACTCGATCACGTGACGCAGCAGGGTGGTGTGCTTCGCATTTGCCTCATCCTCGGCCCGCAGTGCCGCGGCTTCACCCAACAGCCCCTCGACGACCAGGCGGCGGGCAAGGCCCAACAGGGCCTGTGAGCACGCAGCCGCCGCTGTTGCTTGCTCGTTGGGGGAGCGGGCCGTGAGAAGGGCGGAGGGAGTGTTCATGGACGGACGCTCGCGGCGGAAACGGAGGGCGTGGCCCCCAGGGCTTGTCCCCCGAAGTCTACCCAAAGGTCCGCCGCCTAGGCACCGGTTGGGGGCCGCTAGACGGCGTAAACCCGATGGATATCAAGATTGTGGCAGTTAAAGGCGTAAGCCTGTGAAGGCCGGCGCTAGCGCGTCTTATGATCGAGTCGGGCGCTCTGGCCTCGGCAAGTGCCTTTGCGTCGTTTCATAACGAAAGCCATAGGGAGCACGACGAATGACCTCACATATGGACCCAGGGATGGGTGTTCCGAGCCGCACAGCCACCAAGTCCCCCACGCCCACCCGCACCCAGCAAGGCGGTTTTACCCTAATCGAACTGATGGTGGTGGTGGCGATCATCGGCATACTGACCGCGATTGCGATACCGCAGTACCAGAAGTATCAGGACAACGCGGCTACCCAGGCTTGCAAAGAAGAGCTTTCGGCCTCGCGCACGGCGCTGACGGTCGCCAATAAGATGTATGACGACACCGTCTTCGATAGCGAGTATGACTTCGTCGCCTGTGATGGCAGCACGGTGGAGCTGGTCGAGCCGACCGACAGTGTCAAAGGGACGTACTCAGCCTCGCCCAGCGGGCACGAGAACGCCAGTGTGGCGACGATCACTATCGCCCGCACGGTAAATCTCGACACGCCTTGAGTGTCGATTAGAACGTAAGTGGCTGCAGGCTTGGGCCGTATGATGACCTCACGCCAATCGCGCGCATCCAACGCGTGGCTGGCGTGAGCGTTCTTTGCCGTAAAGAGTGAGAGTCCCTTCGTGCTGAGATACCCCAACATCACCCACCACGGTGGCGCCGATGGCGTCACCGGCAGTTGCCATCGTTTGCAGATCGCCAAAGACCGAGCGCTGCTCATCGACTGTGGCCTGTTTCAGGGCGAACAGAACGATGGCCTGAGCGACTTCGAGCGCCATCAGGTCCGCTTTCCTGTCGATGACGTCATGGCGCTCGTGGTGACCCATGTCCACATCGATCACATCGGTCGGCTGCCGTATCTTGTGGCGGCGGGTTACGAGGGCCCGATCCTGTGCTCCAGGCCCAGTGCCAAGCTACTGCCGCTGGTCATTGAAGACGCGTTGAAGGTCGGATTCACTCGCGACACATCGCTCATCCAGCGCTTTCTCAAACGCGTGGGGCGGCAACTGGTACCGCTTGACTACCAGCGCTGGCATACGGTGGTGGACGACGAACGCCACTGCATAAGGGTTCGCCTGCAGCGTGCCGGCCACATTCTCGGCTCCGCCTATATAGAAGTGGATGCCATTGACCATAGCCAAGGCATCGACCGGCGCATTGTTTTTTCCGGCGACCTTGGCCCCCCGCATACCCCGCTACTACCTGATCCCGTTTCGCCGGAGCGCGCAGATATCCTAGTGCTGGAAAGCACTTACGGTGACAGGTGCCACGAGAACCGAGCACAACGACAGCGTCGACTGCAATCTGTCATAGAACACGCGCAAGCGAACGGCGGGACTGTTATCATCCCCGCTTTCAGCATAGGCCGGACCCAGGAGCTCCTGTACGAGCTTGAGGACATACGCCGGAGTGCACAAGCCGACAGCCTGTGGCAGGGGCTCAAGGTTGTCGTCGACTCACCGTTGGCTGCCAAGTTTACCGAGGTATACCGAGAGCTGAAGCCATGGTGGGACGAAGAGGCCCAGGCCAGGCTCGTAAACGGTAGGCATCCGCTAAGCTTCGAAGGCCTGGTGACCGTTGACGACCACGATGAGCACCTAAGCATGGTCGAGTCTCTAGCGAGCTCAGGTACGCCGGCCGTGGTAATAGCCGCCAGCGGCATGGCAACCGGCGGCAGGGTAGTGAACTACCTGAAGCGAATGCTCCCGGACGAGCGTCACGCGGTCGTGTTTGTCGGCTACCAGGCCAAAGGAACGCCAGGGCGAGACATACAGCGCTACGGCGCGGGTAGCGCCGGACGCCCCGGATGGGTGAAGATTGACGGTGAAAAAGTGCTGATCAGAGCCATGATCAAAACAGTCGCCGGCTACTCCGCCCATGCCGACCAAGCGGACCTGGTGAGGTTCGTTACGGGGATTGACCCGCAGCCGGGCGAGGTTCGCTTGGTGCATGGGGAAGAGGGGGCCAGGCGGGAGCTGGGGAAGGTGTTGCGGGAGAAATCTCACAGGATGGTAGTCAGCGATGGCTTAACGACCTAAGCGATAGGTTGGCGAAGCGAACGGCTAGTACATTGATTGTTAAGGAATTCGTGGGACCTTCCAGCTGACGCAGATCGAGTACATCTGTATGCTGACCAGCCCAAGTAAACTTAGGTGCTGTTGGCTGGGCTGCGTCCAACCCGCTGGTCCTGCATAGTGAACGATGGTTCGCTGCCGTAGAATGCAGGCAGATGAGTAGGTTTGTCAGAGGGCTAGATACCTAGGGTTTGGGATGCACCCGGTGAATCCTCGGGCGGTAGCGTGGCCGAACTAGGAGCAACCGGTTTAATGGGTTGCAGCCTTAACGTTCAAGTTCAATGCCTGAGCAATGAAGGAAAGCCCATTCTCCGGTCCACCTGATCATACTATCTAGGCTTGGATCAATGGATCACAGGCGTCAGGCCGTCTGCGTCAGTAGTTGAGAGAAGTAGACTTCCTCGGGAGTCGTATCACCACGTCCTTGGTGGGACCGTCCAGCGTTGTATCAGCAGAAATATCGTTTCAACTGCTAGCGCAGTTCCGTCCTATCGGCGAAGGCGAACAGATAGACGCTCTCGTACTTCATGTTGCGTTAAAGTCGCTCGACAAAAATATTTTCCGAGTAGCAGTCTTCGCCGGCTGTGCTGATCTTCACATGATGGTCGTGCAAGACGTCGGTGAACGCTTCGGAGGTGAACCGACACCTCTGATCAGTGTTGCAGATCTCTGGCACTCCATGACCTGCCAGCGCCTCTTTCAGGCCATCGTCACAAAAGTCTGTGTCCAGAGTGTTGAGTAGCCGCCAGGTCAGCACTGACGCCTGTGTCAGTCCATGATGGCCAATAGGTCCATGAGCCCCCGCGCCATTGGAATGTAGGTGATATCAGTGGCGCACACCTAGTGGGGTCGGTCGATGTCCAGCCCTCGCAGGAGATAGCGATATATCCGGTGGTTTTGATTCACTCTGGTCGTTCGTGGCCCCGGGTATACGGCGTGCCAGCCCATCAAACGCTGTACACGTTTGCGATTCACCCAGTGCCCGTTGCGTCGAAGATTAGCCGTTATACGCCGCGACCCATAGACAGGCGTACACAGATATTCCTTGCCAATCAGTCGCATTAGTTCAAGGTGTTCTGCGCTCACCTGTCGGCGGCGGGAATAGACAGGAGAACGAGCGACGCCAAGCATTTGACATTGTTGCCGGATACTTACTTGGCGGTTAGGCCACCGCGCGAGTCCTCGTAACAAAAAATCGCGTTTTAGCCTAAGCTTCCCGATTTCTCGGTAGAGGGCGTCGATCTCTTTTTGTGACCGGTTTTGCCGTCAAACAGTTCCTCCGCCTTTTTTGTAATTCGCGCTTCCATTGGTCGAATTGGCCGACCTGGGTGGGGTGAGTCCCAAACCGGGTGGCAAACTCTGATGTGGTCTGATCGCTCGCCAAGGCAGTTAGCGCGACCTTGGTGTTAAACTCACTGCTGTCTTGTCGACATTTCCTGCCCATGATCAGGGGCCTCTGGTCGATCTGTTCAGAGCTTAGCGCCTGATCCGAAACCTGGGGACAACTTCACTCCCCAGTGGGGCGACACGGAAGTGTTCAGGTGCTGGTCCTTGAGTATCCATGGCGCGTCCAGGCCCAGGCCGAGACTCCGATCTGGGTGGCTCAATGGCATACTTTCTGTCGTCGTGGAGGTCATATTCTGGCTGTGCGCAGCGGGGCGGATTCCACACTCAGCGTTGAAAACTTCATTTTTTAGTCGAAAATATCGCAAACATAAGCGATTTAATATTAGGGTTCGGCGGGATAATAAAGCTATTCGCGATTGATGTATGGGTGTGGCTTGAAAGTCATGCTAGTTTCCGATTAGATAAAAATTTCGTTTTAGCGCTTTTGGGATTATGGTAGTGCCAGGTTTATGCTGCTTGTATAGGCGGCGTCATGGTTTACAAAAAAGTCGTGAAGTTGGCCGTGTAATATTATGAATATTAAAGCTATGACAAGGCTATTTGGTAATTTATGATAAAGAAAAAAAATGCTGTTGAGCTAACTTTGTTAACAGTCGCCACACTCTCTGGATCAGTAATGAATTTTGCGACACAGGTGCTGTTGGCTAGGGGCTTAGGGGTAGATCAATTTGGCGATTTTTCATCGTCACTAGCCATCGTGACGATTGTTTCTACCTTGGCAGGGTTCGGACTCGGTGAGTTCTGGCTGAATAAATATGGAGAAGAAGGCTGGGGAGCCCAGCGTTGGCTGACGGCGTCATTTCGGTTTGTCTTGTTTAGCTCAATTGTTGTTATGTTTTTTACTTGGTTGTGGGCATGGCTCGGCCCTCACGATAAACATGTCTCAGTTGTGATTATGATTTTGAGCTTTAATATTCTTGGGTTGTTGGCGATAAAGTTAGTAACTGCGAAGTTACAGCTTGAAGGGCGCATGATTGGGCTATCTTTATGGCAGATGGCCCCAAACGCAATGCGTCTGGTAGGTATTGTTCTGCTACCTTATCTTTTACTAGAAGAAAATTTGGCGTCTGTATATGCTGCCTCGGTATATTTTGTTGTTGCGATATTGCTTCTTGCTTTCGGGATAGGCCAGGTGGTTAAGATGAGGAAAGCCGAATTTTTTTTAGAGGGGCACCCGGAGCAGGTTTTGCTGAATGCAGCGCCAGCGAAGCCTGTTAAACTAAAGCAAGTAATGCAGGGCGCATGGCCATTCGGTTTGGCCGGTATTTTCTATGTGATATATTTTCAATCTGATGTTGTGTTAGTGCGTTATTTGGTGGATGATCAAGCGGCTGGGGTTTACAATTCGGCTTTTGTGGTTATGGTTGCAATTTATCTGTTCCCTAGTGTTTTGTTTCAGAAGTATTTGTTGCCTAAGCTACATCGCTGGGCGTTTCATGAGAAGTCAAAAGTTGAGAGGGTCTATAGGCAAGGGAATCTTTTGATGTTGCTTTTCGGACTGGTATCAATGATAGCGGTTTGGCTGATTATGCCCTATGTGTTCCCTTGGTTTTTTGGAGTTGAGTATGTAGGAGCAGTTGATCTTTTAATGGTCTTGGCTATCGCTATTCCTTTCCGGTTTTTGGCTACAAGTTCTGGGTCAATTCTAGCGACAAAAAATAACATAAAATTAAAGGCTAGGTTGATGGGGGGGGTGGCGCTTCTAAATGTCGTTTTGAATTTTATATTTATACCTGAATACCGGGCGTATGGAGCTGCGTACTCTACGGTGCTTTGTGATGTTGTGTTGTGTGTTCTTTATATTGTCTGTTCTCGAAAAAGGCTAATAGGGAATTTGTAGATGATGGAGGGAGGCGTGAAGAAAAGAAGCGGTGTCGACGATGTGGTTGATGGAGGTTACTGCATAGGCTGTGGAGGTTGTGCATCAGTTGATAAGTCTCTGTCAATAAAAAAAAATAATTACGGACTTTTTCTTCCGCAAGGTAAAGTAGAAAACACCTTGGCAGGTGATGTTTGTCCTTTTTCAGCTAGCAAAGATGAAGATGAACTTGGGGCGGAACTCTTCTCGAAACAGGGGTTTTTCCGTGATGAGAATGTTGGATATTATAATGGGATATATGCTGGTCATGTTATAGACCCTAAGTTTAGGGACGCTGGCGGGTCGAGTGGCTTTGTTACATGGTTGCTCTCAACGCTATTAGAGCGGGGGGTCATCGATGGTGTGATTCACGTAAAAGAAGGGGGGGGAGGTGAGGAGTTTTTTGAGTATGGATTATCTTCCACGGTTGGAGAGATTTTGGAGGGGGCTAAGTCGAGGTATCATCCAGCTCACTTTGATAAGATTTTAAAAAAAATAAGGGGAGATGGGAAGTGTTATGCTTTTGTTGGTGTTCCGTGCTTTGTAAAAGCTGTGAGGTTGGTATGTGAAAACGATGAGGTTATTAAGTCACAAGTTACAGTCTGTGTTTCATTGTTCTGTGGACACATGAAGTCGGCGGCATATTCGGATTTTTTAGCTAGGCAGTTGAGTTCATCCAGCGATAATGTTGAGTCGGTCGACTTTAGGGTAAAAGACCCAGCTGCACCTGCAAATAAATATAAATTTGAAGTAATTGTTGGCGATGGCGATAAAAGCAAATACTCGAGTTCAAGACGAGCGCGAAATTCCAGTTTATACGGAGTCAACTGGGGGCTCGGCTATTTTAAGCCGAAAGCTTGTGAATGGTGTGACGATATTGTCGGCGAACTGGCAGACATCTCAAGTGGTGATGCGTGGCTACCAGAATATGTAAGTGATTCGGGAGGAAGTAATATAGTCGTCGTTAGGTCTGATTTTATAAAGTCGATTATCGAGGAGGCTAGGAGAGAGAAAAAGCTGAATTTTGATGTGAGGAGCTCTCAAGATGTATATGATTCTCAGGCCGGGAATTATCGGCATAGACGTGAAGGGCTAGGAGTAAGAATAAAGCAGGCTGACGAGATTGGAGTTTGGCATCCAAAAAAACGCGTAAAACCAAATCAGTATGATGTTGGTGACAAAAGAAAAAGACTTTATGTACATCGGCAATTTATTTCCGAGAAGACGCATGACGTTTTTTTTAGATCTGGTGGTAACCCATTGCTATTCTCTGTTAAAATGCTTCCGGACGAGCTTAGGTTTCATTATTTGAACGGCAGATTTTTTAAAGGAAGTGCTCGATCATTGCAGCAGTTTTTCATTCTTTGTTGTCGAAAGATTAGGTATGCAAAATTTTTTAAAGTGTAGTTTCTTCATGCTCTTTTTTAATACTTTGATAAGCGTCTTTGTGAATCAGCTTAACTATTAGTGTCGGGCTCCGGTCAACCTCCCTGCTCAGATGACGCCGTACGGCGCGTCGATAGCAGTTGGTCTAGTGAGTAATATCTACAACGTGGGCACCCCTGTAATGACCTCCTGATTTTTGCCACCATACTCAGCTAATGCAGGGAGTGCTCGGAGTGCCACATAATCCAGAGACTAGTGTGGCTCACTTTGGAGGTGAGCCACTTTTCTTGGACTTTTTCATGCGGTGACTCCAAGGCTCTCGCGGTCTTCCCGTGGACTCAGGGAGGGCGGTCTCAAGTTCCAAACGCAACGCTATTGAAGGGTGCTCGGACCCGCGACGGATTTCCTGAGCACCTCGGCGTAGACTTCAAGTGGCGTGCGGCAATCCCGTGCCTTGCGCGGCCGTGTATTCAATGAGTCGGCGATCGCATCGAGTTTTTCTTGGCTGTCAATCGAGAGGTCGGTTCCCTTCGGCAGGTACTGTCGCAACAGGCCATTGGTATTCTCGTTGGAACCTCACTGCCAGGGGTTGTACGGGTCAGTGAATAGATCGCCGTGCCGGTTTTCTGGGTGATTTCGGCATGTTTCACCATCTCTCTACCCTGATCGTAGGTCATGGACAAACGCAGCGATCGCGGCATCTCATTGAGCTTGTCGCTGAAGCCCACGGTCGCCGCGGTGGCAATGGTGCCATCCATTTTCGCCGGGTCACCAACCGCGTGGTACGTTCCACCAGGGTACCTACGGCAGAGCGATTGTTGGCGCCGATGATAGGATCGCCCTCCCAGTGGCAAGGCATCGGACGATCTTCGACCTCAGGCGGTCGCGTGTGGATGCTGACCAGGTTGGGAATCTGGTTGCGTCGATCCGTGCCACGACACCGTGACCGT
The DNA here is from genome assembly GCF_052645355.1 of Halomonas sp. V046. NCBI lineage: Bacteria > Pseudomonadati > Pseudomonadota > Gammaproteobacteria > Oceanospirillales > Halomonadaceae > Halomonas > Halomonas sp. V046. Next base: position 322,472 of record NZ_JBQXYF010000004.1, read on the forward strand.
CGCTTGCCGTTGCGCTGCCGCAGGCAGGCGATGAGTTCCTTTTTGAGGCTAACGCGGGGCATCACATAGACCGCGTTGTAGATGGCCTCTGCGAGACCTGTCGACGTGAATCGTTGGGAGACATGCGCTTCAGTGTGCGGGCTACCTGTTGCGGTGACCAGATCTTGCGCAGTAGATGGACCGCGATTTCGAACAACTCCCCGTCGGGGTGCAGCTTGGGGCGCCGACGTGGCTGATGACGCGTCAGGCGGGCTCGGTAGCCTGAGAGGCTGGCCTCGTAGCCCTTGATGGAGTCGATTGTAAGGCGAGCGAGTTCCCACGACACGGAGCTTGGTGCACGGCCCAAATGACTGGCAATGGCTCGGGTCGAGTGAGTCGCTCCCATCATCATGATGGCGCCGCGGTCTTCAACAGTGAGATGGTGGTAACAATGGGGCATGGCAACACCATACCTGATGGATCAGGCGTTGCACTTGGTCATTGATACCGCCGAACCTAGAGATACCTTGATGCGTTTCTCGTTGTACCAGCAAATGTACGAATCAACTTTCGCCATGAATTGATCAAGCGTCGTGCCACGCCAATCTCGAGGGTAGAAGAATTCAGGCTTGAGGCGACCAAAGAAGCTTTCACAGGCAGCGTTATCCGGCATACAGCCTTTGCGGGACATCGACCGAATCAATCCTGCATCTTCGATGCGCGATAGCTATCCTGGCCAGCGATAGTGGGCTCCCCTGTCAGAGTGGACAATAGGCTTCTCGTCACCAAGTAGCCGGTTTTTCCACTTGTACAGCACTTGCCTGCCCACGCAGACTCTTGAAGCAACTGCTAAAGCAACTCCCTGCCGAGAACATAGCTCAATGACGGCGTGTTGTTTCTGAGTGCGTGGCAAGGCTATGTCCCTAGCCTTGCCAATGAAACGCCGCCTCGAGGCGGGGTAAAGTTCATCAATCCACTCTCCAAGCAACTCGACACACGGATATCCCAGCGCTCTGCTGATTCTGGCGAGGCAACGCCCATGACTGAGGTAGTGATCAACCGCCCTTTGCTTCTGTTCGATAGAGTACTTCGGCTATAAGACGAGCTCCCTTCGGCAACCCACCGGTCTCAACGTAGATGCGGTACCACCGTCGGCGTCGATGGACCGCGTATCGGCGCGGGCAGCGTTACGCGACGGTGTTTCTCGATGTGTAGTGCGAACAGGAGCTGACGGTCGATCAGGGTGCCGTGTCCGATGCTTGGGTGGGAGAAGCTTGCGCTGGATCCAGAATGCTCCGACGCTGCGAGCGGCTTGGTGGCATATCAGGAACTACCTCAAGGTCATGCAGGTAGCGGCCTTTGATAAGCGTCTTCTGAAACCGGCGGGAAAGGCCCTGTCGACGCGGGAGCTATGCACGATTGGAAGGGATGGACGGCTGGTTCCAGGCGGATCGGTCACGCGTCCACGGCTACCGGAACGAGGCCAACCTCATCACTATAATCGATCTGATTGTCAGCTCGGTAAGTCGCTTTCTTGATCAGGCCAAATCCACGCGAAGCGTCGAAGAGCTAAAAAAATCCCCGAGCTTTCTTACAGACGAGTGATTAATTATGCGGGACTCGACACATATGCTGTCCTAACTCAGAGGATTAGTTTTAAGTACGTGTGTGTCGACAATAAAATATCTCTTAGAGGTGGACTATGAAAGTAGGTTTATTAACATTGACTCCAAAAAACAATTATGGCGGGATACTTCAGGCTGTAGCCCTTTATTCTTACTTGCAGAGTCAAGGGTGTGAAGTGGTGTTGATTGACAAGAAAAGATATGTGCCTTTGTGGAAAGAAAGTTTGATTCAGCTCTTGGAGTTTCTTCCTTTTCAGAATATAAAAAATAAGAGGAAGGAGTCAGTGAAAAGTAAAAAGTTGAAACCTTTCATTAGTCAACATCTTTCAAAACGGTCAAACAAGGTCGTTACCAGGAAAGATTTTAATAGTCTAGTGGACAAGGAGGGGTTTGAGGCGGTAGTTGTTGGGAGTGATCAAGTTTGGCGTTACCAATATATAAACGATGGATTTTCATCTATATACTTTTTAGACTTTGAGAGCGAGCTTCCCGTCAAGAGAATCGCCTATGCGGCTTCCTTTGGGAAAGACATATGGGAGGCGCCGGGTGAAGCTGAAAAGATATCGGCACTAATGAGAAAGTTTGATTTTATCTCAACTAGGGAGGTGAGTGGCGTTAAAGTATGTGAGCAGAGCTTTTGCACTCCTAATGTTGAGGTGGTTTTAGATCCGACACTTTTAGTTGGTGTTGGTTTTTATGACCAGTTTTTTAAATCGTTTGCTGTGAAAAATGACAATAAAAATTTGGTTACATATGTCTTGGACAAAGGGGCGGTGATAGATGAAATTATAGCATCGACAAAATCTAGTCTTGAGAGTGTCGGAAAAAGTTTCAGTGAGGTGCATTTGTCACGAAAGTCAGGTGGTGGTTTTTTTTTGGTAGAAGAGTGGTTATGGGAAATTAAGAATGCCGACTTCGTTGTGACTGACTCGTTCCACGGAATGGTGTTTTCGGTGCTTTTCGAAAAAAATTTCTTGGTCGTCAGAAATGGGTCCCGCGGAGCGAGTCGTTTTGAATCGTTTCTCTCTAAATTAAATCTTGAGGAACGTCTCATCTCAGATGGCAGTGTTCGTTCTATCGATAGGTACGTGCATAGCCGTATAGACTATACGGAAGTGAATGTTCTGTTGCGTGAATGGCGTATTAAATCCGAAGACTTCCTGAATCGGGCCCTATTCTCTAGTTGATAAAATATCGATGTGTAAAAAAAGGATGACATGTATAATCTATCGTATGCATATTAAGACTATTCAGCATTGGCAGCCTCAATGACCAAGAAAAAATACCTGACCCATCAAGTATGGTATTACCATGAAAAATTGCTACCGCCATCTCACCGCTGAAGACCGTATCACCATCATTATGATACGAGCGATTTGATCTCGCCCAAAAAACGTGAATCCCGATTTATACGATCCATTTGAGCATTGAAGGCTACTTCAATGGCGTCGTTGTCGGTTAGTAAGTCGAATATATTTGAAGACCCGCCTTCTCATCGTATCGTTGGTCTCGAAGCGCTCACCATGGAGCACTTCTATCTTGATACTGTGGAAACAGTTCTCCGCGCAAGGACCGTCGTAGCACCTTCTTTTAGCGCTCGTGCTATAACGAAGCTTATGGCGTCTGATAAGAGTTTATAACTTGATGAATAATACGGACTTCCGCGGTCAGATTGAGTGATTCCCTTGTTCGGATAGTCGCGACATGAGAGTGCCATCTTCAATGTCTCATAGGCGAGGCCTGCCTTTATCCGACTGCTGGGCACTCAGCCAGTAACTTGTCGAGAAAGTGAATCGATAACGTACAACCGGCTTTGGTCTATGATCTTGCCCAGCAATCGTAGATACAGGTATATAACATCATTCGAAGTTCGGTTGATCCGGTAATTCAGTATCTATGTTTTCCGGGTAGGGTCACCGACGAAGGATTGGTAAAAATGCACGCGAGTCTTTTTATATACGAGACAACAAGCGCGCGGACCGGGCAATTATCTGTCAGAATAGGCGACAGATTTTTGTGTGTGGCAGGGCTAGTTCACCATTTAATGTTCCGATGCAGTCTTCCAGCCTTGGGGATTTCCATAGCCCACACAATATAATTTGTTTTTATTTTTTAGATATCGGGGATAAAAAGTGTGGAAACAGTTGTTTTTTATAACCTAGTGGCGATGTCGAGTTGCGGGTTCTTGTTTTTAAGCGAGAAAGCACGGTCTGCATTAGTGCGTCACTTTTTTTTAATACTGGCATTTTGTGTCGTCTTTATTCCCTCAGCAATACGGTATGATATTGGGACGGATTTTCAGGCATATATCCATATTTACAAGGAGTTAGGTGAATATTTCTGGATGGAGAAAGGTTTCTATTTTGTTAACTGGTTGCTGAAGGAGTTTGGTGCGAGTGCACAGTGGAGTATAGCGGCATTTTCGTTTATTTTTACCGTTGCTGTTTTTTTAAGCCTTCCCAAAAAGCATAAGTGTTTGTTTTTCCTGAGTGTAATATTTGTTTTGTATTTGTATAGTTTTAATGGAATTAGGCAAGCAATAGCTGTCGCTTTCAGTATTTTAGCTTTTCAGTGCATTTTGAGTGAAAAAAGAGGAGGGGGGAAGAGCATAGTGATGTTTTTTCTTATTATTGTGCTAGCAGGTTTTTTTCATAAGAGTGCCTGGCTCCTTCTTCTAATAGGTGCATTAAGCCTTGCTCCTATTCCTAGGTTAGCAAAATTTTACTTTTTACCCATGGCAATGTTATTGTTTCTTTTTTTGGTAACACTGTCGCCAGGAATATTATTCCAACCAATTAGTCAGTTCTTGGCGTTTTTAGGTTTGGACAAATATGCAGGCTATTTCTCCAGCGAGAAGCATTTTGTAGCCAGGGGCCTAAGCTTGTTTTTTGCTGTCGGAGTCGTTCTAAAACAAGCAATACCTATATATGTAATTGTAATGTCAAAACAATTAATAAAGGAGAACCCTGCTTATTTTTATTATATTCTAAGTGCGTTTGCGTATTCTGTTGCATACATACTATCATCGCAGGTGGCAATTTTCGGCCGCGCAGTTGCACTCTTTAGTTTTGTCCCCGTATTTGCGCCTTATATATTTTGGACTATGTCAACGAACCGAAGACTCCATAAGGTTGCAGCGGTTATATCGTTTTTGATTATCTTTTTAACATTCCAGAAAAATTCTCTGGGAATTCCTACAGAATATAATGACCCAATGTTGAATCCTTATGAAACATTTGTGTGATAAGGCGAAAAGCCATGCTTGAGAAAGTGTTAGTTTCGATAGTTATTCCTATTTATAATGTTGAGTGTTATATTGAAAGAGCAATACTATCATGTTTGAATCAAAAAGGGTTTGATCGATTCGAGGTTTTACTAATAGATGATTGTGGTAGTGATGGTAGTGTCGAAAAAGCAAAGAGCTTTTGCGGGAAAGATGATAGGTTAAAACTAGTACATAACCACAGGAATTTAGGCACGTTCCATGCTCGCCGCGTTGGTGTCGAGTCCGCAGAAGGTGAGTTGATAGTTTTTTTGGATCCTGACGATGAGCTTGCGTTGGATGCATTGGGTGTACTGTATAAAGAATATTCCAATTGTCGTCCTGATATACTTTTATGTGATGTAAGTTTCATGCCGAAGAGGCCGTGGTATAAAAAGAAGCCATTTTTATTCTTGGTTGAAGGAAAAAAAAGTGTTGTCGAAGCAATGTATTCAAAGGTTAAGAGGGAGTTCATCTGGGGCGGAGCAGCTGGAAAAGTGTATGACCGGAGCTTTTTACTTTCTCATATTGAGAGATTAAAGGTTGCTGAAGGATTTCGCTTTGTATACATGGAGGATAATTATTTATTTTTCTCGGCTATGGCAACACGTCCTAAGTGCAAAAACATACGGCACGAAGTGTACGTGTATCACAAAAACGAAAACTCGATAACCATGGTTGAAAGTGATGAGCGATGGGCTTTCAATATCGAACAGTATACTTTTTTCATTCTAAATCTAGAGAGATTTATCCGTGCGTGCGACCTGCCAGAGAAAGATGCACGAATGTTAGCCAGTTTGATAGATTTTTATAAATCTGGATTGTTCTTGATCAGCCGGAACTTGAGTGACTGTAGCTATATTAAATGCGTGTTCTCTTCTTTCAGGCTAGATCCCAAGTTCCGTAAAGTTTTTGCGATTTTAATGTTTATTATTACCTTTGGAAAAGTGAGGTTTTGAGAATATGAAACGAGTGGTTACATATGGGACTTTCGATCTGCTTCACTACGGCCATATTAATTTGCTAAGACGAGCTAAAGAGGAAGGGGATTATTTGATTGTTGGATTGTCAACAGATGAGTTCAATGATCGGGAGAAAAATAAGACATGTTTTTTCTCATATGAAAAAAGGAAGCTTCTCCTTGAGGCCATCAGGTTTGTAGATTTGGTTATACCTGAAGAGAACTGGGGACAAAAAGTCGACGATATAGTCCGCTATGGCGTTGACAAGTTTGTTATCGGAGATGATTGGGAAGGAAGGTTTGATTTTTTGAAGTTGCATTGTGAGGTGATGTATCTTGCGAGAACACCAGAAGTGTCAACGACTAAAATAAAACATGAGTTAAAAAAGTGATATTTTTCTCCAATAGACATAAGTATTCGCTTCAGAGAGCGCTCTATTTTGCTTTGTCTCCGCTTGTTACTTTGGTTTCTTTTTTCTTGAAAAAGAAGGATGTTGTTGTTCTGACTTCGTCATTAAATTGTGAGTTTTCAGATAATTCAAGAGCTTTGTTTCAATATCTTTACGAAAGAACCGAATATGCAGGGAGTGTATATTTTGTTTTAAACGATAAGGAGTTGCGTGAGAAGTGGGAAGCAGTTTACCCTGGTTGCTTTATTTCAAGCTTTAAATTGGCTGATGCAATTTTGATTTTAAGGGCGAAGTATTGGTTCTGCTCTGCGTTAGAGTTGCCCATCCCAGGGTTGTTTCAAAGGTATCAGCGTGAAGTATACCATCTTGGACATGGTATGTTGTATAAAAAAGTAGGGCTGATGGAAACGAAGGTAACTTGGTATAAGAAACTGTATTACTTTTTTCTGACGAGTAATTTTTCTTACAGCATTGCTACGACGAAGTTCTTCGTTCCATATGTGTCCAGAGGATTTGGGATTCCAGAAGAAAGAGTGAAGTTACTTCCTCAGCCAAAAACAGGCTTGGTTTTTGAACCCAATTTATTGCATGATACTTTCCTTCTTGATAAAAGCAATTTCAATATTCTATATGCACCAACGTGGCGGCCTTATTCAGAAGTTCGTCTTTTTCCATTTGAGGATTTCGACTTTTCTCGGTTTAGCGCATACTTGAAAGAAAAAAATGTGCATATATGGTTGCGCGTGCACCCCCGGTTTGAACAGAGTATTGAGGCTAAATATCTTGAAAGCTCAAATATACATTTGTTTAGCGGTCGAGAGTTCGTCGAAATAAATAGGTACTTGTGGTATTTTGATGCGCTTATCTCTGATTATTCGAGTATTTATTTTGATTATCTTGTGTTGAGTCGCCCCGTCTTTTTCTTTGACTATGATCTCGATGAATACTGTGAAAACGTGGGGCTGATTGAAGAGTATGAGAGCATAAAATGTTCTGAAACCATCGGATCATTATCTGCGTTCTTATGGGAAGTTGATTGTATCGTTGACGGTCGATTTGACGACTCTAGAGTCAAGAATATTAATAGCATTTGTAATTATCCAGCTGAGGAGAGAGACGTAAGTAGTATCGTTGTAAAGGAGATATTCGGGTCTCAATGTTTGAAAAGTAAGTAGGTGCAGGGTCTGGAGTGTTCAATTGACGAAGAGAGGCTGTTCGGTGCATGCCAGGCTTGCTGGAGCACGGGTCAAGTGACTTCTAACCGCTGATCCTTGATAAAGAGCGGACTCTCATGATCGGGATAAAATGACCCTCCTCAGAGCTGCAAAGGCTATAGTGCATTCATCAGAAGGGGCGGTCTCAATGACCAAGTGCGACGCCTGATCCATCAGGTATGGTGTTGCCATGCCCCATTGTTACCACCATCTCACTGTTGAAGACCTGAAGTGACCTCCTCCAGAGCTGCACAGGCTATAGTGCAGCGATCAGGAGAATGAGATGAGCAACGAACCCACCGTCAAACGCTGGACTGCGAAGCGCAAGGCCGCCATGGTCATGGACGTCTTCAAGGGAAAGATCACCATCGCTGAGGTGCTCGCCAGCATGACCTCACCGTCTCTGAGGTCGAAGGCTGGATTGATGAAGCCCAGCGCAGCATGGAGAACGGGTTCAGGGCCCGCCCCAAGGATATCCGCGAGCAGTATGAGTCCGAGCTGCGGGAAGCCAAGGAGGCGCTGGGCGAGGCCCATCTGCAGATCTACGCATAAAAAAGTTTCGCCGCCTGCTCGACGAGGACGAGAACTCGTAAGGTCGCTGCAGGCGGAACTGGCCCACGAGGGCCATGTGGTATCACTTTCCAAGCTGTGCCAGTGGCTGGGCCTTCCTCGCAGGACGGTCTATTACCGGCCCAAGCCGCGACCCCGTGTGATCAACGCCGACCTGGCAGCGAGTGTGAAACTGGCTCTGGAGCGGTTTCCCACCTATAGCTATCGCCGCCTGGCGTGCGTGCTGAGTGAGAACCGCAAGCCGATTCAGCGCATCCTCCAGCTGAAGGGCTGGCAGGTGCGCAAGCGGCCTCAAGGCTTCCGACCTCGTGCCAGAAGCCTGCCGTCCGTCGCCTCACGCCCGGATGAGCGCTGGGCCACCGATCTGACGCATGTGTGGTGCGGCGAAGATCGGCGGGCCAGTCTGGTAGTGATCATCGACTGCTGCACACGGGAGGTCCTCGGCTGGCAATTATCGGACAACGGCAGCAGCAAGACCGCTGAAGCGGCACTGGTAAGAAGCCCTGGTGCACAGGTTCCGCGCACTGGGCCGTATTCATCAACCGCTGGCCTTGCGCACCGATAATGGCCTCGTTTTCAGCAGCCGCCACTACACGACAACGGTGGAGGCCTACGGTCTCACCCAGGAGTTCACGACGCCCTACACCCCAGAGCCAAACGGGCTCGTCGAGCGCTTTTTCCGATCCTTGAAGGAAGAATGCAACGGTACTACAACGAAGAGCGACCACATCAGTCCTTGGGCTATGTGGCACCCAGAGCACACCCGGCATTAGCGGCCTAGGATGTACAGAAACTAGGGGGCATTACACGGGGTGCATCGACCAGCTGTTGGTGTTGCACTTGGTCATTGAGACCGCCCTCCAGCTAGCGTGATCGTGGGGATCCTCAGTTGGCAATTGTCGGACAAATGCGGTAGGTCGTGGTTCAGGTTGGGTGGCAAGATCACCAAAGATCAGTAGAATTGCGTGCTAGCAGGGTGCTCGCCGAGACACTGATGGGGGTTGTCCAATATCCAATTAATTCGGCTGGGTAGGCCGTTGACGTGGCGTGCAGTCATTGAGCCCGCCCCTTGGGCATGGGCTGGTTCAATCACTGGCAGCTCCGTTGGGGGGAGGCGAGGCGTTGCCGCTCGAGTCAGCAGCGCTGCTTTTTGAGTGACAAAGTGAGAACCATAGGACGGCTTGATTAAACCAACGAGTTCGCGAGAAAAGTAGAACGGTTCAGATTTTATTATATCCGTTTTTTTTAAAGGACGTGTGCGTGACATATCCCTATGAAAGACGCCATTCTAAATGGTATGAAAAAGCTATTTTAGCGTTGCCTCTTCAACTCTTGGTTGGATTGTTTTTAGTGGTAGCGTTGCCTGCGCTGGAACGGTGGGGGTGGGGGTTCTGGCTATACCTCGACGAGGTAAGAATAAACACGCTATTAGCGATTGGACTGTCTTTCATAGCTATCGTTCTGACTCAGCGTAGATTGTTGAGGTTTCCCGGCGCGCATATTGTATCTTATATACTTCCAACGATAACGAGTGTCTTTCTTTTTGCAATTGCTGTACTATTTTTTACACGAGAAGGCTACTCGCGTCAGGTTCTCTTTTTTGGCTTCCTCTTAACGGTAGCGTGGTGTTTTGTCGGCTATTTTCTTGGCCGAAGGTACAGGAATATCAAGATGGCGGTAGTGCCTGTAGGAGAGGCACTAGGCTTTAAGTCTTCAGGAGTTAGTGAGTTTCGGTTTTTAAAGAAACCTGACCTAGAGGGTGTCCGTTTTGATGGTATTGTAGCTGATTTGCGATCAGACGAACTGTCGCCGGAGTGGGAGCGTTTTCTTGCTAGGTGCACACTCTGTCACATTCCTGTGTACCACATAAAGCAGATAAGTGAGTCTGTGACGGGACGGGTTAAGGTTGATCACTTGGCGGAAAATGACTTCGGATCACTTCTTCCTTCTGGAATGTACAGTTTTGTGAAGCGCGGTGTTGATGTTGTCGCTGTATTGCTATTGGCGCCGTTTGTGGCTCCAATAATGTTACTCACTGCTCTAGCAGTGAAAGTTGATAGTCCTGGGCCTGCCTTGTTTGTTCAGAATCGGGTTGGTCAAGGAAATAAAGATTATAGGATTTACAAGTTTCGGAGTATGTGTCAGGACTCGGAGTCCGGTGGTGCGAAATTGGCTCAGTCTGGCGATATGAGAATCACCAGGGTCGGGAGGGTTATTCGAAAAACCCGCCTGGATGAGCTCCCGCAATTCTTCAATGTCTTGATAGGAGATATGAGTCTCATCGGTCCGCGTCCTGAGCAGCGTGCATTTGTAGAACAGTTTGACACAGAAATACCTTTTTATATTTATCGCCATGTGGTGAAGCCTGGTATCACCGGATGGGCTCAGGTCGTACAGGGGTATGCGGGAGACGCTGAAGATACTAAAGTTAAAATTCAGCATGATTTTTATTATATAAAACATTTCTCGTTTTGGTTGGATATACTTATTGTTTTTAAGACGGTAAAAACCATTTTAACTGGCTTTGGTTCCAGGTAAATATCTAACCATTTTTCCGAAGTAAGAGGAGAGGTCTATGGCTATTCTCGTAACCGGTGGTGCCGGTTATATTGGCTCGCATATGGTGCTGTCATTGCTTGTGAATGGTTACGATGTCATCGTTATTGATAACCTAAGCAATTCTTCCCGCGAGTCGGTTCGTCGTGTAGAACAGATCGCGAAAAAATCAGTTGTTTTTTATGATGGCGACATTCGAGATCGCGATTTTTTAGATAGTGTGTTTGGGCGCCATGAAGTTTCCGAAGTCTTGCATTTTGCTGGATTGAAATCGGTTGGCGAAAGCGTGCTTGAGCCTTTGAAATATTATGATAATAATGTCAGTGGAACATTGGCTCTGTGCGAGGCAATGAACACTGCAGGAGTTCGGCGGCTTGTTTTTAGTTCTTCGGCCACCGTTTATGGCGATCCTGCTTCAATGCCAATTCATGAGGGCGTTCCAACAGGACAGCCGACAAATCCCTATGGCCGTAGCAAGCTAATGGTAGAGGAAGTTCTGAAGGATTTGGCCGCAGCAGACTCTCAGTGGTCAATCGCCTTGTTGAGATATTTCAATCCGGTAGGGGCTCATGTGAGCGGAAAGATCGGCGAGGATCCTTTTGGTATTCCAAACAATCTTGTTCCCTTTATATCTCAAGTCGTCGTCGGGCGTCGTGAAGCCTTGACGATCTATGGGAATGATTATCCCACGCCCGATGGAACCGGCGTGCGTGACTACATTCATGTAGAGGATCTTGTCGAAGGCCATGTACTTGCAATGCGAGCCATTTCAAGAAAACCGGGTGTTCATGTTTGGAATTTAGGCACAGGCCGTGGTTACTCAGTGCTTGACATGATCGAGACTTTCAAGAAGGTAACAGGGAAGGACGTCCCATATGTTATCGCTGGAAGGAGAGATGGGGATGTTGCTGAATGTTGGGCTGACCCGAGCAAGGCGCTGGATGAACTAGGTTGGAAAGCTGGGCACTGCCTGAGCGATATGGTTGAAGATACCTGGCGCTGGCAAAAAAATAATCCCAATGGCTATTCGTGAATCGAGTCTCAATGTATTGCGGGCCTCCGCATTGTTCCGAGTCGGAAGCTGTTTGATATGTTGATGGTCTTATTTTAAGAAGATGACGCATGTTTGAGTTTTTTTTCTCCCGAAATGTTCTCTCTGAAGATTCTGGCAGGAGTGGGTTTTTTGTAATACTTTTAATTGCTGGAAGTTTTTTAGCGTTTAGCTATGGTGCTTTAAGGGTTCTCCTTCCCGATATTGGCCAGCGTGCTGGGACCATAATGGCGTTGCTGGCGTTAATTATGATTTTCTTTCAAAGCAAGGTGGTGCGCGGGTCGGCACCTCTTTGGCTTTTGCTTTTCGCTATTGTTTCTCAACTTTTGAGCTGGTTGTTCGGGTACTTTAATAATCCGGAATGGGTTGCTGACACCCCAGAGTTGGACAGATTAGGGAAATGGTTTCTATTTATTGGTGTTGCTTGGTGGTTAGGGGGAAGTACTTCGAAATCTTTGGCTATATGGAGCCTTGCTTTGGCCGGGTTTCTCTTGGCTTGCTTTATCGCCGGCGGTGCCGGGGCTGACTGGCTTCGTGGGCTAGATGGTCATCGTGTGGATTTCAATATACGTAATGCACAACATGTGGCGATGTTTTTTGGTACAGCCCTTCTTGGGTTGCTGTGCTTTGCTCCGCGAATTATTGGCGATGGCCGTTGGGTTTGGGGGCGCGTGTTGCTTTGGGCTATACCAACAGGGCTATGCCTAGTTGGCGTTGTGATTTCACAAACCCGCGCCGTGTGGCTCGCTCTTAGCTTGGTCTTTGTGTTGATTCTTCTATTACACATAGTATCCGCGGTATTTGGCTACAGGCGAGGAAGCGGTAGACGAAGCAAGCATATACTCGTGTTAGGTGCCGTAGCCGTTTTTGTATTCACGGGTTGGGTGTTCAAGGACACATTGAACTCTCGTTTGGAGGCAGAGGTGCCAGTCATTGAAAGTGTGTTATCTGGCGACTGGGATGAGGTGCCTTATAGCAGCGTTGGTACACGTATTCACACTTGGCGAGCAGGTTTGGAGTGGATAAATGAGCGGCCGCTGATCGGCTGGGGCGGCGAAGCTCGTGGGTTGGTTATTGATGAAACAGAATGGCTGCCCGAAAATATCAAGAAAGAGTTCGGGCATCTTCATAATACATTTTTAGATTTTGCGGTGAGTTACGGATTTCTTGGAATTTCTGTTATCGCTGCGTTGATCGTGTGGGTTGGTGTCGGGACCTGGCGATCATGGCGTGCCGGTGTCATGCCAACGGACATGATGGTGTTTGGCTATATGTTTTGCGTGTTCTATGTAATTGTTAGCCAGTTCGAGTCTTATGGGTTCTTTTGGACAGGGTCATATATACAGAACCTGATTTTAGGTGGGGTGGTGACGCATATCTGGCGCTGGCAGGTGGAATCAGGCCAGCGCGTTTTTGGCAGGCGTTCGGCGACCCCTAAGAGTCAGTGAGAAACTCCGGCTAAGAAACGTTTTCCGTTGATGACGACGAAGTTTTCATGGGCCTTGATATGGGTCTGAAAAAAATCGTGATCAGCGTAGTCCTTCCAAGCGCCCGATTCCAGGGCGCTTTTTTTTCGCCTCAGCCAGCATTTTAGCTGCCTTTCGAGGCTCTTCTTTCCTCGTAGGTCATGCATTGAGTCGAGAGAGAGCGCTTTGCCTTTTTGAGCCTCAAGGCTAAGTGACTCACTATGTAGCCCCCACGACGGCATTTGGGACGTCCTTTGGCTTGTAGGCCACACCCCGGCAGCAGCGTGCGCAGGGCCGTTAGGAAAGCCCCTCGCGCCTTTCAAGTGATTGGCGTAAAGCAACACATGTTCTGGTACATGGCTAGAGTGAGACATTGCTTTTGCTAGTGCTTTGGCTGAAGCGACATGGTCGGGGTGGGGGTCGATTTCGGGGTGTGTGACGAGAACTGTCGTTGGCTTTACCTTGGACAGTATTGTGGAGAGGTCCTCGATAAGATCGGCGCCGCGGTTCTCTGCCGTTGCATCTGACGGTAGTGAGAAGTTGTTCCAGGCCCTGAAGTCTCTAGGAGTTAGCGCGGGATCGCCGTAAGAGGGTACCGTGTCGTCTGGTGTCTCGAGTAACTTGGGCAGTGTGTCGTTGAAGTAGCCAAGCATGATCAACTGTTCTGCCGGCACGCCGGCCAGCAGTGGCGTCGTCGCGCTGTTCCAGGCGCGAATCAGACCCTTTCTGCGGCTGCCTTCTTCAAGGGTGGCGTCTAGCCCGGGTAGATACTGTTTGTCGAGTCGCTTTAGACGCTCGCCCGCCGTCAGGGTGACAATCCATGTCTGCTTGGGGTGGCGGCTGTACAGCCCGTATGCCGCGAGCTCGGCGTCATCGGGGTGAGGAGCAATGATCAGTATCGGCCCATCTTCCAGGTTTGGACGCCTAAACCCGTGGAGTGTTGCTTGACTCTCAACCGTGCAGTTGACGGGCGCCAGCACGATGTCGGTAAGCGAGCCGACTCCTGTGAGGTTGAGTAGCCGCGTGCCGGTTTCATTGCTCTCGAAGTATTGCGTGAAGCGTTCTTTACCGTTCTCGACGGTCGCCACGCCTGGTAGCTTCCAGCGACCCTTGGCGCGGTAGACGATTTCAAGCATCCAGGTGTGGTTTGCCACTTCCTCTGCGCAGGAGGGGACCGTTGCGCTGATGCCGTTGCTGTGTACTGGGCTATGTTCAGGGCCATGTTCAGGGCCATGTTCAGAGCCATGTTTAAGACTGTGTTCAGCGCCACTGTCATCGCTGGGACGGCCAGGTGGTTGAAGCACCAGTTTGCCGTCGCTATTGATGAGGGCAGGGCATGTTATGTCAGGGGCCAGTGGCAGGTGGTGATCACGCCGTTTGGGCATGGGGTCGCTCCGTCGAGGATTCGTCAGCGAGAGACATCAATCGGAGCAGGATGCTGGCTTCCGAAAATGGTGTAGTCCACTCGTCTTTGACGTCGGGCACCGATGTTGCCGCTTCCAGCAGTTTATCTGCAAGTGCCTCTTCATTCGGTGCGCAGAGCATACGGCGCTGGTCACCGGTCAGGACCTCGCTGATCCCTCCCGGGACATCGCAGGCGATGCAGGGAGTCCCCAACACCAACGCTTCTAGCAGGACGATGCCAAGCCCTTCGAAGTCGGAGCTGAGTACCAGAGCATCGGCGTCCTTGACCCAGGGATAGGGGTTGGCTTGCTGGCCGAGAAAATGGACTTTCGCGGCCAGTCCAAGGTGTCGCGCCATGTCCTCCAGGGCCGGGCGCTCCGAGCCTTCGCCGATGATCACCAGGTCCTGCTGCAGTCCCTTATTCACGGCAAGATGGTAGGCAGACAGCAGCCGCCGTTGGTTCTTGACCGGAACCAGGCGCGCAACATGAACGAAGTAGGGTGGAGCTATTTCCATGGGCTGGCCGCGGTTAGCGAGTTGCTGAATGCGAGCAATAGGAATTGCGTTGTAGATCACTTGGCTGTCGACGAGGTTCACCCCTTGGCGCCTGAGGTAGTCGTTGAGCGCACTTTTCACCCCTTTTGAAACACAGATGACCTTTTTGCCTTGATAAAGCACGCGAGCCAGCCAGCGGCCCTTGGCTGTGCAGGGAAAGCGCCCTGTCACGGCTTCCACCACCCGCCATGTACGGTGGTCATTGTAGTCCCAGAGGTTCTCGAAGGCGCCTTGCCCGCGGATGAGGATCATATCGAACGGCGTCTGGCCTTCTTCAAGGGCCTGGACGAAGGCAGAGAAGGCCACGCTGCAACGTTTTCCGCGCCAGACGAAGCCGGAGCCCTGGATGAGACGGCTCAAGCAAAGGCGGTCGGCCAGGTGGAGGAGCAGGCCGAGTCCTTTTCGGCTGACTTTATCCACGTCGTGGCGATGGAGTGTCACACCCGGGTGGAACTCTCGGTTGACCTCACCCTTTAAAACAAGCAAATGAACGTCGTGGCCGGCCGTGGCGAGCGCATCGGCTAGCGTCTGTGTGGCTTGCTCGATGCCGCCGATTCCCATTCGGCGTAGCACCAGCAGAAAACGGCGTTGGTCCTTCATGGTTCCCCGGTGAACTCTCTGTAAACGGTGGAGTCTCAGTCAGTTCTGTCATTGTAACAATGCATGGCGAATGGCGCTTTGTAGAGAAGCGTGGCGCATTGCCACTTGGCCGCTTTGCACCTGTTTCGGCATGGTATGAGCGTGATGCTAGTCAAGAGAGATAAGGGGATGGCTTGAGGACTCTGGTGGTGGTGCGCTCGCTGAAGATGGGCGGAATGGAGCGAGTGGCGGTTAACCTGGCCGATGCCTTTGCGGCAGCAGGGCATGAGAGTCATCTGGTTTGCCTCCGGCGAGTGAAGCGGCCGCTAGCTCCGGAGCGGCAGGAGGTTGCGCTGCACCACCTGCCACTACAGAAGCGGGCGCGCCAGACCGGCATCGGTTACGTGTTCGAGCTGTTTGCGCGCCTTGTACTGAATCCGCTGGTCGATCGGTCGCTGTTTCTGGGCACCGGTCTGATGGGAGGACGTGTCTTCACGTCATGGCTTCGCGACTTCGAGCGTGAGCATGGCAAGGTAGATCGCATCATCTTCCGTGGTATTGGCACCTTTGAGCTGGTGTGGAGCTTTCGTGATACGCGTGCCCGTTACGTGTTGGAGAACATCTTTCATATGAAGGGGGCGTCCAAGCGCCGCTGCTTGTTTGCTCGGTGTCTGTATCACCGGCGTGATTTGGTGGCGGTATCGCAAGGGGTGGCGGAGAGCATTCGGGAAGCGCAGTCGCTTTGGCACTTTCGTCCGCGCTCGCTGGAGGTCATTCCCAACCCGTGCCCGATCGAGAGCATTCGTCGGCAGATGCTGGCGGAAGAGCCAGACCTGCCGTCCGTCCCCTATATAGTCAATGTTGCGCGCCTGGTGCCGGCCAAGGATCAGGCGCTGTTGATCAGGGCCTACGCACGAAGCGGGCTGACGTTGCCGTTGGTGCTGGTCGGTAGTGGCAAGCAGAGGGAGATGCTCGGTGAGCTGGTGGAGGAACTTGGCATTTCAGAGCGGGTGATCTTCGCCGGAAACCGCCAGAACCCGTACCCGTGGATGCACCATGCGAGGCTCTTCGTCTTAAGCTCCCGCTTTGAGGGGATGGGAATTGTGCTATTCGAGGCACTTGCCTGTGGTACTCCGGTGCTCTCAGTGGACTGTCCAGGAGGTATTCGAGAGATCCTGAAAGGGGAGCTGGACGCCTGCATCGTGCGCCGCGATGAGGTTTCCTTGGCCGATGGCATGCGCAAGGCGGTCGCCGGAGACAAGCCAGAGACCGCCGAGGAGTGGCTGGATGACTTTCGCCCGGAGCGTATTGCTCGGGCGTTTCTGTCATCATAGCGACCTCTGTTACCCCATGTTACAAGGGTGCGAAGTGTCGACTCCGTCCTCCATGAACGTACTTTTCGTGATCGACCACCTGGATTCGGGTGGGGCGCCCATCGTGGCCCGTGATCTTATACTCGGTATGCACCACGCTGGTGCCAAGATAACGCTGATTATCCTCAGCGACCGTCAACGCTACGAACTGCCTGAAGAAGTGAACGTCATTAGGCTGCCACACGTTGCACGCGGCCGTATTCGGCGCTGGCGGCGTTACAGGGACCATGCTGAGTTGCTGGACCGGACGCTGGCGTCGCTGTCCGCATCCTTTGATCTTGTGCTGGCACACCTTCATCACGCTCACCAGGTGGTGTCTCGCTCGAAGGTGTCGGAGACTGCCTGGTATTGTCTGCACGCGGACCCTGTCACCGGATTTCTGGGCAACAAGCGCGGTCTTGGTCGTTGGCGAAAGCGCCGCAAGGTCCGGAAACTGTATGATCAGCGCCGCATTGTGACGGTGTCCCAGGGCATGCTCGAGCGACTGCAGTTGCGTTTTTCCATTACGCCGAAGACCGCTGTTGCTATTCATAATCCGCTCGACCTGGATCGCATTCGCGATCTTGCAGGGGCGGACGTCGATGATGTGCCTAGAGATTTTCTGCTGTTCGTCGGGCGCATGGACCAGCGTCAGAAACGCTTCGATCGCCTGTTCGCCGCCTACCGCGACAGCGATGCTGATATTCCCTTGGTGCTGGTGGGGGATGGCAGCGGGCAAGCCGGTGTCGCGGCTCTCGCCAAGAGCATGGGCGTTGGCCAACAGGTTCGTATGTTGGGGGCGCGCGATAACCCCTTCGCCTACATGAAGAGGGCGCGTGCTTTGCTACTAAGCTCCGATTATGAGGGTTTTGCCCTGGTTATTGCCGAGGCCTTGGCGGTCGGAACGCCGGTCGTTACCGTCGACTGCCCAAGTGGGCCTGCGGAGATTATGGGTGATTTTTACCCTGAGGGTTTAGTGGCCATGGATGACAATGACGCCTTTGCCTCTGCGATTCGTAAGGTCGTCGAGAGGCCGCCTTTGGTGGCGGACGATATCTGCGATCGCTTTCGCCTGGAATTCGTTACACAACGCTATCTCGACCTCGGCGACGTAGGCTGATCGGTAGTTGTCCGTTGATCTACGCCTGGGCAGCGCAGCGCTGACTTGGGCGCGGACAACGGCCTGACAAGTTCCTGTGAAACAGTGGAGCCGCTTTTTAGCGGCTCCACTGCGTTTTAACGCGGGTTTCGACCCAAAGGCGGTAGCGCTCACCGTAGAGCTTGGTATCCGATAGCGTGGCGACTAGGGCCGGCCACTGGTGTTCTTTTCGGCGCGGCATGCGTCTCAGGTGAGCGTCGACCCAGATCAACTCGTTGTCGGGGCTGACCAGCAGGTTGTTGAGGTGAAGGTCTCGGTGAAGGTAACCCGCCCTGGCCAAGATCACGACCTCGTCGGCGATCTGGTCAAGCAGCATCTTGCGCTCGGACTCATCGAGTCGCTCGAAACGCTCGCCACCCATTTCGGCGTTTTTTACCTGCTCCATGAGGAGTAGCGAGCCATTGCGATTGGCGGGGTTGAGGCTCAGGCCCCAGCCGTGAAAGCGGGGGGTTCTCAGCCCGGCCCGGGCGAGAATACGCATGCTCAGGTATTCCTTGCGCGCGTCTGACTGGGCCAGCCAGCGCTTCTCAATGTAGTCGCGGGTCAACCATTTGAAGGGCTCCAGACGCGTCGAGAACTTGTCCGGCACTACCTTGGCGAGAATCCTGCCATCCTGGGAGGTGTAGAAGTGGCTCGAACCAGCGGCTTCGAAGGCGTCTGTCGTGCTGGTGCTGGCCAGCGCCAGGCGCGGGGGAAGATCGCGCTCATGGAACACCAGGTAGCGCCGGCGACGATCGTTGAAGGGGATATCGAGCAGCTTCATCAGTAAGGTCCTACTGCAGAGCTTCGAAGTGGGGCAGCACGGTTTCCTTGAGGAACTGCTGGTAGTGGCGCGACTCTATGTTGACGGGATCGGCCGCCATACGCGCCAGGGCGTTGGCTAGCCCTGGTTCGTCGTCGGGTTCGAGCAGGAAGTCTGCAAGCTCTTGGGTGAGAATCTCCTTTGGCCCGCTGGGGCAGTCGACGCTGATGACCGGCGTATGCAAGAGCAGGGCTTCGATCAGTACTCGCGGCAGGCCTTCGGCCTCGGACGTGAGGACCATGGCTCGTGCCGCGCGGATAAAGGGGTAGGGGTTATCGTTGTAGCCAAGCAGGTGCACTTTGTCACCCAGGTCGAGCTCCGTCACCAGATCCGCAACCCTGGCTTCGTTCTCCGGCTTGCCCTTGCCCATGATCAGCAGGGGCGTAGTGAGCCCATGTTTGTCGATTGCGCGGCGATAGGCCCTGAGTAGGCGATCGTGGCGTTTACGTGGCTCAAGGGCCGCAACGCTGAGAAAGTAGTCACCCGCCACCACGCCCTTCGGCAGATCGAGCGGCTCATCCGCCATCGCCACAAAGGGTTCACGCTCGTAAGGGTTGTAGATCGGGATGATCGTTTCGGCGTTTAGCCCGACGATGTTTTCCAGGTTCTCCTTTACCCCTTGGGAGACGGCGATGACCTTGCGCCCCGAATAGAAGCGGCGCACCTTGGCGAAGGCTTTTTCGCGCTCGGCGACATCGCTGAACTTGGCCGAGACGTCGGACTTGATCCAGAAGTACAGATTGGGCAGATCGAGGTGACGGGTGATCTTGTCACATGAACAGGAGATCACGACTTCAGGCTGCCAGGCGAGCAGCGCCTTCTTCACTCGCCGGGCTTGCCATTTCTCGGTCAGCACGGTGCTTGTCGCCTTGGTGAAAGGCGTGACGACCGCCAGGTTCTCGATCTCTAGCCCTTCCGGCAGGCGATGCTCGACGCGTTCGCGAAGGGTGAATACCTTGATCGCGTGGCCCCGCTGGCGCAGTTGATCGGCGGTGTAGAGCAGCGATTTTTGCGCGCCTCCGCCGTACAGATCCTCGATGACAAAGGCGATGCGCTGATGCTTCACGGGCGGCTCCTGAAGAGACCCGTGACGACCTCTGGCGTCGTCACGGGTTTTTGCTGGGGGAAAACGGCAAAAGCCTACCATAGCGCGCACCATCCTTGTGCTGGTGGACTATTCTGGGCTCAGTTTACTGCACCGAAGGAGCCCCCACGCGTTACAATGGCGCGGCAACCGGCAAGGACCTTTTCATGAAACTGCTGATTACCGGCATGGCGGGCTTTATTGGCCACGCCGTAGCCAGACGCCTCTCCGGCCTGGGCCACGAGATTCTCGGCGTCGACAATCTTAACGACTATTACGATGTATCGCTGAAGCAGGCACGACTCGACGACCTGGCGGACTGCTCCGATGTGCGTTTTGAGCGATTGGAATTGGCCGATCGCCCGGCGGTTGCCGAGTTGTTTGAACGTGAAGCCTTCGACCGCGTCGTGCACCTGGCGGCTCAGCCGGGGGTGCGTTACTCGCTGGAAAACCCGAATGCCTATGTGGACGCCAATCTGGTGGGCCACATGAATGTGCTGGAAGGGTGCCGCCACGCCCGGGTTGAGCATCTGGTGTACGCCTCATCGAGCTCCGTCTACGGTGCCAATGACAAGATACCCTTCGGCACAGACGACAATGTCGATCACCCCATCAGCCTGTATGCGGCCACCAAGAAGGCCAACGAGCTGATGGCCCATACCTATTCCCATCTGTATGACTTGCCCACGACAGGGCTGCGCTTTTTCACGGTCTACGGCCCTTGGGGCCGGCCGGACATGGCAATGTTCAAGTTCACGCGCGCCGTGCTGGAAGGTCAGCCACTGGAAGTGTTCAATCATGGCGACATGTCCCGGGACTTCACCTATATCGACGATATCGTCGAAGGCATCGCCCGGGTGCTGGATACCGTGCCGCAGCCGCGCGGCACCAGCGAAGTCACCACGGACACCCGCAGTGCGCCCTATGTCCTCTATAACATCGGGCATGGTAGCCCGGTGTCGCTCATGGAGTTTATCCGAGCGATCGAACGGGCCACCGGCATAGAGGCCAAGCTGGAAATGCAGCCCATGCAGCCGGGCGATGTGCCGCGCACCTGGGCCGATACCGAGGCGCTGCTCGCGGCAACTGGGTATCGGCCGTCCATTGGCGTGGATGAGGGGGTCGCCAGGTTCGTGGAGTGGTACAAGTGCTACTTCAAGGTCTGAGTCCGGGGGGAGCGGGGGTGTTGCCACTACGCCTGCTCCAGCACGCTAAGTGTGAGTTAAGGGCGGGCTTGGTATCCTTGCCGTCATCTTGATCAGGGAGTGGGAGCGAGCACGTGAAGATCACCATATTTGGTACGGGATACGTTGGACTGGTCACCGGTAGCTGTCTGGCCGATGTCGGTCACGATGTGATGTGCATGGACGTGGATGCGGCCAAGATTGCGCGTCTCGAAGCCGGTGAAATCCCGATCTACGAGCCGGGACTCGAATCCATGGTCAAGACAAACGTGGATGCAGGGCGTCTGAAGTTCACCACAGACACCGCCATGGCCGTGGGCTATGCGACGCTGCAGTTCATCGCCGTTGGCACACCACCCGATGAAGACGGCAGTGCCGATCTGCAGTATGTGCTGGCGGTGGCCGACGCCATCGGTGAGCACATGCAGGACGACAAGGTGATCGTCGACAAGTCGACCGTGCCCGTCGGCACGGCAGACAAGGTACATGCCCAGGTCGAGAAGCGGCTCAAGGCGCGCGGTGTCGGCTTGGGTGTCGAGGTGTGCTCGAACCCTGAGTTTCTAAAGGAAGGCGCGGCCATCGAGGACTTTACCCACGGCGCACGCATCATCGTGGGCACGGATTCCGATCAGGTGAAGGCGCTGATGCGCGAGTGCTACTCGCCCTACATCCGTTTGCAAGAAAAGCTGATGTTCATGGATGTGCGGGCGGCGGAGCTGACCAAGTACGCCGCCAACGCCATGCTGGCCACCAAGATCAGCTTCATGAACGAGATCGCGAACCTTGCCGAACGACTGGGCGCCGACGTTGAGCAGGTGCGCCGGGGGATCGGCAGTGATCCGCGTATTGGCTATCACTTCATCTATCCCGGCTGTGGTTATGGCGGCTCGTGCTTTCCCAAGGACGTTCAAGCGCTGGAACGGACCGCTCGCGACGTCGATTACGATGCCGAACTGCTAAGCGCGGTGGAGGCCGTCAACAAGCGCCAGAAGCAGACGCTGTTCACCAAGCTTGTCAACGCCTTCGACGGAAACCTGCAAGGCCGTACCATCGCCTTGTGGGGCCTGGCCTTCAAGCCCAATACCGATGATATGCGTGACGCCCCCAGTCGAACCTTGATGGAGGCGCTATGGCAGGCCGGGGCCAAGGTCCAGGCGTATGACCCCGAGGCGATGAAGGAGTGTCGGCGCCTCTACGGTGAGTGTGACGGGCTGATGCTGGCCGGTGATCGCGTGCAAGCTGTGAAGGGCGCCGATGCCCTGGTGATCTGTACCGAGTGGAAGGAGTTTCGGTCACTAGACTTCGCATGGCTGAAGAGCCAACTGGCCATGCCGGTCGTCGTCGATGGCCGAAACCTCTACGATCCCGAGATCGTGCGCGATGCGGGACTGATGTATTACGCCGTTGGCCGCGGAGACTCGTTGGTGGACGTGGTAGAAAGTTGATATCGCAAGGGGCTGATGGCGTTAGCTCGGCCATAGCGCTAGCCCATATCGTCGGATAGACGAAAAACGAAGATGCCCCAGGAGCCTGGCGTCCTGGGGCATCTTGCGTTTAGGGCGAGCATTCTATGGGCGAGGCAATGTTGGGCGTGACCGAGTGCACCGCTTGCGAAGAGTCGGCCACGTCGTCTCGCCCATGACGGTTAGTCGCTCTTGAGCTTGCGGCACACTGCCGAAGCAAACTCCATCATGAAGGCGGCGATGACGGCGAGCATGCCACCAAGCACGATAGCGAGTGCGAGGATCAGCGCCTTGCTCGTGCCGGCAGGCTGTATGCTTTGGGTTGCAACACGCTCTATTTCGCCCTCATGCAGGTAACTGATCTGTTGCTCGAGGCGGATCACTTGCTGTCCGTAGGTAGCCACGAGATCGGTGCCATAAGGAGTGGAAGACTGCTTGGCCGTCTCCAGTGCCTCCTTGGTGCTCTCCAACTGGCTTTCCAGGGAGGTGCGTCGCTGTTCGAGCAGGGCGTCCTGATCTTCCAATACCGCGTTGAGAATGATGTCGTGCAGCCCTTTGACGCGCTCGGCATCGTCTTCGCTGGCCTCTGAGGTGAGGTTGACGAACTTCGTGTTCTCCGGTGACTCGGCGCTTAATTCGAAACCGAGTGTTTGGCTGCCTTCCTCTTCCAATACTTGCCGGGTAGCGAGGTCGGCATAATAGCTATCGATGCGGGCGACAATGTTCGCGGGATTCTCCAGTGTGCCGACATCATTGCCTTCCGCCTGTTCAGCCACTCGATAGATCGAAACGTACTCGTAGCTTCGTCCCATCGAGAACGCGAAGATCAGCGCGATGAGGACAATCGCCAGAAACACCCCCGTCATCAGCTTCCAGCGCTTGACCAGAATGAGCGTCAGGTCGACCAGTGAAATTTCGTCATCCGCATACGGGCGAGGCTCTGGCCGATGCTGCGGTAGTTGGGAAGTGGATTCATTCATGCGGGTCACGTCCGTCCGATGTTTCGAGCCTGGTCTTGAATGCCTCAGGCTAATGTTAGTGATCTGATGTAACTGAAGAAACTTGTGGAGGGTGCAGTCGGCATAGCGGGTTCCAACGCCTGGCCGCCGCCTGCTCGCTCCGAGACTCGTGAGAATACAGTACGTGTGGCGTAGCGCAAGTGAGCAGCAGCGGGTTACTGACTTGCGCTACGCCCGCCATTCCTGGGCGATCTGGCCGTTCGTGTCCCATCCGAACGATATGTACTTTCTGTGTGCGTTCGAGCGTGGAGGGGAGTGGGCAGGCTCAATGACCAAGTGCAACACCTGACCCATCAGGTATGGTATTGCCATGGTCCATTGCTATCGCCATCTCACCGTTGAAGACCGGGCCCCACTGTCAAGCTAGATGAAGCCCCAGCGGCTGTTAGCGATCGAAACGATGTGGGGTGCGACGACGTTCCGATGAAATACTCTGACGAGCGCCGGGAAGCCATCCTACCCCCGCCTATTACACCAAAGATCACCACGGCTCATAGTAGAACATTCTGCTTTCTAATGTTCTCGTGCTCGCCTTAGACAGAAGAATGCCTTCGAAGACGGCTGACGATGAACTTGAACGCGCTTTTTGCTAAGGGCGTTGGTCTTTGGTTTTTTAATGATAGAGTCGCGACGTTTCGGAACAGTTGCCATGGGATGAGGCAGCCATTTTTGTATAGTGTGTTTAGGTGCTTGTAGTCATGTCGCAGTTGAATGCTCTGGCGATCAGAGGAAGAGAGTGTTTCAAGAAGTGTTGATCTCTCATGGTTTACTATTCGGTATATATCATGGAGTTCTTTGCAGTGGAAGCGTTTCTTGGAGAGCCTAAATCCTGTATGAACACGGTAGTTGAATAGTGGTGTTGGTATTGTGCCGATGCTAGCCCCATGAGTTAATGCTCTCACGACTAGAGTGACATCCTCGCGATAGGCCAGCTCCACTGGGAACCCCCCTGAGAGTTCGAAGATCTCCTTTTTTATCATGATGGTGGGAGCGTGAGGAGATGATTTCTTGGTGAGCAGATCCCTGGCGGTGGTGAGCTCCGGTTGGATGGCGCTAGGTGGTGAGCTCAGCCCGTCGTCATCGAAGCGATCGAACGAGCAGATACTGAGATCCCAACGGTGGCTCTGCATCATTTCTAGCTGTGTTTTGATTTTTTCTGGGTAGTAGATGTCATCGTCATCAAGGAATGTTATGTATTCGCCGTGGGCGTTGGATACACCCTTGTTTCGCGAATAAGACACGCCGCTGTTGTGTTCGTTCTTGAGATAGCGAACATGGCTGTTTAGCAGGTGGGAAACTTTTCCGTAGGTGTTTTTTTGCTCTTCACTGCCGTCGCCATTGTCATCTACTAGAATGATTTCTATGTTGGGATGTGTCTGGTTCGTTGCGCTTTCTACGGCTGCTTCGATATATTTCGATCTTCCGTGCATGGGGATGACGATGGAAACTAGCGGTGTAGGGTGCATGGTGTTTACTGTCGCCTGTGCCAGTGTGAATTGGCGGTGATGTTACGCGGTGACGATGCAGTATGCTATGCGGCTCTGTGCCCGCGGTCGGCTCTCGATAAAATACCCCGCTGTTGTCAGCGGGGGTTGCGAGCTATCACCTGGCAACGAGAGCGGACATTCAATGCGGACACCGCCCCTGTGTCGAGCCCCTGTGTTCCAGCCCCATTGTCACAGCCCCATTGTCACAGCCCCTCTGTCACCGCCCGCTCCAGTCGCGCCAATCGCCCGGGTTCCAAGGCATCCGCCACGGCGGTGATGCGCAGCACGTGGCCGAGGGCCGGGTGTGCGGGGCGGGCGATCAGCTTGCCGTCGTTGAGCAAGTCCGCGTGTACCTGTTTGGCAAGGTCTGCGTCCTTCAGCCGGATGCCGATGAAGTTGGTGGCGCTTGGCAGCACATCGGCGCCGAGTTCACGGAAGTGTCGGGTGAGCCTGTCGCGGCGCTTCAGCACGCCTTCGATGTGGGTGCGGGTTTCGTCGGGAGCGTCGAGGACGACTTCGGCTGCGGCCAGGGTCAGGGTCGAGACGGCGTAGTGAATGCGCACCTTCATCAGCAACTCGATGACTTCGGGCTCGGCGATGGCGTAGCCGATACGCAGGCCAGCCAGCCCATGGGCCTTGGACATGGTGCGACAGCGAATCACGCCGGGCAGGGCTCGGGCGAACGCGGGGTCGGCGGCATCATCGCGGAAGTCGTGATAGGCCTCGTCGAGCAGTAGCCAGCAGTCCTGTGGCAGTTCACGCCGCAGGCGCTCGACGCTTTGCTTGGGGTGGACGTAGCCGGTGGGGTTGTCGGGGTTGGCCAGATACACCAGTTGGGCCTGTTCGTCGTGGGCCGCGCGAATCAGGGCATCGATGTCCGGTGCCAGGTGCTCGGCGGTTTCCTCGTAGTCCACTTCGATCAACCGGCAGCCCTGGCCCTTTGCGAAGTAGCCGAAGGTGGGGTAGGTGCCAGCGGAGCTGACCACGGTGCTGCCGGTCGGTGCGGTGGCCCGCAGCACCAGCGCCAGCAGGCTATCGCAGCCGGCATCGACGAGCAGGCTGTCAAGGTCGAACCCTTGGGTCTTGCTCAATCGCTCGCGCACCCCCAGGGCCTCGGCATCGCCGTAGCAGTAGACGTGCTCGACCATGGCGTCGCCGAAATGCTCGCGCAGGGCCCGGTGGGGCATGTCGAGGCCTTCGTTGGAGCCGAGGCGATGGGGAATCTCCTGGCCCAGGCGCCGCTTGAGTACCCAGATGCCGGGAAAGGGGTTGTCGGGGCCAGGGGAGCGAAGATGGGGCGGAATCAGCGGCATAGTGAACTCGGTCGGTAGCGGGTGAGGATGTGCAGGAGAGGGCGTGAGGGAGTACATGACGCCGTTCTCGTTTCGCAGTCAGGGCTCGCGGTGGTGGCGAGAAGCGGACGCCCGGGTTTGCAACGCACCTGGTATGGGCCTTTCGGTCTTTTGGTCTTGCGGCCTTGGGGCCTTGCAGCCGCCACCAGGTCTCGGCTTGCGGTCAGCTTCTCGCACTCGGGAAGCGCTAGAGCTTCAACTCGTAGGTCTGCCAGTTGGTGTGCATGGCGAGCTTGTCGTACACCGCACGGCCACGGTAGTTGTCTTCCCGGGTGATCCAGCGCACCAGCGGCCAGCCCTGGCGCTTGGCTTCCTGCTTGAGGGCGTCGAACAGGGCCTCGACGGCGCCGCTGCCACGGTAGACCGGGTCGACGAACAGATCATCGAGAAAGCCGACGCGGGTGCCGCGTAGTGGAGAGGGCATGGGGCGAAAGTGCGCCAGGCCGACCGGTTCGCCGGAGGCGCTCAGCGCCAGCCGGCAGTGAAAGGGCTCGGCGTCGTCGTGGATCCACCCCCATACGGTGGCGAGCCCTTCATCGGTCATCGCCATCTGGTAGTAGTCGGCATAGCCGCGGTAGAGGCGCTCCCAGGCATCGCGATGGTCGGCCTGTGGGGCGGTGGTGGTGATGCTGTCTGGTGTGCTGGTCGTGGCGCTTTTCATGTCACTTCTCCTGCATGAAGATAACGATGGCCTTTCGGTCGTGGCTCGACTGGCGCTTCTGGTCGTTTATCCAGGATTGCGCCAGGGCACCACCTTGTTGCGGTTCAACAGGCCTCGCGGGTCCAGGGTGTGCTTCAGGCTTGTCATCAGCGCGATCTCCTCTGGCGTGCGAGAGATGTGGAGCCAGTCACGCTTCTCGAGCCCGATGCCGTGCTCGGCGGAAATCGATCCCTTGAGCTCGGCTAGCGGGTGGTACAGACACGCCTCGACCGCTTGGCGTGCTTGCGCGGAGTCATCGCCGACGCCCACAGAAATATGCAGGTTGCCGTCGCCGAGGTGGCCGAACACGGCGATTCGGGCATCGGGCCAGCGCTGGGTGAGGCTGCTCTCGACGCTTTCGACGTAACCTTGCATGGCGCTGATGGGCAGGCTGACGTCGAAGGCCTGCAGCGGTGCCAATGCCGTCACCAGGGACTCGATATCGTCGCGTATTTCCCATAGCGCGTCACGCTGGACGGCGGATTGGCTGATCACGGCGTCCTCGATCAGCCCGGCCTCGAAGGCACTTTCCAGCGCCGCCGAAAAGCTTGCTTCATGCGCCTCGGGGTCAACGCCGATGGACTCCACCAGGGCGTAGTGTGAGGTGTCGGCGTCCAGCGGCGGGCGGTGGCGGCCGCTGTCATGGGCGATCAGTCGATAGTGGTTGCGCCACATGGCTTCAAACGCGGCCAGGCCGCCGCCGAGGGTGCGCCCTAGATGGGCAAGCAGGCCGCTCAAGGCGTCAAAGTCCGGGCAAGCGACCAGCGCAGTGCGGGTGTCGCTGGGGGCCGGCTGCAGCCTTACTACCGCCCGGGTGACGATACCGAGCGTTCCTTCGCTGCCGATGAACAATTGCTTCAGATCATAACCGGCATTGTTCTTGAGCATGGGGCTGAGTGAACCGATCACCGTGCCATCGGCCAGCACGGCCTCAAGTCCGAGGACTTGCTGGCGCATCATGCCGTAGCGGATGACGCGATTGCCGCCGGCATTGGTGGCGATGTTGCCGCCCAGGGTGCAGCTGCCGCGGGCCCCCAGGTCCAGCGGAAAATACAGCCCGACGTCCTCAGCCGCCTGTTGAATGCGCTCCAGCGGTACGCCGGCCTCGGCGGTCAGGGTGGACCCTAATGGGTCCACGTCTTCGATCGTCGTGAGACGCTCAAGCGACAGGGCGAGCTCGCCGGGGTCGGCCTCGGCGCCGTGGACGAGGCCGGTCAGGCCGCCGTGGGTGACGATGGGTTGGCGCGCCTCGAAGCACAGCTGCATCACCCGCGAGACTTCCTCGGTGCAGCCCGGGCGCACGATGGCGCCGGCGCGACAGGCGGCGCCGCTTAGCCAGTCGACCTGGCGAGCGGCGACGTCCGCGCCTGTCAGCACGTTGCGTTGGCCGACGATGTCCGCAAGCCGAGGGAGCAGGGCCGTCAGGTCGTCACTCATGAGCCGGCCCCCGTGTAGCCATCGGCTAGGGGGGGATCAGGGAGCCTATGCGGTGCATCGCCCTGACCGCCCGTGCCGGGATCCATGCTTGGGCTGCCGCCCCCATCGGCGCAACGGCGCCCCGGAATAGCCGCCAGCAGTTGCTTTGTGTAGGCCGCCTGGGGGCGCGTAAACACGTCTTCGGCGCGGCCCTGCTCGACGATCTTGCCCTTCTGCATGACGATGATGCGATCACACACCTGCGCGGCGACCCGCAGGTCATGAGTGATGAACAACAGCGACAGCGAGAAGCGTTGCTTCAAGTCCTCGAGGAGCTCAAGCACCTGGGCCTGGATCGAGACGTCGAGCGCCGAGACCGCTTCGTCGGCGACGATCAACTCCGGGTTCAGCGCCAGTGCTCGGGCGATGCCGATGCGCTGGCGCTGGCCACCGGAAAACTCGTGGGGAAAGCGATCGGCGGTGTCGGGCAGGCCGACCAGCGCCAGTAGCTCAACGGCCTTCTCGAGCGCTTTCGCGCGTGGCGTGCCATTGGCGATCGGCCCCTGGGCGATGGCCATGCCGACCCGGGTGCGGGGGTTGAGTGAGGCGTAGGGGTCTTGAAAGACCATCTGCACGCGGTGACGTTCGCGGCGCAGGGCGTCCCCGCTGAGGGCGGACAGGTTGATGCCGTCGAGCGTTATCTCGCCGCTGTCCGGACGCTCCAGGCGCACGATGCAGCGTCCCAGCGTCGACTTGCCGGAGCCGGACTCACCGACGATGCCGATGGTTTCGCCCCGAGCCAGGGTGAACGAGACGTCATCCAGCGCGCGCACCTCCCGGGTCGGCTTGAACCAGCCGCCGCGGGAGCGGAACACGCGATCGAGGTGGGTGACCTCGAGCAGGGGGACGTCTTGGCGTGCCTCACGGGGCGGCGGTATGGCATCGCTTGGGATGGCGTCGATCAAGGCCCGGGTGTAGGCGTGGCGCGGGTGGTCGAGCACCTCATCGCGGCGGCCGAGTTCGACGATCTCGCCGTGGCGCATCACGCAGACGCGGTTGGCGATCTCGGCGACCACGCCGAAGTCGTGGGTGATGAACATTACCGCCATGCCGTGACGGGCCTGAATGTCCCGGATCAGGTCGAGGATCTGGGCTTGAGTGGTCACGTCGAGGGCGGTGGTGGGCTCGTCGGCGATCAACAGCGTCGGCTCCAGCGCCAGCGCCATGGCGATCATCACCCGCTGGCGCTGGCCACCGGATAGCTCGAACGGGTAGGCACGAATCGCGCGCTCGGGCTCGGGCAGGCCGACTTCGATCAGAAGCTCCAGGGCCCGGCTCTGGCGTTCGGCGCCCTTGAGCTTGGCGTGGGCCTCGAACACCTCGGCGATCTGGTCGCCGACCCGCATCAGCGGGTTCAAGGCGGTCATCGGCTCCTGGAAGATCATGCTGATCTTGAGTCCACGCAGTTGCCGATGACGGGCCTCGGTGACGCGCAACAGGTCTTCGCCCTCGAACAGCGCCTCGCCGGCCACGGGGCGCACGCCCTTGGGCAACAGGCCCATCACCGCATTGGCGGCCATGGACTTGCCCGAGCCGGATTCCCCGACCACGCAGAGGATTTCGCCGGCGTGCACATCGTAGCTGACGTCGGATACCGCGAGGTCACGGTCGGCGCCCTTGGGCAGGGCGACGGAGAGTCCCTTGAGGCTGAGAACGGGCTGGGTCATTGGGGCCTCCTGGGGGGATGCGTGGCTGTCGTGCGGATGCGTGGCGGTCGCTGTGCAGTCGTCATCGGCCTAGCGCTCCCGTGCCAGTTTGGGATTGAGGGCGTCGTCCAGGCCCTCGCCGACCAGGTTCAAGGCCAGCACCGTCAGCAGAATGGCGACGCCGGGGAAGAACGACAGCCACCAGGCCTGGCGAATGACGGTGCGAGCCGCGCCGATCATGTACCCCCAGGACATGACGTTGGGATCGCCAAGGCCGAGAAACGACAGCGCCGATTCGAGCAGGATGGCGGTGGCAACCATCAGTGAGGCCAGCACGATGATCGGCGACAGCGTATTGGGCAGAATCTGGCGCAGGATGATGGTCAGGTTGGATTGGCCGACGAGCCTGGCGGCCTCGACGTATTCGCGGTGACGCAGCGACAGGAACTCGGCACGCACCAGGCGCGCCACCGGCGGCCAGCTGACGATGGCGATGGCCAGCACGATGGAGGTCACGCTGGGTTGCATGATCGCCACCAGCACGATGGCGAGGGCGAAGTTGGGGATGGTCTGGAAGAACTCGGTGAACCGCATCAGGCCGTCGTCCACCAGGCCACCGTAGTAACCGGCAAGCGCCCCGATGGGCACGCCGATGGCAAGCGCCACCATGGTCGAGACCAGCCCGATCAGCAGCGACACCCAGGCCCCGTGCATCAACCCGGAGGCGACGTTGCGGCCCATGGTGTCGGTGCCGAGCCAGAACCCCGGCTGCTCGAAGGGCGCCAGAAAGGGACGCTGGACCATGCGCCAGGGGGAGTCAGGGAAGAGCAGCGGCGCCAGCAGCGCCATGGCGATGATGGCCCACAGGATAATCAGCCCCACCAGGGCGCCGCGGTTCTGGGCGAAGCGTGCGAAGAAGCTCATGCGGCCCCCTTGATGCGTGGATCGGCCAGGCGATAGACCAGATCGGTGATGATGTTGAACGCGATCACCAGCGCCGAGGAAAAGAAGAAGATGCCGAGCAGCAGGTTGTAGTCACGCTGCATCAGCGCCTCGTACATCAGCCGGCCGATGCCGGGCCAGGCGAAGACCGTTTCGGTCAGGATCGCGCCACCGACCATCTGGCCGGCCTGCAGGCCAGCCAGGGTGATGATCGGCAGCAGCGCATTGCGCAAGATGTGGCGGCGCTGAATCAGGCGGGGATGCAGGCCCTTGGCCTTGGCGGTCTTGACGAAATCCTGCTGGGCCGCGTCGAGCATCGAGGTACGCGTCATGCGCGTATAGATCGCCATGAAGAACAGCCCAAGGGTGGTGGCCGGCAGCACCAGATGCTTCGCGACGTCCCAGGCGAAGGCCAGTCCGTCGAGGTTGGCACCCACGGTGAACATGCCGTAGGCGGGCAGCCAGTCGAGATAGACCGAAAACAGCACCACCGCCATCAGCGCCACCCAGAACAGCGGCGTGGCGTAGAACACCAGCGCCAGGGCCATGATCAGCGAGCCCGAGGCCTTCTTGACCCGCATGGCGGCCATGGAGCCGGCCAGGATGCCAAGGCCAAGAGACAGCACGAAGGCGGTGCCGGTCAGCAGCAGGGTCGCCGGCAGGCGGTCGAGGATCAGGTCGAGCACCGGCATCTGCTGGCGATAGGAATAGCCGAAATCTAGCGTGGCGATGCCCGAGACGTACTGCCAAAGCTGCACGTACATGGGCTGATCGAGGCCAAATTGCTCGCGCAACTGGGCGATAAAGGCCTCGTCGGCGGCACCGGCCTCACCGGCCAGAATCGACGCGGGATCGCCGGGGGCGAGTTGAATCAGCACGAAGTTGAACACGATGATCATCAGCAGCACGATGGCGGCCTTGAGCAATCGCATCAGAATCAGGCGGGCGTAGAGCATGGCCGGAGTCCTAGCATGGAAGGGCGCATGGAAGCGCTCATGGAAAGGCGCAGGTTAAAGGTGCGTCAAAGCGCGCAAATGGCGCGCGGGCGTGCGCCTGGTGGGGCGGAAGGGCGTGCGGGCTTTCATCCCGGTGGTGGCCCTGGGGCCGTCGGTGGGTCGCGCGGCACACCCGCCGAACGACCCACGCCTGCCGGCGGCCCTGGGCGCGATGTTCACATCGCACCTCATGTCGCACGTCGCATCACACCTCACATCACACCCAGGGCCGCCACGTCGGGTCAGTCCGCGATCCAGGCGTCCTTGAAGCCGTCGTTCACGCCCACGCCAGACGTCACCAGGTTGTTGACGTTGCAGCGGTAGATGGTCGGGAACCCCAGCTCCAAGAGCCAGCCGAGGGGGGCGTCGGCGACCAGGGTTTCCTGCACCTCGTGGTAGAGGCGTTCGCGCTCGGAGTCCGGGTGGGCCGTGGCGGCCTCATTGAACAGCGCATCCACTTCCGGGTTCTCATAGCCTTCGACGTTGTTCCACGGCGAGCCCTTCTCGGTGTTGGTCGAGAGGTAGGTGCGCGAAATGCCCAGTGCCGGGTCGCCGTACTGGTACAGGTAGGTGAAGGCGAGGTCGAAGTCACGCTCGCCCAGGCGCTGGTTCCAGCCGCCGACGTCGGTGGCTTCGGTGCGCACGTTGATGCCGACTTCCTTCAAGTTTTGCTGTACGGCTTCGGCCCAGCGGTTCCAGGTTTCGCCGTAGGGCAGCGGCAGCAGCGTCACTTCCTCGCCGTCGTAGCCCATCTCGTCGAGCAGCTCCTCGGCCCTGTCGGGGTCGTACTCGTAGCCGTCGAGGTCTGGGTCATTGAACTTGGCGTTGCTGCCGAAGGGGCCGGTGGGGACCTTGCCCATGCCGTTCCACAGCACGTCACGTGCGAATTCTCGGTCCATGGCGTACATCACCGCCTGGCGGAAGCGCTTGTCGGCCGTCGGCCCTTCGCGGTTGTTCATCCATAGCATGGCGAAGGGGCTGAAGTACTCGTGGCCCTTCTCGGTGACGCAGGTGTTGTCCATGTTGGTCAGGCGTGGCACGTCGAAGTTTTCCACGGTGCCGTAGGGCAGCACATCGACGGTGCCGTTTTCATAGGCCACGGCGCGAGAGGCGCCGTCGGGGATGACGTGCCAGTTGATGCCGTCGAGGTAGGGCAAGCCCTCTTCGTAGTAGTCGTCGTTGCGGACCAGCTTGATGACGGTGCCACGATCCCAGCTGTCGAACTTGAACGGGCCCGTGCCGATCGGGTGGTTGTTGGCCTCGTTGTTGCGAAAGTCGGTACCTTCGTAGATATGCTTGGGCACCATGGTGAAGGTGCCGGCTTCAAACGAGATGAGAAAGGGGCCGAAGGGCTTCTTGAGGGTGAACTCCACGGTGTTCTCGTCGAGTGCCTCGATGCTGTCGACGTGGTCGAGCACGGCGCGGGCGCTGGGGTTGAGCTCGCGGTGGAAGACGTCGGCGGAGAACACGACATCATCGGCGCTGAAGGGCTCGCCATCGTGCCAGGTGACGTTTTCCTGAAGGTGGAAGGTGTAGGTCAGACCGTCGTCGCTGACGTCCCAGCTCTTGGCCAGCTGCGGCATCGGTTCCAGGTCGGTCGAGTAGCGCAGCAGGCCCTCATAGATGTTGCCGGCGACGGTTCGGGTCGGGGCGTTCTGGACCATGCCCAGGACCAGCCCGGGAGGCTCGGGCTGGATGATCGTATCGATTACGCCGCCACGCTGCGGCGTGCCTTGCTCCTGGCCCTGGGCGTCGGACGATGCCTCGTCCTGGGCGAGGGCAGTGCTCGATGCGCCGGTCACGAGGCTCAGCGACAGGGCGGCAAAGGTTGCGGCGGTGAGCCTGAGCGTCGCGGAGCTCGGCAAGCTGCCGGTAGAGACGGGAGTGGTTTTCATGGGGCACCTTGAGGTTGTTGTTATGGGACGAAACGCCGGGCTGTTTTCTGACGGTCTGATGTTGATGGTTGTCGAGTGCTGGTGAGTGCTAGTGATTACGGTCGAGCGCTAGTGATTACGGTCGAGTGATTACGAGACGTTTTTTTAGTCTCTATTGAACATAGCAACCCTCTCGCAAACTGTCGACAGTCGGCAGTCGACTATCGACATCACGCCAAGTCGTCCATACTGACGGGCGAGCGACTCCCCTTGACGACTATCGACGCCGGTCGGCGTCTCTGCTGTAGGCCCTGTCATGTCCAACTCCGACACACTCCCGTCAGCCTTCATTGCCCAGCGTAACCTGGTCGACCAGGTGGCCGACTACCTGACCGAGGCGATTCTGTCGTCGCGGTTTGCGCCCGGCGCCCGGCTGTCCGAGGTAGCGTTGGCCACCGAGCTTGGCGTGAGCCGGGCGCCGGTGAGGGAGGCGGCGCGGCTGTTGGAGAGCCGCGGATTGGTGGTCTCCCGGCCGCGCCGAGGCTTCTTCGTCAGAAGCCTCGACCCCCGGGAGCTGGAGGGGGTGTTCGACCTGCGCATCGGGCTCGAGCGACACGCCTTCGACCGCCTGCTGGGTCGCTTCGATGCCACCATCGAGGCGCGCCTGCGTCGGCAGATCGAGCTGATGTGCGAGGTCGCCCAGGGCAGCGATGACGGGCGCAAGATCGAGGAGGACCTGACCTTTCATCGCATGGTCTTCGAGTTCGCCGACAACCCCCGGCTGCTGCGTGCCTTCGAGGACCTGACCTTCGAGATGCGCCTGTGCATTGCCTTGATCGGCAAGACTCATGCCGAGCCCGCCACCATCGCGACGTCTCACTGGCTTTTGCTCGAGGCGCTGCAAAGCGGAGAGGCGGACCGTTGCCGCGCCGCCGTCGATTACCACCTCGGTGTGGCGCGAGATTCGGTGCTGGCGCATCTGAGTGATGACGCGGGCTGACATTAAATTTCCTTCGGTCAAGACGATTGCCTCTCGTGTGTCCCCACGGGTTTCAACGGCGAGGTGTCGAGTTCTTGCTAATCTGACTGAATGCGCACACAAACGACGTTAACAGACTCGCCCGGCCCCGCGACTGGCCCCGCGACTGGCCCCGCGACTGGCCAGTGGATCGCACCCTTTGGCTGACGACCTTTTTTCACACGACAAATGAGTCCCCTATGACCGAAATGGCGCTGACAACGCCTGCCCTGGATGACACGGAAAGGCGTCTGATCGACGCCTGTGACAGCCTGTTGCCGGACACGCTTGCCCTGACATCGGACCTGGTGCGCGAGTACAGCGTGCAGGGGCAGGAGGGGGGCGTGCTCGCGGTCATGGAACGCGCGCTGAAGCGCCTCGATCTGCCGGTGGAGCGCGTGCCGCTCGAACCGGGGGATGAGCCCTGCGGGGCGCCCTCAGCACACCGAGCCTCGGCAGGCCATGGCGCCAGCCACGCGGCGAGCCGTCATGCACGGGGCGGCGACGAGCCCGGCAGCGACGACGGCGATGACGGCGCCGCGACGCGCCTCTGGGCGCCCGGTGGCGGGGCGGCGCATCAGCAAGCTTGGCCGGACGCCGCGACGCGCTGCAACTTGGTGTCGGTGCTCAACGGTACCTCGACACGGCCGCATCTGGTGTTCAACGGCCATCTGGATGTGGTGCCGGCAGAACCGGTAAGCATGTGGACCCGGGCGCCCTGGGACCCCTACGAGAAAGACGGCTGGCTTTATGGGCGTGGCGCGGGCGACATGAAAGCCGGCATTGCGGCCATGGTGATGGCGGTGGCGGCCATGCAGCGTGCTGGCCTGGCCATCGATTTTCCGCTGACGCTGCAGACGGTGATCGAAGAAGAGTGCACCGGGAATGGGGCACTGGCCTGCCTGTCTCATGGTCATGGTGGCGATTTCGTGCTGATCCCCGAGCCCTTCGGGGCCAAGTTGATCGCCGGTCAGGTCGGTGTGCTGTGGTTCCGTGTCGCCCTCGACGGGGTGCCCGCCCATGTGCTGAATACCTCGGCCGGGACCAATGCCATCGAGGCATTGCAGGCGCTGATGGCGCCCCTCAAGGCCATGGAGGCCGAGCTCAATGCCGAGCGCGAACCGCCCTACGATGCCCTGGCACATCCGTTCAATTTGAGTATTGGGCGGATCGAAGGCGGTAACTGGGCGTCCAGTGTGCCATCCCATGCCTTTCTCGAGGGACGAGTCGGTTTCCCGCCGGGGATGGCCGTTGAGGCGGTGATGGACCGAGTCGAGCGCTGCGTCGAGGCGGCCCGTGACGCCATGGGGGATGGCGTCTCCAATGTTCGTGTGGATTTTCACGGCTTTCGCTCCGAGGGCCACCTGGTGGATCTCGGCGCTTCGGGGATCCGTCTGCTGGAGAGCTGCCACCGGGACCTGACCGGATCGCCGCTCGAGCAGAGCCTGTTGACCTGTACCACGGACCTGCGGGCATTCCATGTGGCGGGTGGCATTCCCGGTACCTGTTATGGGCCGGTGGCGGAGCGCATCCATGGGGTCGATGAGTGCGTCGAAATTGCCTCCGTTCGGCATACGCTGCGGGCCTATGCGCTGTTTCTGCATCGTTGGGGGAAGGCCGCGCGTGACCTTGGGGCGGCGGTGCCAGGCTGACAGGCGAAAGCCATCAGGGTCGCCACTGGCTTGCATCCGCCCGAGTCGATGCGAGCGGCTGGCGTGGATCCGCGATTTCTGGCGAGCTTCGCGCATTCCGGCGCCGATGGGCAGCGATGTCGTACTACCTTGCTCCCGGTCGTCCTGGGCGGCTCGTCGCTGTGCCAGCCTGAAGTCAGTCGCCCGATTTCACGGGCGTCGGCGGATCAGGGAGACTTGCTCGCATGGAACGCGACCTCGCACCAACCACTGCACTATTGGCCACGCGGCCCTCATCACCGGAGACGGTGACCAGGGGGGAGCCAGCCGGCCGAGCGACGCCGGCCTCACTGGCGTCCTTCTTTGAAGCGCTTGACCCGTCGGCCGTGCCGCCACCTAACCGGCTAAGCCCGCGAGGGCGACGCTGGCTGATGCGCGCCGAAGGCCTGCGGCTACTGCCCTATGATGATGCGACCTCACGACCGTTGCGGACCTGGAATCGCCGCGCCACCATCGGCTATGGACACCTGATTCCCCGGGCGGAGTGGTCGAACTTCGCGCTGGGCATCGATCGCGCCTGGGCCGAGGCCTTGCTGCGCGCGGACTTGAAGCAGGTCGAGCGGCCGGTGGTGAGGTTGCTGGCGATGCCCGCCGACAGGCGCAGCATCGATGGTCTCTATCAGCACGAGTTCGATGCCTTGGTCTTGCTCGGGTTCAATATCGGGATCGGTGCCTTGGGGCGCTCATCGGCGCTGGCGCTGATACGCGATCCGGAGGCAAAGACCTCGTTCGCCACGCTGGAAGCGGCCTGGAAAGCCTGGTGTCAGACCCGGGGTAAAGTGATGGCCGGCCTCGTCAGGCGTCGCGCGGGGGAGTGGCGGATCTTCTCCCAGGCCGATTACCGCTGGTCGCCATCCACTCACGCCCTCGACACCCAGCGCTGATGCTTGAGGCTGGGTTTGGGCCCGGAGCTGGACGAGGGCTGGGAATGGGGCCGTCACCGACCTCGGGGCTGGGGGTGTGATGCGGTAGCTGGGCCATTGACTCACTCAGACCACCGAGTCAGGCCGCTGGGTCAGGAGGGGTGGGGCGGTTGTCCAGCCCAGCCAGAAACAGCGTGGTGCAGGCTCGGGCTCGGGCATCACGTCGCTCCGGGGTGAC
Source organism: Halomonas sp. V046 (assembly GCF_052645355.1). NCBI lineage: Bacteria > Pseudomonadati > Pseudomonadota > Gammaproteobacteria > Oceanospirillales > Halomonadaceae > Halomonas > Halomonas sp. V046. The sequence goes on from NZ_JBQXYF010000004.1 coordinate 360,449, forward strand.
GTCTGGCAGTCGACCCGCCATGCCATCGATCAGCCACTCGCCCATGATCATGCCGGTGAACAGGCCCGCCGCCATGCGCGGGTCGTCGACTCTCAAGATGCCGCGGCGATGCTGGGCCTGGAGGTAGTCGGCCAGGTCGCGCCGGGTGCGGTCCGGGCCATGATCGAGAAACAACCGCCCGAGTTCAGGCGTTCGCTCGGCCTCGGCGGCGATGCTGCGCACCAGACGCAGGTGATTCAGGGTGAAGACCAGGTCGATCAGTCCCTGGGCAAATTCGAACAGTACCTCGCTCGGGGGGCGATGGTGGGCTTGCTCCAGCAGCCCCCAGACATTGGCCGCCTGGGCCTCCATCGCGGCGACAAACAGACCTTCCTTGCTGCCGAACTGCTTGTACAGCGTGCTTAGCGAGCCGCCTGCGCGGGAGACGATCTCGTTGACGCTGGCGCCGGCGAAGCCCTTTTCCAGAAACACGTCTCGAGCGGCCATCAGCAGGCGCTGGCGCCGTGCTTCGCCCTTGGGGGTCAAGGCGTCAGGAGAGCGTGGCGAGCGGGAATCGTGAGGTGTCATGGCCGGGCGTCTTCGTTGTGTGCTGGGGCTCGAGGCGGCGAGGGCGCGCTGCCTGCGCCTCGGTCTCGACCGGTTACTATCCACCATAGGACGCCGACGGCGAAGATGGACAACTCAACTCAGTAATGTAGTATACACTACACTTTTTTCAGACGGTTCACACCCGTGGCGGCAAAGGTCTGGCAGTACGAGCCCGGCGGTACGAGCTCGGCGCTAGCGGCCTGTCTGTGAGAACCGTCATGACTCGGCTTGGCAGTGAATGGGCCGGCTTCGCCTGCGCCGTCGAGAGACGCAGCCGGTATCGCCAATCAGAAGAGGAAAGCTTGCATGACACGCAAGAAGGGCGCGGTAGTCGCTGTCGTCGTGGTGGTCGCCTTGGTGGCAGCGGTGTGGAAAGGCGTGGGCTGGTGGCAGGTAGGGCGGTTCATGGAGGACACCGACAACGCCTATGTCCAGAGCGATAGCGTGACCCTGCGCGCCGAGCTATCGGCCCGGGTGATGGCGGTGGCCGTCGAGGATAATCAGCGGGTCTCCGCGGGGGACGTGCTGGTGGAACTCGATGCCAGCGATGCCAGCGATCAGCTGACGCAGGCGCAGGCAGACCAGGCGGTGGCCGAGGCTCGCCTGGTGCAGGCCCGGCGGCAGATAGATCGCCAGCAGGCGGCGATCGCCGAGGCCGAGGCCCAGGTCAGCTCTGCCGATGCACAAGTCGCCCAGGCCCAGCGGCACGTCGAGCGCTCGCGGTCGCTGGAGTCACGCCAGTATGCTTCCCAGCAGCAGCGCCAGGACGATGAAGCCTCGCTGCGCGTGGCCACCGCGACGCGGGTGGCACGCCAGGCGGCGCTGGTGTCGGCCCAGCGTCAGCTGGAGGTGGCCAACGCCGATGTCCAAGCCGCCGAGGCCCAGCTCGAGTCGGCTCGCGCGGCGGTGCGGGTGGCCGAGCATCGACTGTCGAAAACACGTCTCGTGGCGCCGCGCGATGGCGTGGTCGGGGCGATTACGGTCGAAGTCGGCGACCTGGCGCAACCGTCGTTGACGTTGATGCACCTGGTCCCGGTGGAGTCGGCCTATGTGGTGGCCAACTTCAAGGAAACCCAGACCGAGCGCATGCGCATTGGCCAGCCGGTCAGCGTCGTGGTCGACGCTTATCCGGATGTCGCGTTCGAAGGCGCGGTGGATAGCCTGGCACCGGCGACGGGGGCGGAATTCAGTCTGCTGCCCCAGGACAACGCCACCGGCAACTTCAACAAGATCGTTCAGCGGGTGCCGGTGAAGATCCGCCTGTTGGGGCCTGCGGATGCGCTCGGCGCGTTGCGCGCAGGCCTATCGGTGGTGCCCGAGGTCGACACCCGTAAGCTCGATGGGGAGACGCTGGGCGCCCGTTCTGGCGCAGACATGGGCGACGCTGCATTATCGGATAGGGGCAGCCGCGTGGCGGATACATCGCAATGAGTGCAGCGGTGGACGCGGCCGGCGTGGTGGACGCACTGCCACCGTGGCGCCAGCGCATCGGCTTTATCGCGGCGGTGTTCGGCATGTTCATGGCCATTCTGGACATTCAGATCGTCGCCAGTTCGCTCAACGAGATTCAGGCCGGGGTGTCGGCCTCGAGCGAGGAGATCTCCTGGGTTCAGACGTCATACCTGATCGCCGAGATCGTGATGATTCCGCTGTCGGGCATGTTGACCCGCATTCTGTCGACGCGGGTCGCTTTCGTGATTTCCAGCGCGGGGTTTACGCTGGCGAGCCTCGGCTGTGCCCTGGCGACGTCCATCGAACAGTTGATCGTGCTGCGTGCCATCCAGGGCTTCATGGGCGGGGCGATGATTCCTATCACCTACGCGGTGAGCTTCTCGATCTTCCCGCGACGCATGATGGGGGGCGTGCAGGCGGTGATCGGTATGGTCGTTACCCTTGCACCGTCGATCGGCCCAACGGTGGGCGGCTATATTACCGAGTTTGCCAGCTGGCACTGGTTGTTTCTGGCCAACATCATTCCCGGCATTCTGGTGACCTGGGCGGCATGGAACTTTCTTGATATCGACAAGGGCGACGCCTCCATGGTGCGACGCCTCGATGTTCTCGGACTGACCTTGATGGCGGTGTTTCTCGGCACCCTGGAGTTCGTGCTGGAAGAGGGACCGGGGGATGATTGGTTCGACAGCTCGTTGATCCTCGGCATGGCACTCTTGTGCCTGTTCGCGGCGATCGGCTTCTTCGTGCGTACCTTGCGCAACGATCATCCCATCGTCGACCTGCATGCCTTTGCCAACCGCAATTTTGCCCTCGGAGCCATTCAGGCATTTATCATCGGTATTGCGCTCTATGGGCTCGTTTACCTGATGCCGCTGTTCTTCGGCTATGTGCGGGGGTTCTCCAGCCTTCAGATCGGTCAGGTCATGTTCGTGACCGGTGTGGCGATGTTCTTTACCGCGCCGGTGGCCGGTCGGTTGTCGGGGCTGATGGATCTGCGCCTGATGATGTTCATTGGCTTTCTGCTGGTTGGCATTGGGTCGATGATCAATGCCAATCTCACCGCCGAATCGGGCTTTGATCAGTTCTTCTGGCCGCAGATTGTGCGCGGTATCGGGTTGATCCTCTGCATCATTCCCGCCTCGCGTATTGCGCTTGGCACCTTGCCCCGGGAAGAGGTGGGTAACGCCAGTGGCCTGTTCAACGTGATGCGCAACCTCGGTGGGGCCTTGGGGTTGGCGTTGATGGATACCCTTCGCGACCTGCGCGAGGACTATCACTGGAACCAGCTGATTCCGGCCCTCGGCCAGGGCCGCGAGGTGGTGACCGAGCGGCTGGGGGGCTACCAAGCCATGCTCACCGGGCATGTCAGTGATCCGTCCCAGAGCGCCGTGGTGATGCTCTCGCAGACCGTGGCGCGGGAGGCTCAGGTCATGGCCTTCAACGATATCTTCCTGTGGCTGGGGCTCTTGTACCTGATCTGCGCGCCGTTGGTGCTGCTGGTGCGACGCATCGAGGCCTGAGCGCGGGACAGGCGAGGCGTGCTTGGCGGCCGGCTCGTCAGGGTGGCTCGGTAAGGTAGCTCGTCAGGTCTGTTCGTCAGGCTGGTTCGTCAGGTTGGTTCGTCAGGTTGGTTCGTCAGGCTGGTTCGTCAGGTTGGTTCGTCAGGTTGGTTCGTCAGGTTGGTTCGTCAGGCTGGCTCCGTTAGCTCATTCCGTTAGCACCGTAGGCCCGCTCGGCAGTCTAGCTCTTGGCGAGATAGACGCCCATGGCGCCAATACTCGCCAGGGCCAGGAAGCCGGCCAGGCCGATGCGTCCCCAGGGCAAGGGCTGGTCGCCCAGGGACATTATCCGTGAGTCGCGTGGCGACACCCAGACCCTGACGTTGCTCCCGACCGGGTACTTCGCCAGATACGCCTCGGCCTGAGCGTGAGTAGGGAACGAGGGAACGCCATCGAAGGCAGCGTTGTCGGAGTCAATGGTGACGCCATCGATGATGGCGCGCAGCGAGACGTGAGCCGCATAGCGGCGCGGTTGGTTATCCTGTTCGCGTTGGTGGCGCTGCGCTTCCAATAGGCTGACTTGCGCCGCGGTGACGGTCGCCTCGGCGTGAGGCCAGGCGTTGACGTCTCGCACCTGCCAGGCCCCGATTGCGGCAATAATGGCGCCGATCAGCGCGGCAACGGCGACAAGCAGTAGCGGGTGAGGCATGACAGACTCCTGTGAATGAGGGCGCCGGTAGAGGGGGCGGCGACTGTACACCGATACCGCCTGCGTAACCCCTTTGTGCGCGGGGGGCTGCGCGCGGCGGTGGCCTGGACAGGGCCGCGACGCCAGGCGACTCGTCCCGATGACGTCGGCTTGCCGGGTACCTGTAACCAGGCGCCCGCAATACGCTGGCCCCGGGCGCGCCCCGTGACAGTGCCTATGATAATCGAACGAGGAGAATCCTGATGGCGATGATGGCGTCCTTGCAGCGTTGGATCAACGATATGACACAAGATGCCAGCGAGTCGCCGCCGCCGGACCTGACGTTGGCGACGGCGGTGCTGCTGTGTGAGGTGGTGCGCGCGGATTACCGCCTCGACGAGGCCGAGCTCGCGTTGATGCGGCGTCAGCTGACCGAGCGCTTCGCTCTGGACGAGAAGGCGCTTGATGAGCTGATGACGTTGGCGCGTGACGAAGCCGATGGTGCGGTGGACCACCACCGGTTTGTGCGCGAGCTGCGCGACGGTTGTGGCTACCGTTCACGGGTCGCGCTGGTTCAGGAGATGTGGGCCCTGGCTTATGCCGACGGCGAGAAGGATGCACTCGAGGAGCACCGTATTCGCGCCCTGGCAGACCTGCTGCACGTGAGTCACTCGGATTTCGTGCGCACGCGCATCATCGAGCAGAATCGCGCCGAGGCGAGCGCTAAAAAATGAAGCGTCCTGGTGATCCGAGAATCTGATTCTGGGGCAAGCATCTGCAGTGGGCCGAGGGTTACAATGGAAATCACTGCGTCTAGAGCAGTCTTGGGGATGATGTTGCGGTGCATGGGGCGATGAGTGCCATCGACGACGCCTAGTCGGGCGTAGCGCCCCTGCCCCGAACATGATCCTGCCGTGTCCACCCCGAAGGGCGGATAGAGAACGCCAGGGAACTTGCCAGGAAGCCCCGGGGAAATCCTGAGGGAGGCTTGAGAGGAGAGATCGGATGTCGCGTGAGATCGTCGTGGTAGGAGCCGGCATGGTCGGCGTTTCAGTCGCCTGGCACCTGAAACAGCGGGGCCATCAAGTGACCCTGGTCGACCGCCGTGAGCCGGGCCGTGAAACCTCGTATGGGAACGCCGGGATCATTCAGCGCGAGGCCGTACGCCCGTATCCGTTTCCGAGGGATCTGGGCACGTTGCTGAGGGTGGTGCCCAATCGCCAGGTGGACATCCGCTATCGTCCCAAGGCGATGCTGTCGACCGCTGGGCCGCTGCTGCGTTACTGGCACAACTCTGCGCCGGGTCGATACGATCGTATCGTGCCGCAGTACGCCGCCTTGATCGGTCAGTGCCTCAAGGCACATGGCGCCATGATCGAGGCCGCCGGTGCGGAGTCGCTGGTGCGCCGCGATGGCTGGCTCGAGGTCTACCGCAGCGAGGCGGGGCTCAAGGAGCGCGCGGACCAGGCCAAGGCCGACAGTGAGCGTTTCGGCATTCAATACGCGGTGCTCGACGGGCAGGCGCTGGCCGAGTGCGAGCCGCACCTGAAGCGGCCGCTGGCTGGCGCGATTCACTGGCTCGATCCTTGGACGGTGGCCGACCCGGGGGCGCTGGTAGCGGCCTACGCCAAGGCCTTCGAGGAAGATGGCGGAACGATTCTCCAGGCGGATGTGACGCACGTCAGCAAGGACGGCGAGGGCTGGCGGGTGACGACATCGGGCGGCGACCTCGTTGCCGAGACGCTGGTGATGGCGCTGGGGCCATGGTCTCAGCAATGGATGGGGAAGTTGGGCCTGTCGATTCCGCTGTTCGTCAAGCGTGGCTACCACATGCACTACGCGCACTCGGAGCAACGCCGACTGTCGCACTGGGTGATGGATGCCGAGGTCGGCTATGTGCTGGCGCCGATGCAGGCGGGGATCCGACTGACCACCGGGGCCGAGTTGGAGCGACTCGATGCACCGCCGCACCCGAGTCAGTTGGCGGCCGCCGAGCGCAGTGCGAGGGATCTGTTCCCGGTAGGGGACCGCGTCGAGGCGGAGCCCTGGAAAGGGGCTCGGCCTTGCACCCCCGACATGAAGCCGGTGATTGGACCGGTGGTTAGCCAGCCAGGCCTATGGTTGGCCTGTGGCCATGGTCATCAAGGCTTCACCCTGGGGCCGGCGACCGGGCACCTGTTGACCCAACTGATCGAAGGCGAGACCCCGGACATCGATATGGCGCCGTTCCGGGTGGAGCGTTTCTAGCCCGGTGCGCCAAAGGGTCTCGGAGCAAGGGGCTTTGGAGCAAGGGGCTTCGGAGCAAGGGGCTTCGGAGCAAGGGGCTTCGGAGCAAGGGGCTTCGGAGCAAGGGGCTTCGGCAGAAAAGGGCTTCGGATCGAGGAAGCGGCGACGTCGGCTCCGGGGGCCATGGTCGGTAGCGCCGACGTGGCCGGTTTCCGGCGCATGAGCATGGGGGAACCCGGCACCAGAAGGGCCAGCGCAATAGCGGTGGCCCTTCTTGGTCTGACGCTGTCGCTGTGTGTCGCGTCGTTGTATTGGTGAGAGTGTTCTGGCGAGCTTGTTCTGGCAAGAGTGTTCCGGCGCCGCTGGTCCCCGGCGGGGCGGTCTCCTGCGCGTAGGACCCGAGGGTGAGGGCCCCACGGTGAATGCGGGCGGCGGCAGCGGTTGTCGTGGGGTTGTGGCCACATGAGCGACCCAGGCATGCGTCAGCCTGAGCGATGGCCGGGCGATGGCCGGATTTAGCGCCGGCCGACCATGGCGATGGCTGATTCGCGATAGTCGATTAGCGATGGGGCGGGGTGGTATCGCTCGGCTTGTCAGTAGCGTCGGCGGCCGGTGTCTCATCGGCGCGCTGACGGGCGTCTTCATGGCCGGGTGGCGGCGCCGAGGCAACGCTTGCCTCTAGCCGAGCCTCATCGCTTGCCTCTAGCCGTGCCTCATCGCTGGTCGCGGTGATGCCGGTGTTGGTTGTTGTGTCAGCATCCGTGTCTGTGCCGGAGTCATCGTCTCGTCCGCGACGATCCTGGACGTTGCGAACCATCAGCTTCACCAGCAAGGTGACCAGGAACACGAGCCAGCTGGCGGTGGCGAGCACGTTGAACAGCAGCATCTTCTGCGCCCCGCTCATCGGCGTGAGCAGGTGGTCGATGACGATGGCGAACAAGAATGCCAGGGTCAGGGGCAAGGCGAGGATGTGCATCCACATCTCGGTGCGGCGCTTGCGCACGTGGTAGCGGCTGAGCATTACCCGCACGGGGCGGTGGGCAAAGCTCACCAGGATCATGCTGCCGAGCGCCAACAGTGCCGCCAGCGCGGGCTCTGGCGTGCCGATATGCAGTGAAATGCTGATCGACCAATACAGCATAAGCCACATCAGGCCGGCCAGGGTGGCGACGAGATCGGCGTAGTGACGTACCTTCGGCATGGGGGCCTCACGAAAACAGTGGCCCGCCGATGATACGCCAAAATTGCCGCCTTGGGGCCAGAGGGACAGGTCATTGAGGTATACTGCGTCGGCATATATCGACCCGTGACGACAGGACAGCCCGTGAACGCGATTACCCTGACCCGCCCCGACGACTGGCACCTTCACCTGCGCGATGGCGAGGCGCTCGATGCTGTGGCCGCCGACACCGCCCGCCAGATGGGGCGCGCCATCATCATGCCGAATCTCAAGCCGCCGGTGACGGATCTCGCGCTGGCCTTGGCCTATCGTGAGCGCATTCTCGCCGCGTTGCCCGAGGGTTCGAAGTTCGAGCCCCTGATGACGCTGTACCTGACCGATCGCACCAGCGCCGAGGATATTGAGACGGCCTGGGCCAGCGGCAAGGTGCGTGCGGTGAAGCTCTATCCGGCCGGCGCCACGACCAACTCGGATTCCGGGGTGACCGACCTTAGGCATTGCGATGAGGCCATCCGTGCCATGGCGCGGTTGGGCATGCCACTGCTGGTGCACGGTGAGGTAACCGATGCCGAGATCGATATCTTCGATCGCGAGGCGGTGTTTATCGAGCGAGTGATGAAGCCGTTGCTGGAACGGCATCCGACGCTGCGAGTGGTGTTTGAACACATTACTACCGCCGAGGCGGCACGCTTTGTCGCAGAGGCGCCGGCCAATATCGGTGCCACGATCACGGCACATCACTTGCTGTACAACCGCAACCACATGCTGGTCGGGGGGATTCGCCCCCATTATTACTGCCTGCCGATACTGAAGCGTGAGCGTCACCGCCAGGCGCTGGTCGAAGCCGCTACCTCCGGCGACGCGAGCTTCTTCCTCGGCACCGATAGCGCTCCCCACGCGCGAGACGCTAAGGAAACCGATTGTGGCTGTGCGGGGGCCTATACGGCCTTCGCCGCCATCGAGCTCTATGCCACCGCTTTCGATGACGCGGGCGCCCTGGATCGCCTGGAAGGATTCGCCAGCCACCACGGCCCGGACTTCTACGGATTGCCGCGCAATGCCGATCGCATCACCTTGCAAAGGACGCCCTGGCAGGTGCCGGCGGAGCTGCCCTTCGGTGAGGGCAAGACGCTGGTGCCCCTGCGCGCCGGAGAAACGTTGCAGTGGCGTCTCGCCGAGGGCTGATCGCGTCCTTTAGCGCACCATGATGCGCCCCGCGCCGGCTATTGTGCCGCGCGGGGCGTTGTCGTTTCGAGGACCCGTTGCGCTATTGGTGCAGTGGCATATCGGTAATCTTCAGACCTTCCTTCGGCGGCCTCGGCCCGCTAGCCCAGACGCTTAGCTCAGATGCTTAGCCCGGTCGCCTCGTCCCTATGCTTAGCCTGGTGGCTTCGCCCAGACGCTTAGCCCAGACGCTTGGCCCGGCTGCCTCGCCTATATGCTTGGCCCGGTCGCCTTGACCCGCTAGCCCAGACGCTTCGCTCGTCGCCGCCCCCTGCACCTAGGCCGGTGCGCGCGGTCGGTGCCACCCATCTTCGGTGTCCCCCTTTTGTGTTGCGCCGCGTGCGTGCCGTATGCGTGGTCGTGCGGCACGGGCGCCTTTGTGTCGCGATCCTGCGCGGGGCAACGGCTGTCCCAGGTTTGGCGGCAGAGGGTATCGGCTCGGTCACCGTGTGGTTTGCTCAGATGGCGGAGAAACTATGCATGTGTAGCAATTTATAGGTGGGTCGAAAGCGGTCGTTCGGCGGTGACTCTGGGACCGAGGCGGCGATGGTGCACGTGCCAGGAGTGCTTTGGTACCCGTGGTGATAGCCAGTTTATTGCTTAACAATCTGTTAAATAACAGATTTTTTGTTTTTTTGTTTCCTTCATTCAGGATGGATACTGTCCTCTAGTACGATATTGGAGTAGCTCGACTGCATTTATAGTCGATCGTGCACAAAACTGAGTTTATTGCCCCGTTAGGTCACCTGTCTTGTTGAGAGTCGCCATATGATCGTTGCTACCGTTGCCGCCGTATCCGGAAAAGCTTGGGCCAAGGATGCCGATGGGAATCTGCGTTTACTCCAGGAAGGCGATGTTCTTCGTGATGGCGAAACAGTAGTGACCGCCGACGGGGCTCGCGTCAGCCTCGTATTCGATGATGGCCGCCCAGCGACCGAGCTTGTCGATGCCATGCAGGTACGAATGACCGCGGAGATTGCTCAGGGCGATGGCGGTGGCGATGGGGCAGAGAACATCGCTGATCCTGAGGTGGCTGCGCTGATTGCGGCGATCGAAGCCGGCGAGGGAGACCTGCTTGAGGCCCTTGAAGCGCCGGCTGCCGGGGATGCCGGCGGTGGCGCGGGCGCCGAAGGCGGTAGCGATTTTGTCCGCCTGCTGAGGATAGTCGAGCAAGTCTCCCCGCTTTCCTACGAGTACGGTGTTCAGCGCGACAGCGTCGAGGTCGTTCCTCAGGATGGTGGTGGTGCGGCGGCGGACGTCGACGAACCGGTTACCTTGAGTGGCCTGGACGGCCCGTCTGGTGCAGGACCGGATACCGGCGGGGCCGGTAGCGATGTCGGGTTTGCGGCGGTCGAACAGACCGTCAGCGAGGCAAACTTGCCGGGTGGTAGCGCACCCGATGCCGCGGGCTTGACCCGCAATGGCAGTTTTTCCTTCACGTCGCCCGATGGCCTGGGTGCGCTCAGCATCGGTGATAGTGGCCCGATCGGACTCGATCGACTCAACGACTTGTCGACCAACCCCTTGGTTATCGACACCGCGCTTGGCACCTTGATTCTCACCGGGTTCAGTGGAAGCGAGAGCGGCGGCACCGTCAGCTACTCCTATGTCCTCAACGACAACGTCGACAACGATTCCACCGCCGGCGCTACCGATGATGGCGTGGTCGATAGCATCGCCATCACGGTAACGGATAGCGATGGCAGTAGCGCGACTGGCTCACTCGACATCGCCATCGAAGATGATGTGCCGACGGCCATCGATGATGCCACCGAGACCGACGAAAATGCCGCGGTGACGTATAACGTCCTGACCAACGTCGATGGCTCCAGCGACATTCAAGGGGCCGACGACGCAAGCCTGACCAGGGCCACGCTGCGTGACCCGAGCCAGGGCAGCGTCGCGATCGATACCGACACCGGTGAGGTCACCTTTACCCCGGCCGATGGCTTCGAAGGCGATGCGGTGATCGACTACACCATCACCGATGGTGACGGCGACACCAGTGACGCGGTCTTTACCGTCACCGTGGCGGAGGACTCCGAGCCGACCATCAGCGTGCCGGACACGAGTCCGGGTACCGCCGGTGGCCAGTTCAGCGTCAGCGAGTCGGGCCTTGAGGGGGGCAGCGCCGAGGGCAGCAACAGTCAGACCACCACCGGGACGCTCGCTATCACCACCGGTGGCGACACCCTGCAGTCGCTGGTGATCAACGGCGTTAACGTGACCGCTGGCGGCACCGTCGACGGTGACTATGGCACCTTGACCGTGACCGAAAGCGACGGCGAATACAGCTGGTCCTACACGCTGGACGGCAACACCGAAGACCACACGGAACAGGGCACCGGGGCCGATGGCCTGCAGGATGCCTTCGCGATCACCGTGACCGACAGCGATACGGATACGGCGGAGTCGAGCCTGACCATCCAGGTACAGGACGACGTGCCGACGGCGGTCGATGACCGTGCGAGCGTGGCTGAGGATAGCGGCCAGGCGATCACCGGCAACGTGTTGACCAACGATACCCGTGGCGCTGATAGCACTGATGATCAGCCGGCCAGCGTGGCTCTGGACGCGCCTGCCGAGACCGGCGAGTACGGTACCCTGACGCTCGACAGTGACGGCAGCTGGAGCTATCAGCTTGACAACAGTGACCCGCGTGTGCAGGCGCTCAGTGGTGACGAGACGCTGACCGAGACCTTTACCTACACTCTGACTGACGCCGACGGGGACACCTCTCCGGCGACCCTGACCATCACCGTGAACGCCACGGATGACGGCGTGAGTCTGACTGGGCTTGCCTCCGAAGGCAGTGACGTGGCGGTGAACGAAGCCAACCTGGCCAACGGCAGCGAAGCCGACAGCGCGGCGCTGACCCAGACCGGCAGTTTCGCGTTTACCAGCGTGGATGGGGTGGCCAGCGTCCGGGTGGGGGATCAGTCCTTGACGCTGTCGCAGATGCAGGGTCTTTCCGCGGATGCCCCTGTGGTGGTGGACACTCCTTACGGTGTATTGACCCTCACCGGCTTTGAGGGTGACGCCGCCGGTGGCACGGTGAGCTACAGCTATACCCTGGACACCCGCGTCGACAACGACTCGCAGGAAGGAGCGGGCGATACAGGTTTTACCGAGACGGTGGCCCTTGTAGTCACCGACGACAACGGTAGTGAGGCGTCGGGGAATCTTAGCATCGCTATTGCCGACGATGCTCCGGAGGCCACGGCCGACGCCAACGCCATCAGTGAGGAGACCGCCACGGTCGGCGGCAACGTGATCGAGGGGGCCGCCAACGACGCCGGGGCCGACACCCTGGGGGCCGACCAGACCACCGTCACTGCCGTTTCCAGCGACAATGAGAGTGCCAACACCG